>CAYXGJ010000004.1:0-24543 GCA_964464535.1 uncultured Thermodesulfatator sp. | reverse complement strand
GGACGCTCAAGTAAATGTTCAATATTAAATAGTCTTGCTATGCTTTTAACAATTTCTTTAACCTCATTTCTATCTTTACCTAAATTTAGAGGTCCAAAGGCTATGTCTTCCTTAACCGTGGGACAGAAAAGTTGAGAGTCAGAATCTTGAAATAGCAATCCCAACTTTTGCCTAACCTCTAAAAAATCTTTCTCCCTTTTCCTCTCTTTTCCAAAAATAAAAACTTTCCCGGAATTAGGTTTTAAAAAACCCATTATAATATAAAGAAGCGTTGTTTTTCCGGATCCATTAGGACCTATAAGACCTATCTTTTCTCCAAACTTTAATTCAAAATTTATATTTTTTAAGACTAAATAAGAATCATAACTAAAATTAATATTTTCGAGTGTTATAATGGAATTTTCCATAATTTATCTACCCCATATATAAATAAAAATTATAATAAAACTTGCACCTATACCAAAAGCTAAATCTATTTTTCTAAGTTTAAAATGTTCAAATAAGGGGAAAAACCCTTTAAAACCTCTTGCAAGCATAGCTTTATAAATCTCTTCAGACCTTTCAAAACTTTTTATTAATAAGGCAGAAACCATATAGGCATAAGTTTTATAGGTATGTAAATTTGTTTTCCGCTTAAATCCACGAGCTAAAACTGCTCTTTTTATTTTTATATATTCTTCATGCATTACACTAATATAACGATAAAAGAGAAAAAATATAGTTACTAATTTTTGAGGCAATCTAAAATGTAACATTGCATGGGCAATAGAAAAAATGGTTGAAGTAGATAAGAGTGCAATAGTTGCTAAAATAATTGCATTACATTTTAGAGTAATAGAAAGAGCATATTTTATTCCTTCATAACTTATTTTAAAAGACCCAAACTCAATATAAGGATTACTTTTATAGCTTAAAGGAATAAATATCCATATAAAAAGTATAAAAAAATTTGCTCCTATTAAACGATTTAAAAGGGTTTTAAAATTAAGCTTAGCTATAAAAATAAATAAAAGGGAAAGCATAAAATAAAGAGAGGGAATAAAGATTCCTTTTGAGATAGCACATAATATACCAAAAGATAAAAAAACTAATATTTTTATTCTAGGATCAAGTTTGTGTAAAAAAGAATCTCCTTCTGCAAATACTTCAAGATGCATTTATAATTTTAGAATCTTTATTTTTTTCTAAATTTTAAAACTGCAATAATACCCCATATACCAAAAATATAACCTATTCCACCGATAATATCATGAAGTTTTACTCTATCCATATCTTTTTTAATTTCCATCAATAAATTTTTTATTCCTTCAGTTTCAGGCTTTATTGTTTCTTTTAGAGCCTCACTTACAGCTTCTTTTATAGCTACTTTCATTTCCTCATTAGTTAATTTTATATTAATAATCTTTCCTTCAGTTTTAGATGTTCCGATTTTAGGGCCTTCAGGTTTAGAAGTTTGAGAGGTTTTAAATCCCTCTACTTTATATTCTGCAAGATGTCCTTCTCCAGCAATTACTTTAATTTTAATAAAACCTTTTTCTTTTGTATTGAAATTAAACTTTCCCTTTTCATCAGTTGTAATTTCTAAAATTTTAGTGCCTTTATCACTATAAACTTCTACTTTACATTTTATACAGGGGGAACCATCTGCAAAATATGCTTCACCTATTATTTGATCTCCCTCTCTATAGGCGAAGGTATTTATTTTATGAGTTAATCCAATTTTAGCAAAAAGAGATAAAAATAAAATTAATAAAATAAAAACCTTCATAAGACCACCTCTGGTTTAACTTTTAATAAATAAACTACAATAAAACCTGTGATAAATCCTTCTATAATAGCAATAGGGAAATGTGCTCCTAACAAAGTGATAATAACAGGAACAAAACTTTTTTCAGTAAAATAAAGAGCAAATCCAATTAAAATTGCCGAAAAAATAATAGATAAAAATCCTACAAGAAAACTTGATATAAAAGTTAGAGAGATTTTCTCTTTTTGAAGAAATTTCCTAAATATATATCCGAGTACTACAGGAGGTAAAGCCATGGCAAAGGTATTTACACCTAAAGTAGTAAGTCCTCCAAATTGAAAAAGTAATGCCTGAAGTAAAAGTCCTAAAAATATAGCAGGAAAGGTTGCCCATCCCAGAAGTAAACCTATTATACCATTAAGAACAAGATGAGCAGAAGTAGGACCTATAGGAATATGAATTAAAGAGGCTACAAAAAAAGCACTTGAGAAAACAGCAATTTCAGGAATTTTTTCGGTTCTTAAATTTTTTAATCCTAAAATAAGACCAGAAAGTGAAAAAAGGCTTCCTGCTAAAAGAATAGATGGAGAGAGAACCCCTTCAGAAATATGCATAGTTTATTTAATCTCCTTTGGTTTAGAATAAGCTTTTACCCAAATAACTGCATCAAGCTCAAGGGGATATTCTTTTCCATCAACACCTTTAATTTTCCCTCCCTCTCCAATAGCAGAAAATCCCCACCATCCAGCCCAAGGAATGGTATATTCAAAATATCCATTTTCATCAGTTTTAACAACTTGAGTAATAAAAGATTCATAAGGAGTTTTCAAATTTTTAGTATTTAAATACTCCACTTCTACTTCTATATTACTTGCAGGCTCTCCATTAATTAAAACTTTACCTTTAAAAATATTTCCTTCCCACAAAGCAAAAGGTTTAACCAAAGGAATAATTTCAACTTTAAGACCTATTGGTTCATCCCATCCCTCTTCCATTCCTAAAGCCTGTATCATAACCTTAGTAATTTGTTTAATATATTTTTCTTCTGAAGGCTCAAAATAAGGTTCAGGATCTACATATAATTTATAAACCCCTGGCTTAGTAATTTTTAAAGTAGTTTTATACATAGACACTTTCTTGGAACTTCCCTTCATAGAAGGAATTAAGACTCTTTCCCAATTAAGATTTATTTTTTCTCCTCTTACAAAAACTCCACTATCTAAAATCTTAAAATCCATATTTGGTCCGCCTTCCATAGGATGAGTAAATCTTGCTTCTAATTTTACTTCCCTTTTTCCTTCTTCTATATTATCTGTGTCAGGTAAAAGCACTAAAAAATGAGCTTTAGCTAAAGGAGTAAAGCTTAATAATACTAAAAAAATTAAAATAATACTTTTTAATAATTTATTCATAATTATTCTCCTTTTTTAAAATTTTTATTTTATTTATTTTTAAAAATTATTCTATGAAATTTTAAATTTGTCAAGGCAAATTTTTTTATTGAAATGCTTTAAATGAAATTATAAGAGATAAAAAGTGCCCCCGGTGGGATTCGAACCCACGACCTCGAGATTAGGAATCTCGCGCTCTATCCTGCTGAGCTACAGGGGCTGATTTAAAAATTTTAACTAATTTTCTAATTTTTACAACTATAAAAATTTTAAACTTGTCTATATTCTATTTTTAAAGTACAATTTTAATAATTTTAAAAAGATAAAATTAGGAGGGGAAGATGCCTTACTATGTAATTTTAAGTACTTTAACCGAGAAGGGACTTGAAAAAATTAATGAAAAACCTGAAAGAATAATGGAAGTTAACAAAGAAATTGAAAAAATGGGTATTAAAGTTATTTTACAGTTTGCTGTTCTTGGTCCATATGATTTTATAAGTATTATAGAAGCACCTAATAATGAAACTGTAATGAGAATGTCTGTAGAATTGGGATCAAGAGGAAGGGTTAAATTAACCAGTCTTCCAGCATTAAAAACTGAAGATTTTATAAATCTTATTAAAAAAGAAAAATAAATTCTCTTTTTAAAATACTTCATATAAGTTAAAACTATGGAATACTCTTTCCTTTCTTTAAAAACAACCCATATTGGGAGCTTCCCTTTTGAAGATCCTGAAAAAGCAATTGATCTTATTTTAGATTTTGTTGATATTCCTGCTTGGCCTCAATTGTTTAAATTAAAAAATGAAAACATGACTTTACAATTTAATGAGGGACTTCCTGGATTTGAAAGAGAAAAAGAAATAATTAACACTTCTTCCTCTAATTTCGAAGAAGAATTAATAAAATTTTATGAACTTTATTTTGAAATAATAGAAAGAAAAAACCTTGATTTACTTAAAAATTTTTCTCTTTCAGAAAATTATGCTAAAGGATTTAAAGCCTTTTTAAAAAGAATTCAAAATTTAAATTTTCCTGCAGTAAAAGGTCAGATTACAGGACCTTTTACTTTGGCTACTTCCCTAAAAACTGAAAATAAGGAAATTTTAATTTTTAGAGAGGATTTAAAAGATTTAATAACAAAATTTTTAACTTTAAAAGCCCTTTCTCAAGGCTTGGAATTAAAAAAAGTTTCTCCTATAGTTATTATTTTTCTTGATGAACCTGCTTTGTCAGGTTTCGGATCTTCTTCTTTTATTACTGTTTCTAAAGACTTAGTTCTTTCTATTTTAAATGAGATGATAGAAATTTTAGTAAATTTTGGAATAATTACTGGAATTCATATTTGTGCAAACACTTCTTGGGATATAATTTTGGAATCAAAAGTTAATATTATAAGCTTTGACAGTTTTAATTTTTACGATAAATTAATTATCTATAAAAATTCTTTAAAAAATTTTTTAAAAGATGAAAACAAATATTTAGCATGGGGGGTGATTCCTACAAACAGTGAAATATTAGAAAATATTAGCTTAGAAGAAATTATTCATAAATTTAAATCCCAATTAAGTGATCTTTGTTCTACTTTAAATATTTCTGAAGATAAAGTTTTAAGAAAAAGTTTTTTTACTCCTTCCTGTGGTCTTGGTAGCCTTTCTGAATCTTTATCTATTAAGGCTCTTAAATTTTTAAAAAATTTTAAAAATTTTATAATGAAAGAATAAAAAAATGGCTATTCGTGCTTATATTTTAATAAATACCCAGATTGGACAAACCCAGAAAGTGGTTGAAGAATTAAAAAAATTACCTGAAGCAAAAAAGATTGATATAATTATGGGACCTTATGACATTATTGTAGAGGTTGAGGTTACTACATATGAAGATCTTTCTTATATTCTTCTTAACCAGATACAAAATATCTCTGCTATTAATCATACTATGACCTGTCCGGTGGTAGAATAAAATGAGCCAAAATATTCTTCAAGAAAAGGTTTTGGTTTTAAATAAATATTATCAGGCTGTACAAATTACTACAGTACAAAAAGCTATTTGCCATTTAGTAAAAGGTACTGCTAAAGTAATTACTACTCAATGGAGTGTTCACGATTTAGAGGACTGGATAAAAATAACCAAATTTCATGAAAATGGAGAGGGGAAAATAATAAGAAGTCCATCTATTTCTATTTTAGTTCCTGAAGCAATTTATTTACCCTATTATGAGAGTCTTCCTAAAATAGATATAGTTTTTTCAAGACAGAATTTATTATTAAGAGATAAATACACCTGTCAGTATTGCGGAAAATACCTTAAAAATCCTAAGGAGAGAACTCTAGATCATATAATTCCTAAAAGTAGAGGCGGAAAAACAGTATGGACTAATGTGGTTCTTTGTTGCAAAAAATGTAATTTAAAAAAAGGAGACAGAACACCTGAAGAAGCAGGCTTAAAGCTTCTTAAGTACCCAAAGCCTCCTAAATGGCAAGCTCTTATTTTAGAAGAATTTCCTAAACATAAAAAAGAAGTTTGGAAAGTCTTTTTAGATTTTGCAGGATTTTTTGAATAAAAATTAAATACTATATCTTTAAAATTCTTCTTGAGATTTAATGATATTAACAGCTTCAAAGATCAATTTTTTTGCCTTAAAAGGAATTTTTTCTGGAATATAGATCTGAAAATCTATTAATAGATCCCCTCTTTTCCCATTATTAAGGAAAGGTCCTCTACCTTTTATTACTATAGGTGAACTATTGGTGAAAAGTTTTGAAGAAACACTTTCCTTTCCTTCTAAAGTATAGATAGTTATTTCCTTTTTTAATATTACTTCCCAGAAAGGAATTTTGCATTTATATATTAAGTTATTGTTTTCTAAAGAAAAATAAGGATGAGGTGCAATTGATACCTCTAAATATAAATCATAAAATGAATTTATTCTTTCTTTAGGAATAAATATAATATCCCCTTCTTTCAGACCTAAGGGAATATCTATATAAACCTCTTTCTGAATTCTCAATTTCCCCCTTCCTTTACAATTTTCACAATTTTCTGTGAACAAAGTTCCCTGCCCTCTACAGTAAGGACAATTAAGATAAGTAGGGATTTTTATTTTCTTTTTTCCTCCTAAGGCTATTTCTTCTATTGTTAATTCAAGCACTGAAAAGAAATAGTTTCCTATTAAAGGGCATTTATTAACTACCTCTATTTTGTATTTTTCCTTAAATTTTTCTAAAATCCTCTGATACCAATTTAATAAAATTAAAAATTCTTCTTTATTTCCTCCCTTATCAGGATGTAGCTTTTTTGCCTGTTCTCTAAAATACTGTTTAATTTCTTCAAAAGAGGAAAAATTTAAATTAACTTGGAACATTTTTTTAACTTTTTTTTCTATAAAAAATTGTTTTTCCTATAATTTTTTTTTCCATATCTGGAAAATTTAGCGTAGGTACTTCTGTTGCTCCGAGAAGTAAATAACCCCCCGGATTAAGCAAACTCCATAGATCTATTAAAACTTTCTTTTTAATTTCTTCAGAAAAATAAATTAAAACATAACGACACAAAATAAGATCAAATCTCTCAGATAATCTCATTGAACTTTCCAATAGATTAAGTTTTTGAAACTTTACCAGCTTTTTTATCTTTTCATCAATATACCAGTGAGCTCCCTCTTGTTTAAAATATTTTACTAAATAAGCAATAGGTAAGCCTCTGTTTATTTCAATCTGATTATAAATTCCCTTTTCAGCTTTTTCCAAACATTTTTGAGATATATCAGTTGCTAATATGGAAATTTTATAAATCTGTAAAAAACGAGGGAAATATTCAAGTAAAATCATTGCTATACTATAGGGTTCTTGCCCGGTAGAACAAGCTGCTGACCAGATATTAATTTTTCTCTCAGACACTCTCTTTTTAAGTAGTTCTGGAAAAATATATGTTCTAATTGTTTCAAAGGGATGATAATCTCTAAAAAAATAAGTTTCATTAGTTGTTAAGGCATCTATAATTTCGTTTAATAATTTTAAATCAGCTCCCTTTTTTATTATAGAATGATAAAGTTCATTTACATCTTTATATCCCAAAGAAAGAGCAAGTTCATTTAATCTACTCTCAATGAGATATTCTTTCCCTGTAGTATAGGAGATTCCCGATAATCTTTCTAAAAGGGCTGTAAAAAATTCAAAAATTTTTTCATCCATTTTAATTAAACTCCAAAAAGCTCTTTTAATCTTGCAGAAATATTGAAAAGATTAATCACCTCATCTGCTAAGCCTTCTTCAATTACCGCTTTAGGCATACCGAACACAACTGAGCTTTCTGCGTCTTGTGCTAAAACTACTCCTCCTTTTTCTTTTATTTTTTTTGCTCCTTCTTTTCCATCACTTCCCATACCCGTTAAAATTAAAACTAAAGTTTTGCCATTATAAACTTCTGCTAAAGATTCGAAAAGTTCATCTACAGAGGGCCTACAAAAATTACGAGGAGGCCCTTGATGTAATTTTATTTTAACAAAAGCATCTTTTTTCTTAACTCTCATATGATAATCACCAGGAGCAATATAAACTATTCCTTCCCTTACAATCTCACCTTCTTCTGCTTCCTTTACCCTTACTCTTGAAATTGAGTCAAGTCTTTCTGCTAATTGTTTAGTAAAAAGAGGTGGCATATGTTGAACAATTAAAATAGGAGCTGGAAAATTAGGTGAAAGTTCAGGAATTATTTTAAGAAGGGTTTGGGGACCCCCCGTTGAAACTCCTATTCCACAAGATTTATAAATCCCCTTTTTTATTTTAGAAATAACAAAAGAGGGTCTATAGATTGATTTTATCTTTTCTAAGGGTGTTACACTTTTTATTTTAGGTATAAGATCTTGTTCTATTTTTTTTATGCTTTCCCAGAAAGACTTGCTTGAGGGTTTAGGAACAAAATCATAGGCTCCTAAGGTTAAACACTCAATTGTTGCTTTGGCACCCTCTTGAGTAAGTGAAGAAAACATAATAATTTTTGTTTGGGGTACTTCTTTTTTTAATATTTTTAAGGCAGTAATTCCATCCATTTCAGGCATTTCTATATCAAGGGTGATAACATCTGGTTTCAAAATTTTTGCTTTTTCTACAGCTTCTTTACCAGTTTTTGCAGTATCAATTACTTCTATTTCTGGATCATTTTTCAAAAGATCTGTAATTAACTTTCTCATTATAGTTGAATCTTCAACTACAAGGACTTTTATTTTTTTGTCCATTCCTAAAAAATCTCTAAAAGATATTTAACTTTCACTTCTAACATTTCTTTATCAAAAGGCTTCATGAGATATTCATTAGCTCCAGCCATAATAGCTTCAATTATACTTCTCTGTTGGTTTTCTGTAGTTATCATCATAACTTTAATATCTGACCAATTAGGATTAGAACGAAGCTTTAATAAAAACTCATATCCATTCATAACTGGCATATGCCAGTCAAGTAAGATAAGTTTTATATCTGAATTTTCTTCTAAAATTTTAAAGGCTTTTTCCCCATTTTCTGCTTCTAATACTTCAAAGCCTAATTCTTCTAAATATTTTCTTTCTATTTCCCTTATTGCTTTTGAATCATCAACTACCAAAACTTTGTACATACTATCCCTCTTTCTTTAAAAGTTGTCCAGGCAAAATCTCTCCCATATTTATACTAATTTTGGTAGGAATTTTATATAATAAAAGAAGATTTTCTAAATTTTTAATTTCCTCTTTTGCTAATTCAAAAGATTCTCTATTAACAAAATAGAGATCTATAAATATCTCATTTTCTATATAGCTTAGAAAACATTCCATTAATCCTAAGTATTCAAAAAACATTTTAAAATAAAAGAGCTTGATTTTACCTTGTTCTTCCTTAGGTTCTCCCAACTCTAAAAATCCCCAAGATCTTTCATCGCTAAAAACAAAAGGAATTATCACTTTTTCATCTTTATAAAAAATATTAAAAGATTTTATCTTCTCTCCAAACAAATCTTTTAATTCCTTATCAATAGTTTCTTTCTTTTCTTTATTTGTTACTCCCACTAAATCTTTAATAAATGTAGCTAAAAGATTGAAATCTTTTTGAAAAACTTCTTTATTAATAGATTTTTCAGCAAATTTTGCATTTATTAAATATAAAAATTTGAGTTCTTCTGCCTCCTTTTCTGGAGAAATAACTTGAAGGATAATAGGATTACCTGTTTTAGCTACTCTTACCTTTAAAACCTCTCCCACAGTAAAATTTTCTGAAGTAAGAGTACCTCCCATTCTTGCTTGAAATTTTTCTCCTCCCAACTCCAAATAAAGAGTTTTCCCTTCAATATTAAGCACTTTTATTAATAATTCTCGCCCAGGTCTTGTAAAAAGGGACCATAAATTTTCAGGAAGATAAATAATAGGTGCTGGGCCTGTAATTTGCATAAATCTCTATTTTTTAATATTTTTCTTTGTTGACAAAACTAATTCCACCTCTGCCTCAGAAACACCTAATTTCTTAGCAATTTCCTTAAAAGAATATCCTTGCTGAGCTAATAAATGGATCTCTCTTTTTAAATCCTTTTCAGATCCTTTATTTGAAAGTGCTCTTAATTTTTTAAGCTCTTCAACCAATTCCTGAGCCTTCTCAATACTTTCTTTAATATCCTCCCAAGGCAACTCAAAAACTTTTTTAAATCTCATATAAAAGAAAACAAAAGCTCCTATCATAATAATGTCTATTATTAAAAGAAGAATTAAAAAGATTTGCATATTTTCACCTTTAACCTTTTAATATTACCCCTTCTAATATTATTCTCTGAGGAAGGGGTTTTATATTTTCTTTTTCCAGCTCTTTTTTAATTTTTTCCTCTAAAACCTCAACCTCTTTAGTATCCTTCCATATATCTGGTGATACATTTTTTAAATAACTATAAAGTTTCTCTCTAAAATTAATTTCTGCATCTGCTAACTCTTTTACTGAAGTACTGTTATCAAAATAAAGAGTCACATTTAAACTTAAAAACTCTTTTAAACCAAGAGGAATCAAAAAATTTTTAAGTTCTAATTTATAAGGATATTCAACCTCTTTTTCCTCTTTTGAAATTACTATTTTAGAAAATTTTTTAACAGCTTCTCCTTCTGGAATTAAGATATTAGATTCAGAGAGAGGTTTTAAATTTTTTTCTTTTTTAAAATCTCCTTTTATTAATTTTAAACTCATCCATATTCCAAGAATAATAAATATTACCACAAAGGCACTTCCAAGTATAAGAAAAGCATCTTTAGATTTTATCTTTTTAGGTTTTTCTTCTGGTACCTCTTCTTTTTCTTCTTCAGGTTTGATTAATTTTTCTATTAAACCTTCAGCCTTTTCAGGGGTTATGTCTATCTTCTCTTCAGGTTTTTCCTTTTTAGGTTCTATTTCTGAAGGAGGTTCTTTTGCTTCTACTTCTTTTTTAATCTCTTTTAGCTCTTTTTTTATATCTTCTTCCATTTTAGTCTCCAAAGACCTTTTCTAATTTTTCTTTTAAAGTTTCTGGGGTAAAGGGTTTTACTACATATTGATTAACCCCATGTTTAATAGCCTCTATTACACTTTCTTTTTGAGCCTCAGCTGTAACCATAATAAACTTTATATCCTTTAAATCTTCATTATTACGAACAGCTTTAAGAAGTTCAAGACCAGACATTTTAGGCATGTTCCAGTCAGCAATTATTAAATCCACTTTCTGTTTCTTAAGAAACTCAAGTGCCGTTGTCCCATCATCAGCCTCTAATACGTCTTTAAATCCAAGTTGAAGAAGAATGTTTTTTATAATTTTTCTCATGGTTGCAAAATCATCTACTATTAAAATTTTAATATTTGTATTAAGTGCCATTTTTTATACCTCTTTAAAACTATTTATTTAAGATGCTTCTAAGTTTTAAAATTGCTTTATTATGTATTTGAGAAATTCTACTTTCTGTGTAATCAAGTATTTTAGCAATTTCCTTCATGGTTAAACCTTCATAATAATATAAAGCGAGCACCGTTCTTTCTTTTTCTGAAAGATATTCTAAAGCTTTTTCCAATTTTTCCTGTAATTCCTTTAAAGCATATTTTTCAAAGGGGTCCTCTTTTTGATCTCCAGCTATTAAGTCAAATATGCTTTCTTCTTCTAATTCCGGAAATTTTTGCTTTAAACTCTCTATATCAATAAAAGTAATTCCTTTTATACTTTCTAAAAATTTATAATATTTTTCTAAAGTAAGGTCCATAAATTCTGCAATTTCTTCATCTTTTGGCATTCTACCCAGTTCTTGATAGAGTTTTCTTAATTTTTCTTCAAAATCATTTATTTTACTTTTTACGCTTCTTGGTATTATATCTAATTTTCTTATTTCATCAAGCATAGCTCCTTTAATTCTAAATTCAGCGTAAGTTTTAAACTTTACATTTTTAGAAGGATCATACCTGTGATAAGCCTCTATAAGTCCTATAAGCCCTGCAGAAACAAGATCTTCTTTACTAATTACTGGAATTCCATAATAGGCATATCTGTTTGCCCAGTAATTAATTACAGGCAAAAATTCCTCTATTAATTCCTCTAAAGGTGGTTTTTCTAAAAAAATTTGATTTATTAATTTTTTTTCCATTTTAAACCGCTGTCAATTTTTCTAAAAATTGTTCAAGTCCTTTTGTTTCTTGAGGATTAAATTTTATTAATTTTAAAGCAATTTGTATTATTTTTTTACTAATATTATTTTCAGGACAAAGTTTTAAATATGGAATTTGGGATTTTACAGCAGCTTTAACACATTCATCATAAGGAAGTCCTCCTAAATAAGATAGTTTAATCTCAGGTAAAAACCTTTCAATTACATATAAAAGTTGTTGATAAATTCTTTTACCTTCTATCTCATCTTTAATCATATTTACTACTAAGTAATAATCTTTTATTCTGTGATGTTTATATCCAACTTTTATAAGGGCATAAGCATCAGCTATAGAAGTTGGCTCGGGGGTACAAATTATAATTCTTTCTTCAGCAAGATACATAAAAAAGAGCACATTTTCTGAAATTCCTGCACAACTGTCAAAAAGTAAATAATCATATTTTTTAAATACTTCTTCCATTTGCTCCTTTAAAAGAAGTTTTTGAGTAGAATTTAGGTTTGTTAATTCCACTACTCCTGAACTTGCAGGAATAAGATCAAAATTATATTCTGTGGGATAAACAATGTCTTTTAAACTTAAATCTCCATTAATTACATATCTTATGTCATATTTAGGAGATATTCCCAGCATCACATCTATGTTTGCAAGCCCAAGGTCAGCATCAAAAATAAGAACTTTCTGAGAATATTGAGAAAGAGCCAAAGCTAAGTTTATAACAAAACTTGTTTTACCTACTCCACCCTTTCCACTAGCTATAGAAATACTTCTCATAAAACCTCCTTTTGGCTAAAATTTAAAATACTTTTAAAAAGTATTTTCTTAATTGTTTCTTCTTCTGCTTTCAAAATGTCTTCTGGCAATCTTTCTCCATTGGAGATAAAAGTAATCGGGGGTATTCTACTATCAAGAATCCATAAAAGGGGCAAACTATTGTAAATTTTATCCACAAAGGTAAGAACTATACCCTCTACTGGAAATTTTTCAATTTTTTCCCATTGTTTAAGAATGTATTCATAATGTTCAGTTGCTCTTACAACCCACTGAAATCTTAAAAAAGGCATCTTTAAAATTAGCTCCTCTAAATCACTTATAAGAAGTCTTTTTTCTAAACTGGGGGTATCTATTAAAATGTAGTTATATTTAGGGAAAACTGCTGCTATTTCTTTAAGTTCTTCAAGATCTAAAATTTCAAAATCAACCTCTAAAAGTTCTGCCAATCTTTTGGTTTGAAAATGGTTACCTATTTTATAATTATCAAGACTTATTACTAAAACTTTAGCCTCATATTTATATTTATACCAAGCTGCCAATTTAAAAACATTGGTAGTTTTTCCAGTTCCTGAATCTCCTATAAATATTTGATATTTGGAATTAGGGACAGTTCCTTTTTCTTTTAAGACTTTAGAAATAAATTCTTCTAAGTCAGGATTTGCTTTGCTTATTTCTTTAGCTATAAAAGGAGGCACTCCTTTTTCAATTAAATCTAAATAATTTGTACTTTCAAGCTGAGGATTTAAAATTTGACTAAGCATTTTCTTTATTTCACAAATCTCTTTTTTCAAATACTCTTTTAATTCAGTATAGTTTTCTTCTACCTGAGTTTTAAAAACTTGATGACTGTCTTTTATTTTAATTTCTTCCTCTTCAATTGCTGCAGTTATTTCAAAGAACATTCCTTCTTCAGTTTTTATTTGTTCTGAAGCAAGAATAACTGCTTGTTCTCCAAATTCTTCTTTTACTTTATTTAAAGCTTCTAATATAGTTTTTCCTCTAAATTTTTTAATTCTCATTTCTTATTCCCTCACTAATCTGACAACTTCTAAAACTTCTATTTTTATTTCTATAGGAATTTCTGCCTGAGAAATAACCGGAACATAAGCTAAAGATCTTTCTATAAGTTTTCTTAAATGCCTTCTTATTATAGGACTACATAAAATCGCAGGCATAATATTTTTTTGACTTGCCCTTTCTACAGCTTGAGTAAATGCAGTTACTATTTTACTTCCTATCTTAGGATCAATCATAAGAAATGTTCCTTGTTCAGTTCTTTGGAGAGACTTTTTAATTGTTTCCTCTATGTCATCTCCTGCTAAAATTATAGGTAAATTATGATCTCTTAGAACTGGCTTTATTATAAATCTTGACATTTTTTGTCTTACATATTCTGTTAAAATTTCTGGATCTTTAATGGTTGCTCCATAATCACTAATTGTTTCAAAAATGGTTATTAAATCTCTAAGAGGGATACCCTCTTTTATTAAATTCTGAAGTACCTTCTGAATAATAGTTAAGTTAACATTGTTAAGGCATTCCTCTACTATTTTTGGATAGTATTTGCTTAAAGTATCTATAATTCTTTGAACTTCTTGCTTTGTCAATAATTCGTCTGCATATTTCTTTATTATTTCAGAAAGATGAGTGGTAATTACTGTAGATAAATTAACTACAGTAAAACCTGCTACTTCTGCTTCTTCTCTAAGTTCTTCACTTATAAAATAGGCCTCCATTCCAAAAGCAGGTTCTTTAGTAGGTATTGCACCTTTTGGGGGAACTAGATTAGAACTTGAAGGTAAAGCTATTAAATAATTAGGCATAAGTTCTCCCTTTGCCACTTCTACACCTTTAATTAAAATAGAATATTCTCCAGGTTTTAAAGCTAAATTATCTCTTATATGAACAGGTGGTATCATTATACCAAGCTCTTGAGCTAAATGTTTTCTTAGGTTTTTAATTCTTGCAAGTAGATCTCCTCCTTTTGTCTCATCTGCAAGATAAATTAACCCGTATCCTAATTCAATAGCTAAAGGTTCTACCGGTCTTATTTCTTCTATTTCAGGAGGAGGTGGAGGGGCTTTTTCTTCTAAAATTGCTTCTTCTTTTGCTTTTTGAGTTAAATAGGAAAAATATCCCAAAGCAAAAAGTAAGGCGCATAAAAGAAAGAAGGGTAAAAAGGGTAATCCTGGAATTAAAGAAAGGATAAAAACAACCCCTCCTGCAAGCATTAAAACTTCTGGACGCCCAGCAAATTGAATTGCTATATCTTTTCCCATTCCTGCTTCTGCTGCAGCTCTACTTATTAAAATTCCAGCAGAAGTGGAAACGATGAGAGCTGGAATTTGAGAAACTAATCCATCTCCTATGGTTAAAATGGTATAAGTTTTGGCTGAGGTTGCCAAATCTAAACCTCTTTGCAAAGTTCCTATTAAAATACCGCCAATTATATTAATGCAGACAATAATAAGTCCTGCAATTGCTTCTCCCCTGATAAATTTGGAAGCACCGTCCATGGCTCCATAAAAATCTGCTTCCTTTGATATTTCTTCCCTTCTTCTCTTAGCTTCATTTTCATCAATTAATCCTGCATTTAAATCTGCATCTATAGCCATTTGTTTTCCTGGCATAGCATCTAAGGTAAATCTTGCTGCTACCTCAGCAATTCTTTGAGCTCCTCTTGTGATAACTATAAAATTAATCAAAACCAGAATTAGAAAGACTATAAAACCTACAACATAATTTCCTCCTACCACAAATTCACCAAAACTTTTTATAATCCGCCCTGCTGCATGGGTTCCTTCATGTCCTCTTAAAAGAATTACTCTTGTAGTAGCTATGTTCATGGAAAGTCTGTATAAAGTGGTTACCAGAAGTAAAGCAGGGAAACCTGCAAAATCAAGTGTTTTCCTAACTTGCATGGTCATAATAAGAATAAGAATAGATACTGAAAAATTAAGAGCTAAGGCAAGATCTATAAGGTATGGAGGTAAGGGAAAAAGGATGATAGAAAGTAATATAACAATCCCTACTATAGCAGAAACATTGTAAAAATCGAAAAACCTTTTTAAAGTAATGTCCCTTTCCATAACTTTTACTTAATTTTACATATTTTCTTTAAAAATAGTCTCTTTAACTTTTCCCATTTTTTTTCTAAGCATATAAACATAAGCAAGAACCTTAGCTACAGCTTGATATAATTCTTCAGGTATATACTCTCCTATTTCAACTTTTTCATAAAGCAGCTGAGCAAGTGGAGGATCATGGTATATAGGAACTTTATGCATCTCTGCAATTTCTCTAATTTTTTGAGCAAGAAAGTTTTTACCCTTAGCTATTACTTGTGGAGAGATCATTTTACCTAATTCATATTTCAATGCTACAGCATAATGAGTGGGGTTTGTGACTACCACATCAGCCTTAGGAACTTCTGCAAGCATTCTTCTACGTGCAATTTCTCTTTGCTTTTGTCTGATTCTTGCTTTAACCCAAGGATCTCCTTCAGTTTGTTTTAATTCCTCTTTCAATTCATGACGAGTAAGTTTAATTCTTCTTTCCACATCCCACCAGTTATAAACCCAGTCTAAAATTCCAAGAATAGCAAGAATAACAAGAAGCTTTGAGAAAAAATCTTTTAATAAAACTTTAAAATTATATGCCAAATAAGGAATATCTACTCCAAAAAGTTTTAAAATATTTGGCATATATTTGCTGATAATCCAGTAAGTAACTCCTGCAATAATTAAAATTTTCAATAAAGCCTTTATTAATTCAAAAAAAGCTGTTAAGGAAAAGAGCCTTTTAAATCCCTCTACAGGGTTAATTCTTTCAAATTTAAAACTGATAACCTCTTCTGCCCAAACCCCACCTCCTGTTTGGATAAGATAAACTATAATAGCAACTAAAGAAATAAGTAAAAAATAAGGTAAAAGGATTTTTAAAACAAAAAAGTAGATTGTTTTATTTAAACTTAAAAATGTAGATAAATTCAAATCGAAATAATAGCTATTAAGGGATTTATAAAAAACTAAATAAAATTGGCGGAAAAACATATAACCAAGGGTTATAAAAGTAAAAAATCCTGCACTTAAGATAGCTACTGAGGACAGTTCTCTGCTTTTAACAACCTGTCCTCTTTTCCTTGCTTCCTCACGCCTTCGCGGCGTGGGTTCTTCTGTTCTTTCCTGAAGAAGTTCCTCAGGCATTTTTTACCTCAAAAAGAAAGATATGGATTTAAAATAATCAGTAAAACAGGGATACATAATCCTTGGAAGGATAGCAAGCATAAGACCAAAAAATAAAATGCCAAGCCCTGTTATCAAAGGGAAGGCTACAAAAATAATGTTTATTTGAGGTATCAATCTTCCAATAACAGCCAAACTCACATAAATAAGCATCATAAAAACTAAAAGGGGAGCTAAAAATTTAATACCAAGCTCAAATATAAGCTTACTTTTTTTGATAATAAAATTACCAATTTCTTCTCTCAAAAGAAAACTTCCAGGGGGAATCTTTTCAAAGCTTTCATAAAGAAAGTATATTAACTGATGATGAAAATTAAAACTAAAAAAGAGTAACAAAAAGATAATATAAACGAATTGAGAAATAACAGGCATGCTAAATCCAGCTATAGGATCTATAGTCTGTGATATACCAAATCCCATTTGTATTCCTACAAGCTCTCCTCCTAATTGCATCCCTGCTAAAATAATTCTAAAGATTAAGGAAACGAGAAAAATAAAAATAAAATCAGAAACCAAAATCCTTACCACATTTACATCAGTAAGAGGTGGAAGTTTAAAGGTTAAAACTGGAGCTAAAATAAAGGCAAAAGCTAAAGAAATAATAATTTTCAGCTTGGTAGGGAAAAAGGTCACACCAAAAAGAGGAAAGAGAAGAAAAAGAAGAAAGGTTCTATAAAATATAAAAAAGAAGGTATAAATATTTTTTTCTAAAACCTGTAACATTTCCATAGCTATTTAACAAAGGTAGGTATGTTTAAAATTAAATTTTGTGTAAAAGTAATCAGTTTTTTCAAAGCCCAGGGTAAAGTTAAGATAAATACTAAAATCATAGCAAGTATTTTGGGAACAAAAGTAAGAGTCATTTCCTGAATCTGGGTTATAGCTTGCAAAATACTTATAATTAAACCAACTACCAAAGCAGTAAGAAGAAGAGGACCTGAGAGAATTAGGGAAAGGATAACTGCTTCTTTAGCTAAAGTTAAAACTGTGGTATCAGTCATATATGCTCCTTTTAATGAAAGCTTTTAACTAAGGATCCAACCAACAAATTCCAGCCATCAACAAGGACAAAAAGAAGTAATTTTATGGGGAGAGATATCATCATAGGAGGTAACATTATAATTCCCATAGATATAAGAACACTTGAAACAACCATATCTATTACCAAGAAAGGTATATAAAGTAAAAAGCCTATTTGAAAGGCTGTTTTAAGCTCACTTATCATAAATGCTGGAATAAGGGTAAAAATAGAAACATCTTCAGGTGTCCTTGGACGCTCTTCATTTCTCAACTTTATAAATAAAGCCAAATCTTTATCTCTTGTATTTTTAAACATAAAATCTTTAAAAGGTTTAGTTGCTCTTTCAAACATTTCCTTTTCATCTATCTTTTTATTTAAATAAGGTACAAAAGCTTCTTCATAGGCTTTCTGAAAAGTAGGAGCCATAATAAAGAAGGTCAAAAAAAGTGCCAAAGAAATTAAAACTTGATTGGGAGGTGTTTGCTGAGTTCCGATAGCATACCTGAGAATAGAGAAAATTACAATTAATCTGGTAAAAGAAGTGAGCATCAATAAAAGTGTTGGGGCTATAGAAAGGATGGTAAGAAGAATTAAAATTTGTAAAATTGTAGAAACCTGTTCCGGGGATTGGACATTTTCAAAACCTATCTTTACAGTAGGAAGCATAACTGCATAAAAACTAAACATCATCTTTAATCTCTCCTAAATGGGTAAATCCCTTTTCTGAATATCCCAATAATATCTTTTTGTTTTTAACCTCAATTAATAAAATCTGTGCCTTATAATTAATAGGCTTTATCTCTAAAATTTTTATATGATCAGATGTAAATTTTTTGACATTTAACTTTTTATAAAAATGAGCTCCTAAAGGTAAAATACTTAATACCAAAAGAAGGATTCCCAGGCTTTGTAAATAATTAATCCATTCCATACTTTTAGGATCCTAACTTTTTAACTCTTTCCTGAGCACTGATAATTTCCGTAATTCTTACTCCGAATTTATCATTTACTACAACCACCTCTCCCTTAGCCATAAGTTTTCCATTAACATAAATTTCAACAGGCTCTCCTGCAAACTTTTCAAGCTCAATAATAGAGCCTTGATTGAGTTTTAAAAGGTCTCTAATAAGCATCCTAGTTCTTCCGATTTCAGCAGAAATTTCAAGAGGAATATCAAGAATAAATTCTAATTCTGGATAAGCTCCAATTTTTTGAGCTGGAGAAAGTTCTTCTAATTTGGCTGGCTGAGAAGAAGGAGTTTCTTTTTTACTCGGAGCTGAAGGTTCTTTTGGTTGAGATTCCTTTGCTTGAGCCTCTTTAAGCGCTTCTTCCCACATAGCCATTAACTCATCAGGACTCATATCTCCAGAGTCTTTAAAATTTTCAGAGCCTTCAGATTCTTCTTCAAGCTTTTTTTCTTCCTTTATTTCTTCTAAATTTTCTTTTGTTTCTTCTGGCATCAACTTCCCTCCTTTTTAATATTTTCTTCTTCAAAAGTTAAAAACTTTTGAACCTGTACAGCCATATGGTTTTTAAATACACCCAATTTGCCAAGTATTTTAGGAATGCCTTCTATGTAAATCTCCACAGGTTCTTCTACTTTTTTATCTAAAACAATTACATCCCCTTCTTCAAGATTTAATAAATCTTCTAAAGTTATAATTGTTTTTCCTAAAATAGCTGAAAGATCAATCTCACTACTAAGAACGTATTTTTCTAAGGATTTTCTCCAAGCTAAGTCTATATATTCTTCAGATTGATAAGGAGAATACAACTTTTCTTTAAATGGCTGAAGGGTATTTAAGGAATAACAAAAAAGAATTTTTCCACTTACAGTTTCAAGCTCTATGTTATAACCCGAAACTATTACAGTTTCTTCAGGCATTAAGACTCTTGCAAATTGAGGATTAACCTCTCCTCTTATATATTTTGCCTTAACAGGTATTATGTTTCTCCATGCTTTTTCTAATTCATTAAAAATAATATTAACTACCTTTTTAATAAGTTTTTGTTCAATAGAAGTAAATTCCCTACCTTCAACTTTTACATGTTTTCTTTCTCCACCCAAAAATCTTTCTATAAATAGATAAGCTAAGGTAGCATCTATAACCAAAAGGCTTTGACCTTTTAAAGGTTCCAATTTGAAAATATGGATGGATGTGGGAACAGGTATTCTATTTAAAAAATCCTTAAATCTTTCCATATAAAGAGGAAGACTATGAATATCAATTGCTTCTCTCAAAATAGTTGAAATATGCATTCTTAAACTTCTTATTAGTTGTTCATTTACCACTTCTAAGCCAGGAATTCTTAAACGGGCTGAAATAGTATAATTTCTAAAGTCAAAAGGTTTAACCTCACCCACATCTACTTTTTTCTCAGGTTCAGTTTCTATTTTTCCTTCAGCAAGCCCTGCAAGCAATGCATCTATTTCTTCTTGACTTAAAATTTTTTCTTCCATTTTTTACTCCACAATATATTGAGTTATATAAATATTTAAAATAGCTTCTTCTCCTAAGGCAGAATTTATTTTCTGTAAGAGTTCATTTTTTATTAAATCTTTTGCTTCAGGCTGTAAAACATCTTCAGGGGTTTTAGTGCTTAAAGTACTAATAATTACATCCTTAATTTTGGGCTCACTAATTTTAATTTCTTCTTCCACCTTTTTATCCCTTAATTCTAAGGCAAGTCTAACTTGTAAGTATCTTTTTCCAGTAGGATCAAAAAGATTAACTACAATAGGCTCCATACCATAAATAACCGTTTCCTTAGGGATTTTTTCTTTTTCCTTTTCCTTACCCCCTTTAAAAGTTGTGAAAACAGCAATTACGCTACCTGCTAAAACTATTATCACTAAACCTATTACTAAAAATAACAAAAGTTTCTTTTTACTTATCTTTTTAATCTTTTTTTCCTTTTCTTCTGTTTTTACCTCCTCAGCCATAGGCAACCCCCTACTTTATATAATATCCTTTCAAAATATATGCCTAATCATAAATTGCTAAAATTCAAGCCCCTCTAAAACATTATGTCATCTTTTTGACATAATTTGTCAAAAATTTATAATTAAGTTCTCTATATATTAAAAATTGTTTAAGAAGAAGCCCTTGAGAGTATCCTGTAAGTCCTTTATTTCCTATTATTCTATGACAAGGATAAACAAGGGGTAAAGGATTTTTTGAAAGAACTAAACCTACAGCTCTATAAGCCCTTTTACATCCTATTCTTTCTGAAAAATCTTTATAAGTTAAAATTTCTCCTATTTTGAGAGATTGAAGTTCTTTTAAAACCTTAGCTTGAAAATTAGTTGACCAAATTCGGTGAGGAACTTTTATATAGTTTTCTTTAAAATTCCAGTACTCAAGAAGGGCATAATAAAAATTTTTAATCCAATCTAATACCATAGGTGAACTAAAAGCCTTAATTTTAGGTTTTACATCAAAGCTAAATCTAAATTGTAATTTTATTAACTCACCCTTTACATTCCAGGAAAGCTTAAACTCAAAAGGAAACACACTAAAGACTGCCTCTTGAATTTTCATATAAATAATTATAATAATCAGTATGAAAAAGGTTAAGATTGGAGATTGTATTTTAGAGCTTATTCAAGGAGATATTACTGAACAAGATACAGAAGCTATAGTAAATGCAGCTAATGAAAGGCTTATTCCTGGAGGAGGTGTTGATGGAGCAATTCACAGAAAAGGAGGCCCTTCTATCTTAGAAGAGCTTAGAGCAAAATATACCCATTGCCCTACAGGACAAGCTGTTATAACAGGTGCGGGAAATCTAAAAGCTAAATATGTTATTCACGCAGTTGGTCCTATCTATAAAGATGGGAAAAGTGGAGAATCAGAATTATTAGCCAGTGCTTATAAAAACTCACTTTTAAAAGCTTTAGAATATAATATAGATTCTATCTCTTTTCCAGCTTTAAGTACTGGTGCTTATGGTTATCCACTTAAAGAGGCTGCTCAAATTGCTTTAAAAACTATTATAGAATTTTTAAAAGAAAATAAAAAACCAAAGCTTGTTCGTTTTGTTCTCTGGGGAGAAGAAAGTTATAAGACCTTTGAAGAGGTTTTAAATACTCTTCTCTAAATTTAGCCTTTTGTTCCCTTTTTTGGTAAAGGTATATATTCTACAGTAGGTGTACCTCTTATTGGTTGAGGGAAAAGTTTCATAAGCTGATATATCTCAACAGGCATCTCTTTACTTACTGGTAATCCCAGTTTTTTTGCTTCTTCATAAGTAATGGGATAATCATGAGTAAAATAGCCTTGGGATAGAATTTCAGCAATTTCTTCTATCTTTTCTGGCGGATATCTTTCATCAAGAATAATTTTTAAATTTTCTTTCATTTGTTTTAAAGCCATCTCAGCAATATCAGCTAAAATAAAAGTATTATCATCAATATGTTCTGGTGGTTTTCTTTTAACTGCTCTCAAAATAGAGGCAGCAGGATATTCTTTTACTTGAGGATCAACTGGTCCAAGAACTGCATGCTCACCCATAACAATTTCATCACAGGCAAGGGCAATTAAAGTGCCTCCACTCATAGCATAGTGTGGAATAAAAGCAGTAACTTTAGCTGGGTGCTTTTTAATTGCAAGAGCTATCTGAAGAGATGCCAAAACAAGACCTCCCGGTGTATGAAGAATTATATCTATGGGAACATCTTTATCAGTAAGACGAATTGCTCTTATTACTTCTTCTGAATCATTAATATCAATATATCTCATAATAGGAAATCCTAATAAACTCATAGTTTCCTGTCGATGAACAAGTAGTATAACCCTTGAACCTCTTTTTTTCTCTATGGCTTCTATAGCTTTTTGTCGGGCAATTTCTAAAAATTTTTGTCTTAAAAAGGGCTGCATTGCGATAGCAATAAAGATAATCCAGAAAAGATCTCCAAATCCCATATTTATTTCCCCTTTATAACTTTTATCTTTTATCTATGTCAAAAAGGGAACCAAATATGCAATATTCATCTAAGTAAATTTTCCTTTTTTTATAAAAAATTCTATAAATTAGTGCACCTATTACAAAACCTCCTATATGAGCAAACCAAGCAACTCCACCGACTGAGGCAGGAAGTGCTAAAGAAAAGAGTCCACTATAAAATTGAATTAAAAACCAGTAGCCTAAATATAAAAAGGCTGGAATCTCAAAAAATATAGGAAAGAAAAGCACAGGAAAAACAACCAAAATCCTTGCTAAGGGATACATCATAAAATAGGCACCCATAACAGCAGATATAGCTCCACTCGCTCCAACAACTGGAATAACTGAGTCTTTATAAATTATAGCATGAGTAAAGGTTGCAAAAATTCCACAAAGCAAATAAAATAAAAGAAATCTAAAAGGTCCTAATCTATCCTCTACATTATCTCCAAAAATCCATAAAGTCCACATATTTCCTATTATATGAAGCCATCCTCCGTGAATAAATAAATGAGTAATTAAAGAAAGATATTTACGATAAGCTGGCTCTCCTATTAATACTGCAAAATATTCATCAAAAAATCTTGCAGGAACAAATCCCCAGTGTCTAAAAAAATTTTCTCTTTCTAAAGGAGATAAAGAGATTTCATAAAAAAACACTACTACATTTATTAAAATTAAAATCCAGGTCATTATAGGAGGGTTTCTTCTGGGAAGAATATCTTGAAGAGGTATCATCCGAGAGCTCCTATAAGTTCTCCTCTTACTTTTTTTCTAAAAGCTTCACTTTTTTCCACAAGCTTATCAAATTCTTCTTTTTGTAAAGGAATTTTCCCAAATTCATAAGGCTCATTTTTAACTAAATTTTCTAAAGGCTCTTTTCCCTCTTCTAAAAATATCTTAGCCAGTTCTAAAAAAATACTTCCTTTTTTAGAGAGGGCATAAAATTCAGCACTTCTTAAAGCATATCTATTACCATTAAAGCTAAGGGAAACTCCTTTATTTTCTTTAATTAAAGACAAGGCCTGTGTATCAGTTATACTATCTCCAACATAAAATCCTTCTGAAAAAGGAATAGATAGCTCTTTAGAAATTTTTTCACAGGCTTTTGCTTTTTCAAATCCACCAATTGGATTTACCTCTCTTAAAAAAACTCCTATCTCCATGTTCCAGATTGTCTCAAAAAATATTTTTTCTAAATAGTCTAATATTTTTAAAAGTTCTGAAGATAAATCTTCAGGTTTTTTTGCCTCCTTAGGAAGTTCTATAAGTGGCATTTTAATTATTTCTTCATAAAACTTTTCTAATATTTTAGCTTCAGAAGGTAAAAGCTTTACTCTATCTAAATCAACCTCTGTGCAAAAAACATTTTCCATAGGAAAGTTTGTAACTTCACATAAGGCTTCTAAATAGGGCTTATAACTTGTGCTTATTATAAAGGTTGGCAAAATTTTATTTAGATTAGGTAAGGTTTCTGGAACTTCAAGTAAAAAGGCAAGGGTCTTTTTAGAAAATTCTCTTAAGCTTTTATTATTGGCACCAAAAAGCTTTAAAAAGGGTAAAATCAGTTTTAAGGTGTCTCCAGCTTTATATCCTTCTTTCTTTTTTATATCTGCAAGATAATCGTCAAATCTTGAAATCTGAGTAAAAAAGTAATCTCCCTTTGGAATAATAGCTTGAGAATATTCAAAGGCATTATCATTAAGGGTTAAAGGTCCTTCGCAATCAAGAGCTAAAAATGGCATAATTTTTGATTATTTAAAAATTAATACTTTGTTTTAAAAATTATAAG
>CAYXGJ010000003.1:0-140725 GCA_964464535.1 uncultured Thermodesulfatator sp. | reverse complement strand
TTCAATCCCTTTTCGCTTGCATATAAGGCATTTAATAAAACATGGATAAAACACATTGGTTCTTCTTTAAAGGCAAAGAAAGCTATTTTAATCATGTTTAATCTCTTCCTAAATAATTTTTTATTTAAAAATAGAGGAGAAACCCCCGCAAAAAATATAAGCATAAAAACATCTTTTACTCTTCAGGAACAAAATCGGTTTTTACTGCACCACAAATAGGGCAAATCCAATTGTTAGGTAAATTTTCAAAGGGTATTTCCGGGGGTATTTCTTGATTAGGGTCTCCTACTTCAGGATCATATAAATATCCGCAAACACTACATTTGTATTTTTTCATAAAAAATTCTCTCAAATAAAATTTTTTATTTTAAGACAGGGTCAAATTCTTCTTTTGGTGCTCCGCAGGATGGACAAACCCAATCATCTGGTAAGCTCTCAAAAGGTGTTCCTGGAGGGATGTTGTGTTCAGGATCTCCTTCGTCAGGATCATAAATATAGCCACACACCCTACACTTATACTTAATCATAGCTACCTCCGTTTTTAGGGAATTTTTAAAGTCTAGAAAATATCAAAAATTAATCTTCTTCAGGATAATATACATTTTTAGGATTACCACATCTGGGACATCTCCAGCTATCAGGAAGTTCCTCAAAAGGTGTTCCTGGAGGTATTCCACCTTTAGGATCCCCTACTTCAGGATCATATACATTTCCACAGATACTACATTTGTATTTTTTCATCTTTCTATACCTCCTGTTATTTTTATAAAAATTATTTAGAGGGTTCACAAACCTTAGAAGATTCCCATAATCCATGTAAATTACAGTATTCCTTAGCAAGAACTTTATTTGCCTCTACTTGAAAAGTAGCTTCTGGAGTATCTCCAGGTTTTAAAAATTTAATGTAAACCTTATCCTCATCTGCATGAAGTTCTATCCATTCAATATAATGTTCCTCTGTCATAGGATGGGGAGTGCTTCCTACTTTTACTTTGTATGTATTACCTATTTTTTCAATTACAGGAACATGCTTTTCAACTGCTGCATCAATAGATCCAGCTACCATATGCTGCATAGGCTGCCCACAACAAACTAATTGTCCTATACCACTATGCATAACTAAAACAATATTTCCACATACATTACATTTATAAACTCCTAATTTTTCAGCCATTTTTATCCTCCTAATTAAAATTTTTTTTATATTTAAATTAATACAAAATTAAAATTTGTCAATATAAATTTGTAAATAATTTAAATAAAGAACTTAATAAAAAAGTGCTCTAAAATTATAATTTTTGGTAAATATCTTTGAGTTCTTTTAAAATTGCTTCCATTAATTTTTTAAGATCTCTTTCTAAAGGAACTTTATAAGTTGAAGCTTTTAAAGATTCTTTTTTCAAAATTTTTTTTATTCCTTCAAGGGAATAACCTTCGTCAAGAAGTTCTTTTACTTTAAAAAGAAGGTTAACTTGATTTTTTTTATAAAACTTTCGATTGGCAATACGATAAGGTTTTAATTGGGGGATTTTCTTTTCCCAATAAAGAAGAATGTGTGGTTTAACTTTTAGAAGTTTTGTAACTTCACTAAAACTTATGTAAAGACCTTCCTCTTCTTTGTTATTATTTTTCATTACGTAGTTTTATTTTAAATTGAGGAGCTGCGCGAAATAATATTTTTTTAAAAGGTTTTATCTCTACCTCTTTTCTATTTTTTAAGTTTCTTCCCTTTCTTTTTTTAGTTTCATAGGGAATAAAATTTCCAAATCTTACAATTTTAGTTTCTTTCCCTAATTCTAATGCTTTTTTAATTTCTTCTAAAAGTTCATCAATTAAGGTTTTTAGAATTCTTTTAGAAAGCCCTACTTTTTGATGTAATTTATTCATAATTATTTTTTTATTAATAGTTGTCATTTTATCTTGGTTTAGCAGAAAATTTTTCAAATATTATTTTAGCTATTTTATCTTGTATTTTATTAACTTCTTCATCTTTCAGGGTTCTATCCTCAGCTCTATAATAGAACCTTATAGTTATACTTTTTTCTCCTTCTGGGATAGGAGGCCCCTCGTAAATTTTAATACAATTAACATCTTCTAAATAAGGAATTGATAAAGTTTTCATAAAATCCAAAATCTCTCCAATTTTTATTTCCTTTTTAAGAACACAAGTTATATCTCTAAAAGTAGATGGATATTTAGGTGGTTTTTTTACTATTAATTTCTTTTCTATGCTTTCAATTTTTTCAAATAAAATTTCTAAATTAATTTCAGAAACAAATAAAGGAGGTTTTAGATCAAATTCTTTTAGTATTAGGTTTTTTATTTCACCTGCAAATCCAATCTTTTCGTTATTTAAATAAAGATCAAAGGAGGCTCCCTTTTTAAGAAAGGGTTCTGAGGAATGGAGTTTAAAATCTATATTTATTCTAAAAATTTCAAAAAGAGATTCTAAATACCCTTTTAAATCATAAATATCAAATTTTCTTAAATTTTCATACCAAAATTCTTTATTTTTATTACCCATAAGCAAAATCCCAAGATGAAGAGGTTCTTCTGCCAATTCCTTTTCAGTGGGGAAAAATATTTTCCCAATTTCAAATATTTTAAGAGAGCTTATTTCTCTAAAAAAATTAAAACAAGCAGTTTCAATTAGTCCAGGAATTAAAGAAGTTCTCATAATTGATTGAGAAGAAGATAAGGGATTAGCAAGTTCTATAAATTTTAATCTTTTATCATCTTTTCTGAGATTTAATTTTTCTAAAGATTTTGGATCTATAAAGCTATAAGTAATAACTTCAGAAAATCCAAAGGATTTTAAAATATTTTTAAGGTTTTTTTCAAATTCTAATTTTTGAGAGGGACTTTTACAATAAAGTATACTTTTAGGAAAGGTGGAAGGGATTTTTTCGTAACCATAAATCCTTGCAATTTCTTCTATAAGATCTTCAGGTATCTTTAAGTCTTGACGATAGGAAAAAGGAATTACGTGAAATCCATAATCAGATTTTTGTACCTCTCCCACTTTATTTAAAATTCTTTCTACTTCTAAAGAATCAATTTGGAATCCCAAATATTTGACAACTTTTTGATTTAGAAGTGATATACCAGAGGAAACAAAGGGTTTAGGATATATATCAATTATTTCAGAAAAAATTTCAGGATCAGCCCACTTTAAAATAAGTTCACTTGCTCTAAGTAATCCCCAAATAACCCCTTCTGGATCTATGTTTCTTTCAAATCTGTAGGAACTCTCGGTAATTAATTTATGTTTTTGAGAGGATCTTCTTATTCTTTTTGGATTAAACCAAGCAGACTCTAGAAATATGTTTTCTGTTTTTTCAGAAATTCCAGAGTTTTCACCTCCCATAATTCCTGCAAGAGCCATTGTTTTTTTTGTATCAGCTATTACAAGATCTTCCTCTGTAAGTTCTCTTTCAATACCATCTAACATAAAAAGTTTTTCTTTAGGATAGGAACTTCTTATAATAATGGTTTTATCTTCTATTTTGTCCCAGTCAAAAGCATGAAGAGGTTGTCCCAATTCTAAAAGCACATAATTTGTTATATCTACAATGTTGTTAATAGGTCTAAGACCACAAAGCCACAACCTTTTTTGTATATAAAAAGGACTTTCTTTTATTTTTACTTTTCCTATAAATCTTCCTGCATATCTAAAACATCCATCGGTATCTAAAATTTCTATTTTGCCAAGAAATTCTTCACCCAATCTTAAGCTCTCATCTAAATTTGGTAATTTTAATTCCCAGGAAGTGAGTAAATTTAATTCCCGAGCTACTCCAAATATTGAAAGGAGATCCCCTCTGTTTGGAGTTATAGCAAGGTCAAGGACAACTTCAGAAATTCCCAAAATTTTATATATAGATTCACCAAGAGGAGAATTTTCAGGAAGAATAAGAAGTTTTTCTCTTTCTTCACCGATGCCAGCTTCATAGGGAGATAAAAACATTCCGTAAGATTTGTAATTTTTAATGGATTTCGTTTCTACTTTTTCGAAACCAAAAGTAAAACTTTCAGGTTTTGCTAACCCCACCATTAAATTAGGTTTTACTTGATCTTTGGCAGTAGTTAAAACTGTGAAAATTTCTTTTCCATCTGTTACTTTACAAAGAACTAAATCTTTAAGATCTTCTGGTTCATAGACTTCTAAGATTTTTACTGCTATTAATTCCCCCAAATTTTTATAAGGAGTTTCTATATTCTCTACTTCAACTCCTCCCATGGTAAAAATTTCTGCAATTTCTTCAGGACTTCCTTTTAATTCAATAAATTCTGAAAGCCAACTTATAGGAATTTTCATTGAAATTTCCCAATTTATTTAAAACTTTGTAAAAACAATAGATGGTTTTCAAAAAATATTCGTATATCATCTATTCCATATTTTATCATGGTGATTCTTTCTATACCTAATCCAAAAGCAAATCCTTGCCAAATTTCTATATCATAATTAACTGCTCTAAAAACTTCTGGATGAACCATTCCAGCTCCAAGTATTTCCAACCACCCAGTTTCCCCACAAACTTTACACCCTTTTCCTTTACAAATTACACATTCAATATCCATTTCCAAACTTGGCTCAGTAAAAGGAAAATAGCTTGGTCTAAATCTAACTTTGGTTTTTTCTCCAAAGATCTCTTTTGCAAAATAAATTAAAACACCCTTAAGGTCTGCAAAACTAACCTCTTTATCTACCATTAATCCTTCTATTTGATGAAACATGGGAGAATGTCTAATATCTGCATCACAGCGATATACTTTTCCAGGAGCAACTATTCTTAAAGGAGGAGTTCTTTCAAGCATTGCTCTAATTTGCATAGGAGATGTGTGTGTTCTTAGTAAAGCTCCGTTTTTAAGATAAAAGGTTGCTTGCATATCTCTTGCAGGATGCCACTCTGGGATATTTAAAGCAGTAAAATTATAATATTCTGTTTCAATTTCTGGTCCTGTTACTATTTCAAAACCAAGCCTTGAAAATATTTCACAAAGTTCATCGATTACCTGAGTAAGAGGATGAAGGGTCCCTATAAAAGGAGATCTTCCAGGTAAGGTGAGATCTAAACCTAAGTCTTTATCTTCTTCCTTAAATAAAATTTCTCTTTCTTTTTCTCTTAATCTTTCTTCTAATAGATCTTTTAACTCATTAAGTTCTTTTCCTAAACGTTTTTTTTCTTCTAAGGGAAGATCCTTTAGAAGTTTAAGAAAAGAAGTAATTTCTCCTTTTTTACCTAAATATTTAATTCTGAAATTTTCTAATTGAGAAAGATCTTCTATCTTTTCAAAACTTTCCCAAATTTCCTTTCTAAGTTTTTCTATCTCAGAAAAAATCATTTTTAGAAATTCTTAAATTATTGCCACTGAGCTTTTGCAATTTCAACTAATTTAGAAAATATCTCAGGTTCATTTATGGCTAAATTGGCTAAAACTTTCCTATCAAGTTCTATGCTTGCTTTCTTTAATCCTCCCATAAATTTGCTATAATTTAATCCATTTAATCTTGCTGCTGCATTAATTCTAATCTGCCAGAGTCTTCTAAAATCTCTTTTTTTCTGTCTCCTATCTCTATAAGCATATACTAAAGCCCTTTCAACTGTCTCTTTAACTCTTCTGAAAACATTTTTTCTTTGTCCCCAATATCCTTTAGCTAATTTTATCAATTTTTTATGTCTTTTTCTTGTTTTAAAACCACCTTTTGTTCTTGGCATAAGAAAACCTCCTTTTAAGAATAAGGATTTTTTAAAACTTATAAGGAATACCTCTTTTTATATGAGAGCGATATCCGGAAAAAAGTTCTTTTTCCTGTTTAAGATGTCTTTTTCTTTTTTTGCTTTTCTTTCTTAATAAATGACTTTTTCCAGACTTTCTATGCATTATTTTCCCTGTAGCTGTAACTTTAAATCTTTTTGCTGCAGATCTATTAGTTTTCATTTTTTGTTTACCCACTTTTTCTTTCTCCTTCCAAATTTTTATAGTTCCTAAACTTTACACCAATTTTTATTTGTTTCAACACCTCTTCAGAAATTTTAAAACTTTCCTTTTCTGAGGGGAAAGCTTTATTTTTACAGTCATTTATAAAGCCTTTTAAAGCTTTTTTTAAATTTTCATATCCATTAAAATAGGTTCTAACAAATTTAGGACGCATTTCAGGATAAAGTCCTACTACATCATGGAAAACAAGTATTTGTCCATCTGTATAGGGACCTGCACCGATTCCTATAGTTGGAACATTTACCCTTTGGGTTATTAATTTAGCAAGTTCTGCTGGAACACATTCAATAACTATAGCAAAGACCCCTATAGATTCTAATATTTCTGCATCTCTTAATAATTTTTGTGCACTTTCTACAGTTTTTCCTTGGACTTTCAATCCTCCAAGTTCCATACTTCTTTGAGGAGTAAGACCTATATGTCCTAAAACAGGAATTCCTGCCTTTATAATGGCTGAAACAATTTCAGCAACCTCTTCTCCTCCCTCAACTTTTACTCCGTGGCATCTTCCTTCTTTTACAAACTTTCCAGCATTTAAAATAGCTTTTTCTTTAGATATCTGATAGGATAAAAAGGGCATATCTCCTATGCGAAGGATATTTGGTGCGCCTTTACTTACTGCTTTACAAAAAAGAAGCATTTCTTCCATACCTATTGAATAGGTATCCTCTTCACCAAGAATTACCATAGATGCTGAATCTCCTATTAAAACAAAATCAAATCCAGCTTCTTCAGCAAGTTTAGCAGAGATGTAATCATAGGCAGTAATAGCAACAATAGGTTCTTTACCCTTTTTTTCTATTAGACTATATGGACTTAACTTGAAAAGAGACACTCCGTTTCCTCTTTATAAGGGAAATTAAATTTTTCTTTAAGATAAAGATATCCTTTTTGAGTAAGAATCCTACCTCTTTTTGTGCGGGCAATTAATCCCATTCTTATTAAAGCTGGTTCATAAATAGTTTCAAATTCTTCCGGGGTAATATCTGTTGAAAGTGCAAGAGCTGTAACCCCTACAGGACCACCTTTAAATTCTTTATAAAGGGTTAAAAGACATTTTCTATCTTCGGGAGTTAATCCCCATTCATCAATGTCAAGAAGTTCTAAAAATTTTTCAAAAACTTGAGAAGATACTTTTAATAATTTTTGGTCTTTAGTTTTTGAATTTAGTAAAACAAATTCTCTTAGTCTTCTTACCAGATTTAAGGCTTGTCTTGGTATACCTTTAGAGGCTTTAGCAAGTTTGAAAGCTGAATCTTTTTCTATTTCAAGTCCCCAAGACTTACTTACTTTTATAATAATGTCTCTTAATTCCTCATCTTTATAATAATTTAATTTAAAAATTAGCTGAAATCTGTCTCTAAGAGGAGCTAAACAAAGATTGGGTTTATTTGTAGCCCCAATTAAGGTAAATTTTGGAAGATTAAGTCTTATAGTTTTTCCAGTATTTCCTTTTCCTATTACTATATCTAAAGCAAAATCTTCCATAGCAGTATAAAGAATTTCTTGGCAGGGTTTTGGCATTCTATGAATTTCATCAATAAAAAGAATATTTCCCTCTTTTAAATTAGTAAGAACTGCAGCTAAGGTTCCAGTTTTATCAAGAACAGGACCTGAGGTAATCTTTAAATCTCTTTTTAATTCATAGGCTATAATCCTTGCTAAAGTTGTTTTTCCAAGTCCTGGGGCACCAATAAAAAAAGTATGAGGGAAAATATCGTTTCTTTTTTTTACTGAAAAAATATAAACTGAAAGCTCATCTTTTATTCTTTTCTGTCCTATAAATTCATCAAGATTGTGAGGACGGATATTAATCATTAAAAAATATTATATAAGAATTCTAAGAATATACAAGAAAGTTAAAAGCTACAATTCTTTTTTAAGCTCCTTTAAATAAATTTCTTTCATTTTCTCAAATAAAGAAATTAATTTTATGGCAATTTCTTCTTTTTCAGCCATTAAATTTCTAACCCTTTCTTTATCTCTGCTGTTATAAGCAATTACAATGTCTTTACAAAGCAAATGAAATCTTTTATGGAATTCTTCAAACTCAGAAAATATAGATATACCTTTAAATTTTTCTCCTTCACCTTCGTAAAGCCATTTCCCTATACTGCAGGCTTTATAATTCCCAAGCAGTTCAGGATCTAAAGTATCAAGTCCCATTAAATGACCAGTAACTCTAATAATTAATCTTTCGTGATCTGATTTAAAGAGATCAAAAAGCGCTTCTTTTAATTTTTCTGTTTTTACTGAAGATGCAGTATGTCTTAGGTCTGATGAAACACTTACTAAACTGTAAATAGTTTTTGTAAGTTCTTCAATTAAGCTTGTTAATTCAGCAGTTAATTTAGCTGTTTCTTCTACAGTTTTGCTTATTTCATTACTTGCTGTAGATTGTTCCTCTGTTGCTGCAGCAACTTGAGCTATGGCATCCTTTACTTTAAGGGAAGATTCCACAATATTATCAAGAGAAATCTTTACTTTATTTAAAGAAGCAACTCCCTTTTCAACTTCTTTAGCAGTAATTTCCATATTTTCAAAGGCTTTATTTGATTCTACTTGAATAGCTTTTATTTTTTCTGCAATTTCATCAGTTGCTTTGCCTGTTCTTTCTGCAAGTTTTCTTATTTCTTCAGCAACCACTGCAAAACCTCTTCCATGCTCTCCAGCGCGAGCTGCTTCAATTGTTGCATTAAGAGCAAGTAAATTTGTTTGATCAGCAATATCTTTAATAAGTTGGACTATATAACCTATTTCTTCTGTACTTTTGTTTAGTTCTTCAATTACATTTTTTAAAGCTATAGTATCTTCGTTTGCTTTTATAATAATGTTTGTTGCTTCTTCAGAAATATTTTTTCCTTCTATTGCAGCATTTATATTTTGAACTGCAAGGTCTGAAACTTGTGAAGCATTTTTTGCAATATCTGCAATGGTTGCACTCATCTCTTCAATAGCAGAGGCAACCTGTGATGCTTGAGTGCTCTGGATTTTTGCGTCTTCTAAAGCTCTATTGAGAATTTTAAAACTTTCATCAGTTAAATCAGCTAATTTTTGAGAATAAATAAGAGATTTTTCATTTAGAGAGATAAAAGATTGTAAAAGTTTGTGCATACTTCTTGCAAGTCTTCCTACAATATCAACTCTATCTTGAAATTCAATTTTTATGGTTAGATCACCCTCTGCCATTTTTTCAAGAAGACCTCCCAATTTATCAAGAGGTCTATGAGTTACTATATATGCAATATAAAGAATTACAGGAGTAACTAATATTCCAAGAAGTCCCAAAATTACAAATACTAATTGTATCTTTTTTGCGACAGAAAAAACATCTTTAAAAGGTATTTCTATAAACACTCCTCCAAGAAGATCTCCCTCTCTAACATTATGACAGGAAAGGCACATTTTTTTAGCTTTTAAAAGATAAAGAGCTTTTAAAGAACCATTTGTTTTATAAATTTTTCCTTCTTCTTTATTTAGAATAATTTTATCAATAAAAACTTTTTCTTCTTGAGAAGGATAAAAACTTGAGCTTTCACTACCAAATTGAGCGTCTACTTTTTCGGTTCTAAATATCTTTACATTTTTTAAAGATTGTAAATAGTAATTCCTAAGCTCTCTATAATTTGAACTTGCCATATCTTTTATTAAGGAAACTTTAATAGAGGAATAATAATTAGGAAAAGTTTCGTTTTTAGCATGATAAAGGGTAATCCAATGTAAAAAAAACCCTGTAACAATAACTGTTATTATTACTCCAAAAGCAGTAACTATAGTTAAGGGGATAATGAGTTTCCAACGAATTCTTACTTTTTTATCAAGATTGCTAAAAAATCCCATAAAGATTTCCTCCTTTTTTAAAAATTTTTAATATAAAAATTCGGCCTTTTTTTAGATTAATTTAAAATTATCTTTAAAATTTAAAATAGGTCAAGGATTAATATCTATTTTTTTCTTAAGCAAAAAGAGAAGCCAATCTTTCATATTTTGTATGTTTTTATTTAGATACCATCTTCCCTTTTCAAATACTCCATAATCTGCTCCACCCATAGCAGAGGCAAACCTTACAGAATTTGCATAAAATAACCACTGCTCAACCCACATTTTTTCTATAGCTTCATCAAAAATACAAGAAGCATTGGCTACCCCTTTTTTCCAAGCTTCAAGCAAAATTTTTGTAGCTTCAAGGGTTTGTTCGTTTGTTGTTTTTATAGCATTATGGAATTTTAAAAAGTGGTTTTCTATCCAAGAGCTTGTGTGACAAGCCATACAAATACTTTTCATTTTATTTTCTCTTTTTTCCATTTCCTTTTCATCTATAAGAAAATCTTTTACAAATTCTCCTGTTAATTCAGTAGGAAGGGAAAGACCAGCTTTATTTTTAATTTTTGTCGTATCAGAGTCTTTGGGATGGGGATGAGCGTATATTAATCCAAAAATTCTCCAAGAGATTCTGTCATTCATTTGATGAGTTCTTTCTACAATTACGTTATTATTGTTATCAACTAATAAACTTACATGACATGCTGCGCAAGTAGGAGCTTTAAAATCTTCTCCCGCTTTCCAAGGAGCGTTGCTAAAGTTCATTTCAGCACTTTTGGATGAATATATATTCCCATGTTTGCTTACCACATAAACTTTATAAGCAGGAACATCTGGTCCTTTATGACATTGGGAACAGGTATAAGGTTTACGAGCAATTTCTATAGAAAAGGAATGTCTTGGGTGACAAGATGTACACGCTCCTTTTGAATTATCAGGATTTATTCTTCCTACTCCATTGTTTGCCCAGCCTAAAAGAATAGGAAATTTCATTTCTCCCATCTGTGTATTTCTTATTACCTCACCTTTTACTTCGACTTTTGTTCCGTGACATGCTAAGCAAGCATCATTTTCAGAAAGAATATTTGGATGAGGTTCTAAGGAAGATTTAATAAGTTTATCATATAGGGGATTATCCTTTAAATTGTTGTAGGCTTTTGACATAAGGTTTTTATCGTATTCTTCAACTTCTTTAGAATGACAAACTGCGCAATCCTTGGGAGAAACTACAATATGAACTTTAAATCCATTATGGTCAAAAGTATCTTTATGAGATTCAGGGTTTAAGGTATGACATTCAGCACACCCAATTACTATGTCTTTATTTTTAAAAGAAAGGGAAGGGGTTACTTTACGAGAAAGGGGATCTTTACTTAAAGCTTCTTTTAAAGTAACCTTAGAATGTAATCCTGCCTTCCAGTCTTTAACTATACCAGGAGTTACTATTTCATGACAAGAAATACAAACCTGAGTTTCTGAGCTAATAGAAGACTGGGCAAAAGTAATATTATAAAATAAAAAAAGAAAAACTAGAATTTTTATAATATGCTTATACATAGGACACCTCCTAAATAAATTTATCCCTTGCGAAAAACTTTTGATTTCCTAGGAAATCCAATTTTCTGTAAATTTTTATTTTTATGGTAATTGTTTCCCTTTAGCTTCCTCAAGATTTTTATAAAATTTTAACAATTTTTAGCAAAAAATTAATTAAAATAATTAATCTACTTGATTTAAAAATAACTTATATTGAAAATTATTTCAACAAAAATTGAAAAAATGAAGAAAAAATTTGACAATTAAAAAGTGGGCCGTGGAGGACTCGAACCTCCAACCTATGGATTAAGAGTCCATTGCTCTACCACTTGAGCTAACGGCCCTTTGTTAAGACTAAAAATAATATACTCTTAAGATTTGTCAAGAAGTTGAAGGATACTTCTTAGGTGTTGAAGTAGTGAAAATCTGCTTTAAAATTTAAAAAGGGGTAGGGTTTAAGAGGTGGTTGCTTTGGAAGATCTTTGAAAAGAGATCTTCCAGGGAGGAAAGTCCGGGCTCCGCAGGGGAGGACGCCGGGTAATACCCGGAGGGAGTAATCCCTGGGAAGGGCCACAGAAAACAGACCGCCAGCGGCTAAGAGAGATTTTTAGCTCTCTTAGTGCGGGCAAGGGTGAAAAGGTGGGGTAAGAGCTCACCGCACAGGATGGTAACATCCTGTGGCACGGTAACCCCCGTTTGGAGCAAGGCCAAACAGAGCCTAAGGGTTCCCCGCCCAAAAGGCTCAGGTAGGCCGCTTGAGGAGAAGGGTAACCTTCTCCCCAGAGAAATAACCACCGCCTGAGGATGTCTCAGGTAACAGAACCCGGCTTACTTAAACCCTGCCCCCTCCTCTTTTAAAAATGTTTAAACAGATAGAATTCATAAAAAGTGTATACGATCTTAAAGATCTTCCTCCTCCTGAATTTCCAGAAATTGCCTTTCTAGGAAGATCAAATGTGGGGAAATCATCTTTAATAAATGTTATTCTTAATAGAAAAAATATAGCTCGCATTTCTTCAACCCCTGGATTTACTAAATCTATAAACTTTTTTAGAATAGATTATCAATTTTATCTTGTTGATCTTCCTGGTTATGGCTTTGCTAAAGCACCAGCAGAATTACAAAAAAAATGGAAATATTTAGTTGAAGGATATCTTAAAGCAGTAAGAGATTTTTGTTTGCTTATTTTAATTTTTGATATAAGAAGGATTCCTGATGAACTTGATATAAATTTAGTTAAATTTGTAAAGTCTATCAAAAAGCCTTTCTGTATTGTCTTAAACAAGATAGATACACTCTCTAAAAAAGAAATTAATAAACAGGTCAAAAATTATATAGAAGTGTTTGTGTTAAACCCTGATTTTCCGATATTTTTGACATCTTGTAAAGAAAAAGAAAACATAGAACCTTTGAGAAAATTTATTTTATCAAAAATAAAATCTCGCTAGATTTTTATGCTCATTCCATCATAGCAGGCTCTTATTTTTAATCCAAGCTCATTACTTAGCTCTTGAGCTATTTTAAAAGGATTGGCTTTAAGCATGGTCATCCCAAAATGAGTAAGAATAACTTCTTCAGGTTTTATTTTGCTTAAAATCTTTTTAACATCTGAGATACTTAAATGTAAAACTCCTTCTTTTGGGGTATGCCTTACAGTATAAATTACAAGAATATTTGCAGAAGCAAATTCATCTTCCAATTTTTCAAAATAGGCAGTATCAATTATAAAACCAACAACCTTTTTTTCTGGAAGATAAAAAAGTAGCCCATAATTTTCTGTTGTATGTTTAAGTAAACAGGTAGTTCTAAATTTAAAGGGAAAATTTTCATAAAAAGTATTAGGTTTTAAGATTTCTATTTTTTTAAGATAGGGCTTAAGATAAGAAAGTAAAATTCCTTCTTTTAAAGCACTTTCTGTTAAAAACAAAGTTCCTCTTTTTTTTAATCCTCCTTCAGTAACAGCGTCAACTATAATATTTAAATCCGCTGAGTGATCTAAATGCTGATGGGAAACTATAATAGTTTCTATTTTCTCAATAGGGATTTTCTTTTTGGCAAGGTGAAGCAAAGTTCCTGGGCCAGGGTCAAGAAGTAAATAAGAATTATTAATATTTATAACAGTTCCAGCAGAGGCTCTTAATTGTTTAGCAACTACATAACGGGCACCAGCTGTTCCCAAAAATATAATTTCACTCACAAAATTAATCTTATTTAATTTTTGATAGATTTTCAAGATTATTTTTGATATTGTTAGAAGGATCTATAACTAAATTTTAATGTTTGCTATAAAAATTATCTCTTGCAAAATCTATTGAATTGACAAAAAATTTTACTGTATTATATTTTTTTTAAAATAAAAATTTTTATTAGGAGGTGCATTATGGAAGAGGTAAAAGAAATAATTAGTATGCCAAGAATTGGAGATCAGGCACCAGCCTTTGAAGCAATGACTACAATGGGTCCTATCAAATTTCCTGAAGATTTTAAAGGCCAGTGGGTGGTATTTTTTTCTCATCCAGCAGATTTTACCCCTGTTTGTTCTACTGAGTTTTTAGCCTTTGCCCAAATGAATAATGAATTTGCCAAAAGAAATGTTCAACTTTTAGGTTTAAGTATAGATAGTGTTTTTTCCCATATAGCTTGGGCGATGAATCTTAAAGAAAAAACCGGGATTGAAATCCCATTTCCTATTATAGCAGATGCTGACGGAAGGGTAGCTAAGCTTTATGGTATGTTACATCCAGGGGAAAGCTCATCTGCTACTGTAAGAGCAGTTTTTATTATAGATCCTAATGGAAAGATAAGGGCTATTATTTATTATCCTCTTTCTGCAGGAAGAAATATGAAGGAGATCTTAAGATTGATAGATGCTTTGCAGACAGCAGATAAACATGGTGTAGCAACTCCAGCTAATTGGGTACCTGAACCTCAAGTTTGGGAGTTTACCGAAGAAAATACAAAAGTAATAGTACCTCCACCTACCAATTATGAAGAAGCTGTAAACAGATTTAAACAGGGATATGAATGCATTGATTGGTATTTCTGTAAGAAAAAATTAAGCTAAAAAGGAGAGAAAAAAATGCCTGCTGGATGTATAAGCCCTGATGGTAAACTTAGTGAAAGAGCAATTGAGTTTCTTAAGCTTTTAAATGAAAAAGGTAAGATTTCCGCCTCTGAAGTTGCAGAACTTACTAAAAGACCTCTTTTTCAGGTAAGAAACTCTTTAAGAGAGCTTACCGAAGCTGGTTTTATTGCCCTAGAAGGAGAAGAATATAGCCTTACAGAAAAAGGGCGTTCTACCCTTCTTTAAATCTAAAAACTATTTATAAAATTTTAAAAGTGGCAAATTATTTTTTTGCCACCTTTTTTCTTTAAGAAATCAACCCTTTTTCGTTTAAGCTAATTAAAAGATACACAATGCCTTATCTTTTATAGTCTTTATTAGTCTTTTTGATATAATAAAAATTTAATTAAGGTATAAATCTTGGCGAGAATTCTGATGAAATTTGATTTTACTGGTTGTGGATCACTAAATTGGGATATATTTTTCGAGATAGAAGACCTTTCTGAGATTAAATTTGAAAGTTTAAAAATTCTTCCAGGAAGGGAAATCGTTTTAGAAAGAAATAAATTTTTAAAATTTTTAAAATTTTTAGAAAAAAAGGGAAAGTTTCTTTTTGAATGTGGAGGAGGATCAGGAGCAAATACAATTTATGCCTTATCTTTATGGGGATTTAAAAATACCTTTTTAGGAGCAACTGGAAAGGATGAATTTGGCAAAAAAATAATTAAAGAATTTGAAAAATTAAATTTAAATACAGATTTTATTATAAAAAAGGGGGAAACAAGTTTAGCTATTATTTTACTTGATAAAAGAAAAGATAGATTTATAGCTGTTAGTCCAGGAAATAGTGAAGATTTTCTTCAGGAATTAAAAATTGATTTATCTCAATTTGAGAGCTCTTTCCATTTTTCTTCTTTTGCTAGTAAAAGTGGTCAAGAATTTCAGAGAAAAATTTTATCCAGTTTAAATTTTAAAATTTCTTTTGATCCTGGTGAAGTTTATGCCCATTTAGGTAAAGAATTTTTATTTTTTTGGTTAAAAAACACAGAAATTTTATTTATTACCAAATATGAATTAGAAAAAATAGGTTTATCTCTGAAAGAGTTATTAAACTTAGGAATTGATAAGATATTTTTAAAAAAAGGAAAGGAAGGTGCAGAATTTCATTCTAAAAAGAAAAGTTTTAAAATGTCAATTTATGAAGTAGAAAAAATAGTTGATAATACAGGTGCAGGAGATTATTTTAATGCTGGTGTTTTAGCAGGTATTAAACTGGGTTTTTCAGAAGAAAATATATTGAAATTAGGTATTTATTCAGCAGGTATTAGTCTTAGAGATTTTGGAAGGAAGGGGTGTTTAACTGAAAGGGAGTTTCAAAAATATGTGGATTTGTTAAAATAGTTTTCAAAATGAAACTTAAAGAAAAAATTCCTAAAAATATTGATAAACTTTTAAAAAGCTTTTCCCAGGGAGATTCCCTTTTCGGAGAGATTTATCTTGAATCTGTTGAGGTTTTTAAATTAGTTATAGAGCCAGATAGAATAGATGAAATAAATTGGGGTAAAGAAGAGGGTATAGCTTTTAGAAAAATAGATGAAAAATTTAAAATTAAATTTGCCTATTCCTCTAGTTTAGAAGATATAAAAGCTTTAGAAGACTTAGTAAAAGTTGGCTTAAAAGAGAAATTTTCAAAACCTAAAAAGGAAAAACCTTTAATTTCTGAATCTAATAAGCTTAAAGATTATGAATTGTATCTTAAAGAAAGATTAGATTTTTTAGAAGAGTTGAAGAAAAAGGTTAAAAAGACAGAAAATATTAAACATTATAAAATTGGATTAAGTGAAATAAAAAAGGAAATCCTTATTTTAAATTCTGAAGAAAAGCTTATAGAAGATGAAAGGGTTTATTCTAAACTCGTTGTTCTGGTTATTGCTGAAAAAGATGGAATTTTAGAGAGAGGATATGAGGTTTTTGGAAAAGCTCTTTCTTTTGAAAAAATTAAGGAATTACCAGAGGTATTAAATATTTCTGAGAAAGCAAGTGATCTTGCGTTGGTTATGCTTTCTGCTAAAAAAGCTCCTGCAGGGATTATGCCTGTTGTTCTTTCAGGAACAGCAGGTGGAACTATGATTCATGAAGCAGTGGGGCATGGACTTGAGGCAGATCATGCTGAGGAAGGATTATCTATTTATTCAGGTAAATTAGGAGAAAAAGTCGCAAGTGAACTTATTACTGTTATTGATGATGCGACTTTACCTTCTCTTTATGGGTTTTATAAATTTGATGATGAAGGAACAATCGCACAAAAAGTAATTTTGATTGAAAAAGGTGTTTTAAAGAATTACCTTTATGATAAATACTTTTCTTTAAAATATGGGAAAAAATCTAATGGTCACGGAAGAAGACAAGATTATAGACACATTCCTATACCAAGAATGGCAAATACCTATATAGAAAAAGGTCCTCATAACCCTGAAGAAATAATAAAAAGCATAGAAAAAGGGCTTTTAGTTAAAAAGATGGGGGGAGGAGAGGTTAATCCGTTAACAGGAGATTTTGTTTTTGAAGTAAGAGAAGGTTATTATATAGAAAAGGGAGAAATTGCCTATCCAGTTAAAGGAGCAACTCTGGTAGGAAATGGTCCTAAGGTATTAGAAATAATTGATATGGTAGGAGATGACTTAAAATTTATTCCTGGGACTTGTGGTAAAGATGGACAAGGTGTTCCTGTAGCAGATGGTCAACCTACACTTAGAATTCCTGAACTTACAGTAGGTGGGATTATAAAATAAGAAAAAAATAAGGAGAAAAAGAAATGTGTGGCATTTTTGGAATATATGGAGTAGAAAAAGCAGCTAATTATACTTATTTGGGACTATATGCTCTTCAACATAGAGGTCAAGAAAGTGCAGGTATTGTGGTTTATGATGGAAAAAGGATAAAAGAATGGAAAGGATTAGGTTTAGTAAGTGAAGTTTTTAATGAGGAAATACTAAAAAATCTTTCAGGTTATATATCCATAGGGCATGTAAGATATTCCACTACTGGTTCTACTATTCTTCAAAATGTTCAGCCCTTTTGTGTAAATTTTGCTAAAAAAACTTTAGCTATTGCTCATAATGGAAATCTTGTTAATGCATATCAAATTAGATGTGAACTTGAAGAAGATGGACATATTTTTCAAACTACTATGGATAGCGAAGTTATTGTGCACTTAATAGTTAAAAATCTTAAAAAAGGACTTGTTAATGCCATTGTAGAAACAATGAAAAGAATTAAAGGAGCTTATTCAATTTTGCTTCTTTATGAAGATATTCTTGTTGCCTTTAGAGACCCTTGGGGTTTTAGACCCTTATCTTTTGGAATATTTAATGGAGGATATGTTATTGCCTCTGAAACTTGTGCTTTTGATTTAATAGGAGTTCAATATTTGAGAGATATAGAGCCAGGTGAGATACTTATAATAGATAAAGAGGGACCCAAATCTTATAAAGCCTTTAAAAAAGAGAAATTCAATCTAAGCCATTGTATTTTTGAATTCATATATTTTGCAAGACCAGATAGTTATATATTTAATAAAAATGTATATTTAGTGAGAAAAAATCTTGGGAAAAATCTTTACAAAGAGTGTCCCCTTCAGGCAGATTTTGTAATGCCTTTTCCAGATTCAGGCAATTATGCAGCTATAGGTTATTCCCAAGCAAGTGGTCTGCCAATAGAAGTAGCTATGATAAGAAATCATTATGTAGGAAGAACTTTTATTCAACCTTCAGAAAAGATTAGAAGTATTTCTGTAAAAATGAAATTAAACCCTGTTAAAGATATTTTAAAAGGGAAAGAAATAATTATAATTGATGATTCCTTAGTTAGAGGAACCACTTCTCGTAACAGACTTAAAAGTATAAAAGAAGCAGGGGCAAAAAAAATTCATTTTTTACTTTCCTGTCCACCCCTTAGATTTCCATGCTTTTTTGGCATTGATTTTCCGTCCTCTGCAGAATTAATTGCACATAAGCATTCTATAGAAGAAATTAGAAAATTTTTGGATATTGATACCCTTTATTATTTAAGTATTGAGGGGCTTTTATCAGCAGTTGAAGAGTTAAGAAATAAGGTATGTTTAGCCTGCTTTACAGGAGAATATCCCATAGAAGTAGACTTTAGTTTCAGAAAAGATATTGCTGAAGTTTAGTATTATGAAAGCCTACAAAAATTTACAAGAGTTTATAGAAGTTTTAGAAAAGGAAAAAGAGCTTTTAAAAATAAATATTGAGGTTTCTCCAGAGCTTGAAATTACAGAGATTACTGACAGAGTTTGCAAATTGAATGGTCCTGCTCTTCTTTTTGAGAAAGTAAAAGATTATAAAATTCCTGTAGTAACCAATCTTTTTGGTAGTTTTAAAAGGATTTACCTTGCTTTTGGGGTAAAAGAAATTGAAGAACTTGCTTTAACTTTAATTGATTTTATAGAAATTAAAAAAGTAGAGGGGTTTTTTGGAAAATTAAAATTTATTCCTAAACTTTGGCAAGCTAAAAATTTATTTCCTAAATTAGTTGATAAAGCGCCTTGTCAGGAAGTAGTTTGGATAAAAGAAGAGGTTAATTTATTTAAACTTCCAATTTTAAAATGCTGGCCAAAAGATGGAGGGCGCTTTATTACGCTTCCTTGTGTTTTTACTAAAGATCCAGAAACAGGTGTACGAAATGTAGGAATGTATAGAATGCAAGTCTTTAGTAAAAACGAGACCGGTATGCATTGGCAAGTTCATAAAATAGGAGCAAAACATTATCAGAAAGCAGAAAAGCTTGGGCAAAAATTACCTGTTGCTGTTGCTATAGGGCCAGATCCTGCAGTAATTTATTCTGCAACTGCACCCCTTCCCGAAGATATGGATGAATTAATTCTTGCAGGATTTTTAAGAGGGAAACCTGTTGAACTTGTTAAATGTTTAACTATTCCGTTAGAAGTGCCTGCTGAGTCTCAAATTGTTCTTGAGGGTTATGTAGAACCTTATGAAAGAAAATTAGAAGGACCATTTGGAGACCACACAGGATATTATACTCCTCAGGATTATTACCCAATTTTTAAAGTAATTTGTATTACTATGAGAAAAGATGCTATATATCCTGCAACAGTTGTAGGTAAACCTCCAATGGAAGATTGTTATCTTGGTAAAGTGACTGAAAGGCTTTTTTTACCTCTTATTAAGAAAATTTTGCCAGAAGTGATAGACATAAATCTTCCTTGGGAAGGAGTTTTTCATAATTTGGCTTTTGTTTCAATAGATAAACGTTATCCAGGGCATGCTTTTAAAGTAGCTTCAGCTCTTTGGGGACTTGGACAAATGATGTTTACTAAAATAATAGTTATATTTGATAAAGAAGTTAACGTACAAAATTTAAGTGAGGCATTATTTTATATGACTGGAAATGTAGATCCAGAAAGAGATATAATGATGGTGAAAGGACCAGTTGATGCCCTTGATCATGCAAGTCCTCAACCCTGCTTTGGGTCTAAAATATGTATTGACGCTACAAAAAAATGGAAAGAAGAAGGATATACTCGGGAATGGCCAGAAGAAATAGTAATGACAAAAGAAATTAAAGAAAAAATTGACAAAATTTGGAAAAGGCTTGGGATTGAAGAATTTTTGAAAAAGAGATAAAAGATTTATGAAAGTAGCTATAATGAGTGATAGTCATGATTCTATTCCTAATTTACAAAAAGCTATAGAAATTTCTATAAAAGAAAATTGCGAAAAAATTTTTCATTGCGGAGATTTGATTTCACCTTTTATGGTTCCTATTCTTGGAAAATTTGATAAAGAAATACACCTTATTTTAGGAAATAATCCAGGAGATATTTATCTTTTAATTCAAAAAATTTTAGAATATTCTAATATAAAGCTTCATGGAGATAGTGCGTTTTTAGAAATAGAAGAATATAGAATTGCTATGGTTCATTATCCTAAAATAGCTTATGCTTTAGCAAAAACAGAAGAATATGATTTTATTTTTTGTGGACATACCCATAAGTATGAGATAAAAGAAATAGGTAAAACCTTAGTTATAAATCCTGGAGAAATTTTAGGGAAAGAAGGAGCCCCCAGTTTTGTTATTCTTGACTTAAAAACAAGAAAATACAAAAAAATAACTTTTAAGGAGTAAAAGAATCATGCGCTGGAGAAACTTTTTTATTCCTACCTTAAGAGAGGATCCCTCTGAAGCTGAAATAATAAGTCATAAACTTTTGCTTAGAGCAGGGATGATAAGAAAACTTGCCTCTGGTATTTATAACTTTTTACCTTTGGGTTTTAAAGCTTTAAAAAAGATAGAAAATATTGTAAGATACCAGATGGATAAAGCTGGTGCTTTAGAAATTCTTATGCCTCTTGTTCAACCAGCAGAACTTTGGAAAGAAACCGGACGTTGGGATGCTTATGGAAAAGAACTTTTAAGATTTAAAGATAGAAAAGAACATGATTTTTGCTTAGGACCAACTCATGAGGAAGTAATTACTGAAATAATAAGAAGAGATGTAAAATCCTATAAAGAACTTCCTCTTATTCTTTATCAGATAGCAGTAAAATTTAGAGATGAGATTCGTCCAAGATTTGGCATTATGAGAGCAAGAGAATTTATAATGAAAGATGCTTATTCATTTGATGCAGACTGGAACGGATTAGAAAAAAGTTATCAACTAATGTATGAAACTTATGAAAAGATTTTCACCAACTGTGGGTTAAAGTTTAAGGCAGTTGAAGCTCATACAGGAGCTATAGGAGGAGATGTTTCTCATGAATTTATGGTACTTGCTGAAACAGGAGAAGATTTAATAGCTTTTTGTGAGAGATGTGGATATGCTTCTAATATAGAACTTACTCCTGCTATTTCTGGGGAAAAATATCCTTTAGAGCCTGAAAAACCATTAGAAAAGGTCTATACTCCTGGAGTTAGGACTGCTCAAGAAGTAGCAGAATTTTTAGGACTTCCTGTTTCTAAAATAACTAAAACCTTAATTTACATTATTGAGGAAAAAGAAGCTGTTGCTATCTGTGTAAGAGGAGATCATGAAGTAAATGAAGTAAAACTTGAAAAATTATTTTCTGGTAAAACTTTTAGAATGGCAAATGAAGAGGAGGTTAGAAAAATTGTAGGAGCAAGTCCTGGTTTTATAGGACCTAAAAATTTAAAAATAAAAGTAATTGCTGATAAAGCTTTAGAAGGATATCCCAATTTTGTTATAGGAGCAAATGAAGATGAATATCACTATATAAATGCTAACTTAGGATCAACTTTCAAACCAAATATAGTGGCTGATGTAAGGAAAGCAACCTTAGGAGACCTATGCCCAAAGTGTAAAGAAACTTTAAGTTTTACAAGAGGTATAGAAGTGGGGCATATTTTTAAACTAGGGACAAAATATAGTGAACCTATGAAAGCTATGTTTTTAGATAAAGATGGGAAAATGAAGCCCTTTATTATGGGATGTTATGGTATAGGTGTAAGTAGGATACTTGCTGCAACTATTGAGCAGAACCATGATGAAGATGGAATAATTTTCCCTTGGCAGATTGCACCTTTTCAAATAGCTATAATATATTTAAAAGAGACCTTTAAAGAAGAGGCGGAAAAAATTTATAAAAATTTATCTCAAAATTGGGATGTGATTTTGGATGATAGAGAAGAAAGACCAGGAGTTAAATTTAAAGATATAGATTTAATAGGGATTCCTCTTCAAGTGATTTTAGGGAAAAGCTATGAAAAGAATAAAGAAATTGAGGTTAAAATAAGGAAAACTGGAGAAAGAAAATACATTAAAAATGGAGAATTAAAAAATTTTGTGAGGAAATTTGAAAATGAAAAAAATTAAAATTTCAGAACTTGCCAAAAAATTAAATGGCACCTTGATAGGAGAAGATTTTGAGGTAGAAGGAATTAATGCTATTCCCTTAGCTAAGGAAAGAGATTTAATTTTTGTAGATTCTTTTAAAAGGGTAGATGAAGCCCAAAAGTCAAAAGCTAAAGCAGTACTTTGTCCAGAGGGTTTTGCCAAGTATTTTCCTCAAAAATCAGCTATAGAAGTAAAAAATGTAAGAGTTGCCTTTGCTAAGCTTACTGAACTTTTTAAAATAGAAATAGAACCAAAATGGGGTATAAGTAGTTATGCTTTTATAGAAGATGAAGCAAAAATAAAAGAGCCTTGTGCGATATATCCTTTAGTATATATTCAAAAAGGGGCAAAAATAGAAAAAAATGTAGTAATTTATCCAGGGGTTTTTGTAGGAGCTTACTCAGAAATCGGAGAAAATACAATTATTTATCCCAATGTAGTAATTTATCCTTATACTAAAATTGGTAAAAATTGCATAATTCATGCAGGAGTAGTAATAGGTGCAGATGGCTTTGGTTTTGCTCAAGAAGAAATGGAAGAGGGATATAAAAACATAAAAATTTATCACTTTGGAATTGTAGAAATAGAAGATGAGGTGGAAATAGGCGCAAATACAACAATTGATAAAGCTGTTTTTGGAAAAACAATTATAGGAAAGGGAACCAAAATTGATAATTTGGTGCAGGTAGGACATAATGTGAGAGTAGGGAAAGAAAATATTCTTGTTTCTCATACAGCAATTGGTGGGAGTGCAGTTTTAGAAGATTATGTAATGCTTGGAGGACAAGTTGGAGTAGCTCCCTATAGTAAGATTAGAAAAGGTGCAAAAGTAGCAGGTAAATCTGGTGTAACGGGAGAGGTTCCCCCTGGAGAAGAAGTAGCAGGAATTCCTGCAATAAAAGCAGATATTTGGAAAAGAGCAGTAATTATTTTTGCTAAACTTCCTGAAATTTATAAAGAATTTAAAAAATTGATAAAACAAGAAACTTAGAGAAAATCTCTCATTGCAGTAGCGACTGCTATTGCTCCTTGAGTCTTTACTATTTTTGTATAATCTGGATCAAAATTATCAGAAAATTTAATAAGTTTTTTCAAATCAATTATTTGTGTATTAATTTTTAAAGAATCACTAAAGATTTCATCTATATTCGGAATGTTTGCACCTCCACCGACTAAGAATATATTTTCAATAGTTAAGTTAAATTTTCCTGTTACAAATTTGATAGTAGTTTCTAATTCCTCAAGAACTTCTTTAATATAATTTTTATAAATTTTTTTAACCTCAGGATAATTATCTCTTTCTGGATTTACTATTAAAGCTTCAGCAATATCAACATCAACTTTTAAATTTTTGATTATATCTTTTCTTAAGTTTTTTATTCCTAAATTAAAAAGTTCTCTGCTATATATAGGTACTTCTTTTTCACAAAAAAGTAATTTAATTTTACTATCTCCCCAGTCTATAATCACCTTTGTTTTTTCTCCATAAATGGCTTCTATAAGATTATGTAAATTTACAAAATCTGCATCAATATTATTAGCTTGATATTCTAATGTTTTTATAAGGGTTTCATACTGTTCAATTATTTCTTTCTTAGCTACAAGATAAAAGATTTGATAAAAATCCTTTTTGGGAATTATATAATAGCTATAATAAACATCTTCAATTTTATAAGGTATTTCATCATTTATCTTAGTTTTTATTTCTTCTTCACTGGGAATATGTGGGCTTTTGAAAGAATCAAAAATTACAAGGTCATAGGGAAGTGAAAGATTTACTATTTTAGTGTTGCTTCTAAAAACATCTAAAACATTTTGTATATTGGAAAGTAAATATTGAAAATCGTTAATAATTCCATTTATAATAACATTTTTATAAGTTCTTCCTCGAACAAAATTAGTCAAAATTGGTTCACCTTTAATAATTTGAACTTCGGCTATTTTAATTGAATAACTTCCTAAATCAAAGGCTAATATTCCTTTTTTTCCTAATTTACTTTTATCTATAATACTTTGAATTTTGGGGAAAATTTTTTTTACCATAATCTTTTCTTCTCCTTTTTAAGTATTTTTAATTTTTACATAATTCATACTACCTCTATCTATTGGACTTTCAAGAGAGGAACTTATTTTTTTATGAAAAATTTCTAAATCCTTTAAAAAATTTGCTTCTACATCTAAGAGCCATTTTTTTAAATCATTTTTAGCAAGTTTTAGATAGGAATTAACCTGCTTTTTCCAGATTTTCTTAAGTCTTCTGTTTTTGTCTTTTAATTTTTTAATTATATATATAGGACCAAATAAGGTAGAAACTGCTGGAATAGCTTTTAAGGGTATTGTTTCAGGTATAGCTATAGTTGCAATAATTCCTCCAGCACTTACAGCAATTCCTGGTGCTGCAGTAATAGTTTTATCTAATAATCCTTCTTCCTCTTTTATTTTTATAGGTTGAGGTTTAAAATTTCCATTTTCTGAAAGAGCTTCAATTCTAATTTTATCTCTAAAATTTTCTTTAAAAAATTTATGTTGGTGCTCAAGATGCATATTTTTAATTTTTTCTAATATTTCTTTCATAAGATAATTTAGTAGGGTATCAAGCAAAACCTCAGCCTTTTCTTTTAAAAGTTTACGAGGATATTGTTTTACAAATTCCCTCAAAAAGTAGATATCTAGGTCTTTATCTAAAATGAAAAAGATTTCACTTTTAATAAGTTCAATTTCTTTAGAAATATCTTCTTCTAATTTTTTTTCTATTTGTTTAAGAGTTTTAGATTCTATCATTGCAATAATCCTTTTATAAATCCTTCTATTATTTTTATCTCTTTTTCAATTAAAGCAATATTTTTTTCAAGCATAAGAATTTCATAATCAATCCTCTCATTTGATTTTAATTCCTTTTTAAGATTTTCCAAATAGGTTCGTTTTTCTTCTAACAATTTTCTTATACTTTTTTTGTAAAATTCAAAGGCTCTATAAAATTGATCTCTTAACTCTTCGATTACATCAATAAAGCTTTCTATAAGGTTATTTTTTAGAGTTTTAAAAAATACTTCATCATCTAAAACTTCCCTTACTCCTACAACTACCCTTTTTGTTCTACTTGATTTTAGCCATTTCCAAGGTTTTAAAAAATTCCAATTTTCTGCGATACTTTCTATAACTTCTTTTGTAATTTCTTCTTTTTTAGCCACTGCTTTTCTACAGTTTTCTTCTATAGCGGAAAAATCAATTTTAGGAATCTGTATGTTATATTCTTCTCTAAACTGTTCACCTACTTGTTCAAGTTTTTCTTTAAAAAACTTACTTATATTTCTAATATTTTCTTGTACAATCATATTAAGGTCGTTTTCGGCATCCCTATAATATTTTCTTAATTCTTCTATATCGGTTGATTTTATAAACTTATCATAATAGTCAAATTTTAAATTATCAAGAGAATTCTCTATGGGAGAATGAACTCCTATAAAAATAGTTGCCGCTTCTTCTAAAACAAAATAACAGTAAGTTTCAAGTTTTTTAAGACCCTTTTGTCTTTTTTCAATTTCTGCTAAAAATTCTTCTCTATCTTTTTTTTGGCTCTCTAATAAGCGGATAGTTTCCTGATGAATATTTATCTGCTCTTTATATCCCTCCTTTATTAATTCTAAAATATTCATTAATTCCGAAAAAGGAGCAGAAAGTAAGAAATTTTCAAGAATGGGTATCAATTCCTCAAAACCTGAATATTTAATAAATGCCTCTATCTCATCTAATCCTTCTTCTTCAGCAAGATCTTTAAAGTAAACAACCCATTTTCTTTTTTGTCTTTGTTCCCTTCTTATTTCCTCAAGAGTTTTACCCTTTTTTAAATCCTCATAAATTAATTTTAATACACTATCAACTACAAAAATTCTATCAGAGGAAATAAGTGGACTATAAATGCGTTTAGCTTCTTCTAAAAGCCTTTCTTTTTCCTCAAAAAACACTGCAGAATGGGTTAGTATTAAAAATAGATTTTCCTTGCTCTTATTAGTTATTACCGAGGAAATAAATCTTTTGAAGGATTCTGATTCTATAGGTTTAATTGGATGAATAAATAAAATAGCATTAGCTTTATCTAAGAAAGAAAAAGAAACATCATGAATTCCTCCTAAAGCATTAACTCCAGGCATATCAACTAATCTTATTTCATCAAATTCCCAAGGAAAAGGATAGCCTAATTCTATTTTTACAGGGATATTATCTCGAGATCTTGAGAAGGCGTAATTTTCTATCTTATATTTTAATTCTCTTAGATTTTCCATTCCTGACCTTTCTTCCAAATACTTAATAAAATCACTGTCTATCATATTTAGTTCACCATTTTCAAGAATATACAAATCAATTAAATTGACAGGAATGTCTCTATATTCTTCGCGGATAGCTGCTATTTCTTTTAATTTTTCTTTTAAAACCTCCTTTGGGCTTTCCTCAATAATTTCTGTTTTTCCAGAAGCATAAGTCACTTTTAAGTAAGGTCTTTTAGAATAAAAAATTTCTATTAATGCATTGGTAGCTTGCAAAACATCAGTAGGAAGGATTTCTTCTTTTATCAAACTGTTAATAAAGGTTGATTTTCCTGCTTTTACTTCACCTGCAACAGCTATAAGAAATTGATTATTTTTGAGATTTTCTATTCTAGTTTCTAAACTTTTTATGTCAATTCCATCATTTAATTCACCTCTTAAATTTTTGTAATTTTTAAAAAGCTCAAATATTTGTTGTTTATAAATTTTATAATCACTTAATTTAAAGTTTGATTGCTTAATATTTTGTTCTAAAAACATTTTTAATCTTTATTTAGAATAATATTCTAAATATTTATCTCTTAAATCTTCTAAGTACAATTTCAATCTTCTACTTATAGTTCTAAGCTGTTGAAATAGTTTTTCTACTTTCAGAAAATCTTCCCTATTATAGGCAATTATTAATTCTTTTCCTATACTATGGAGTGTTTTATAGGTTCCTTCAAATTCACTAAAGTCAAACTCCTTAACCATTTGTTTAAACTTTTCACCCTCTTCACTGTAGTACCATTTACCTATAGGAAAGGCTTGATAATCTCCCCATCTTTCTGGGTCAAGTCTATCAATTCCTTTAATATGGGCTTGCAAGCGGAGTACATAACGGTCAATATCTTTTTCAAAAAGATCAAAAAGGACTTCTTCCATCTTTCTTGTTTTAACAGTAGAAGCTACTGTTTTCATATAAGAAGAAATTAACAAGGTTTCATAAGTGCTTTCACTTATTTTATCCATTAATTGGCTAATTTCTGAAGATACTTGGTTTATTTCTTCAAAAGCTTTATTAATTACTTCAGAAGTTTTTACTCCCTTTTCAATATTTGTAGCTATACCTAAGGCTAACTCATTTATTTTATCCCCTAAATTAAAAACCTCAGTTAAAATTTCTTTTAATTGGGCATCATTTATAATTTCTTGTCCCTTTTCAACCTTACTTTTTATCTCTTTAGCAACATTATTAATATTACTTGTAAGTCTTGAGATTTCACCTATAGTCAATCCGAAATCATCTACTACTATAGAGGTCTGAGCTACTTTCAAATTTTGAAATTTTATTTTTTCATTCACACTATCTACTAATTTAAATATATCGTCAACTTGTTCAACTAATTTAATAGAGTAATCAAGTGTCTTAGAAGAAAAATTTCTCATATATTCTAAAACCTTATCCATACTATTAACAATTTTCCCTATAAGGTCTTCTCTATCTTTTATTCTTTCTTCTACAGATAAAGTTAAATCACCCTCTGCCATTTTATTTAGAAGGTAAGTTACTTTTTCTAAAGGTCTATGAGCTATGTAAATATAAGTGAAATATACTAAAAGAGAAGCAGTAATAATTCCTCCCAAGCCTAAAAATATATAGAGAGGAATAATAAGTTTAAGTTCTTTTATTATATAATCAATAGGTAAAGTAATATTTACAGCTCCTATAACTTCATTTTCTGAAACATTATAATGGCATCTTAAACATTCAGCCTGAGCCTTTATTGGATAAATTCCTTTCAATTTTTCTTTTTCAAAATCAATAGAAACCCTCTCAACCCCTTCCAAGAGAACCCTTGCTTCCTCTTTATCCATGGCATAATATTCAGGACTTTCTTTTCCAAAGAGCTCATCTATTTTTGAAGTCCTTATTATTCTTATGTCTTTTTGTGTTTTTAAAAATTCTTCTCTTATGATTTTGTAATTACCAATTGGATTTCCTTCCATTTTTTCAATAAGAGCTCCATGTTTTATTATGGTATCATTAATAAGGTTAAATTGATTTTTCAAAATTATATTTTTAGCATGATTAATCCCCACATAATAAGCCATAAAAGAGGTAACCACAATGGTGAGAACAATTAAAATAATAAAACATATGACAATTATAGGAACGATTTTTTGATGAAGTTCTAAGGTTTTGTTTAATTTTCTAAACCAGCTTCTTAGTCCCATTTTTTTAAAACCTCCTTTTTATTTTTTAATTTTAATCTCTAAGAAGGGACCATATTTTTTATCCATAGTAAGTATATGATTTAACCACCAATTCTTTAAAAATTTAAGAATCTCCAAAAAATTAATTTCTTCTTGTGGATTTTGTAAAAATTTATTGAGATTTTCTTTAAATTTTTTATGCTCTTCTTTATGTATATGAGCTTCTGGATATTCATATTTTTCCATTAGTTCTTCTTCTAAAGCAAAATGCTTTTCAAAGTAGTTTATTAAAGAATTAAGAGCTTCTTTCAAAGCTTTTTTATCTACATTTAATCTTATAGCATCATATATAGCATTAAACATATTAATAAGTTTTTTATGTTGCATATCACATTCAGGTATACCTGTAGCTAAACTTTCATCCCAGTTTAAAAAGCGCATCAAACCTCCTGTGTTTGTATTATTAAATAAATTATAGTTGTGTCAAGATAAATATCTTTAATTTTATTCGGAAAGATGGGGGTTTTAATAAAATAGTATAAACTTGTTTAATTATTAAATTAAATAGAAAAGAATAGAAATTTATTTTGGATTGACATTTTTTTAGGATGGTATAATTTTTTAAAAAACTTTTTAAATGCCCCCATCGTCTAGTGGACTAGGATACTGGCCTCTCACGCCAGAGACACGGGTTCGAATCCCGTTGGGGGCGTTTATTTAAGTTATCAAATGTGTTATCTTTTAAAAATAGGTAGAATTTTAATTACACTTCTATTAATTTTTATATACTTTAATTTATATGGAAAAAGTTTTATTGAGCTTCCTTTACCTCATTATAAAGGTAATGTAACATTAGAAGAAACTTTAAAAGAAAGAAGGTCAGTTAGGGAGTTTTCTTCTCATTCACTTAGTTTACAGGAAATTTCTCAGCTTTTATGGGCTATGCAAGGTATAACTGAGTCTTCAGGTGGTAGGACTGCCCCTTCTGCAGGTGCTTTATATCCTTTGGAAATATATTTAGTAGTCGGGAATGTTAAAGACCTTCCTGCTGGGGTTTACAAATACGAACCTTTTAAACATAGACTTATAAAAATTAAAGAGGGAGATAAAAGGGAAGAACTTTTTTATGCAGCCTTAGGTCAACCATGGGTTAAAAAGGCAGCAGTTGATTTTGTTATTGCAGCAGTTTATGAGAGGACCACAAGAAAATACGGAGAAAGAGGTATAAGATATGTTCATATTGAAGTAGGGCATGCTGCTCAAAATCTACTTTTACAGGCAACAGCACTTGGAATCGGAGCTGTTACCGTGGGTGCCTTTTATGATAATGAAGTAAAAAAGGTTGTGGGACTAAAAATTGAGGAGCAACCCCTTTATATTATTCCAGTGGGAAAAAAGAAATAAATTATTAATATTTTAAACTTATTTGAAGGGGGTAACTATGAAAAAATATTTAATTTTAAAATTTTTATTTTTCTTATTTATTCTTTTTTTCTTTAATTTATTAGGATATTCTCAGGGGAGGATTAAAGTTGCAGGTGAAGAATGGATACTTCTAAATACTGGGCCGAAAGAAGAAAAACTTTTTTATTCTCCAGGCAGTATTAAAAAACTTTCAAAAGATAAAATAAAGTTAAATATTTTATATTATCCCTCTTCAGAAATAGTTAAAAGATGTAAGAATTATTGGATTCAGTGGTTATGTAGTGGTGAATATAGAGAAGTTTTATGGGAAGGACTTCCAGAGGAAGATAACAAAAAGTGTGAAGCTTTAAAATATGGTATTTATGAATATGAGATAGATTGTGCAAAAAGAAAATACAAAGAGAAAAATTGGGCATGGTATAATAAAGAAGATAAAATATTATATTCCCGCAAATCTGTAGGAATTTCTTTTCTTTCAATTCCTGAAGATTTAATCAAGGATAAAATCTTTGAGAGGGTTTGCAAAGATTAAAAGATTTCTTAATAAGAAAATTTAAAATTAAATGGAAGTTGATTTTCTTCTTATTAATCCTTGGATCTATGATTTTTCTGCCTATGATTTTTGGCTTAAACCTTATGGACTGCTTCTTCTTGGTGGTAAGCTAAGAAAACTTGGTTATTCAATATACTACTTAGATCTTCTTGATCCCTTTCATCAAGAACTTCCTAAAAAACCAAAAAGAAGGGATTTTGGTACAGGGCACTTTTATAAAGAAGTTATCCCTAAGCCTATTTATTTTAAGGATGTTCCTCGAAAATTTTATAGATATGGATTACCTTTTTTTATATTTAAAAAAATAATTAGTCACCTAAAGTTTAAAGCAATCTTTTTAACCTGTACTATGACTTATTGGTATCCTGGATTATTTGTGATACTTGATTATATGACCCAAAATTATCCTGAGATACCTATTTATATAGGTGGAATCTATGTAAAACTTTGTTTTGAACATTTAAAATATGAGATAGAAAAACTTTATAAAGATTTTCCTATTCATATTTTTAAAAGTGATGCTGAAGAATTTTTAGAAACTATAAGGGTGAAATTTTTACCTTCCGGGGTTCCTTATTTAAATGATTATCCCCTTTTTGATATGCAAACTTTCATCCCTTATGTAATAATTATGACAAGCTACGGATGCCCTTTTAATTGTCCCTATTGTGCATCAAAAAAGCTTTATCCTCAATTTAAAAAGAAGAATCCAGAAGAGGTATTTGAAGAGATACTTTTTTGGCATAAAAATTATGGGGTTATTGATTTTGCCTTTTATGATGATGCTCTTTTGTTTAACTTTGATTCTCACTTAGCTTTAATTTTAGAAAAGATTCTTTCTTATGGATTAAACTTACGTTTTCATACCCCAAATGCTATCCATGCAAGATTTATTACTAAAGATGTAGCAAAATTATTAAAAAAAGCAGGATTTAAAACTATAAGAATAGGGCTTGAGAGAGTAGAAAATAGATTTGATAATAAAGTTAGTATTGAAGAATTTTTGCAAGCTGTAGCATATTTAAAATCTGCTGGTTTTAAGGAGAAAGAGCTTGGAGCTTATCTTCTTTATGGAATTCCAGGTGAAAATTTTGAAGAGGTAAAAAGATCCCTTTTATTTTTAGAAAAATATAAGATCCCTCCCCATTTAGCTGAATTTTCTCCTATTCCTGGAACACCCTTTTTTGAAATAGCTAAGCAATATTCTCGTTATCCACTTGAAGAAGACCCTATTTTTCACAATAATACTGTATTTCCTGCCTTAAAAAAACCTAATTGGGAAGAAATAGAAAAACTTAAAGCCTTAGCAAGAAAAATTCGCCACTCAATTTGTAATTAATTTTAGCCAAAGAAAACTCCATTCATTTTCTTTTTGATGTTTTATAAGGGAATATCCCATATTTTGATAGATATTTATTATATTTACTGCATCTATATTTAAAAATCCGCTAAGAAATACATGAGAACCTATTTGGGAAAAATTTTTAATAATTTTAGCTAAATTTTTAATTTCTCTATAGCCAATATTTGCAAGAATTAGATGAAATTTTTCTTGGGGTATCTCTTTTTGGATAATAATCTTATCTTCCAATTTATTTAAGATTGCATTTTTTTTAGATGCTTCTATGGCAAGATCATCTATATCTACAGCAAAAATAGTAGAATTTTTGAATAGTTTTGCACAGGCGATACTTAAAATACCGGTTCCGCAACCAAGGTCAATTATTTTGAGGTTTGAGTCTTTTATCTTTTCTTTAAATATTTCTATATTTTCAAGCATCATTTTAGTAGTAGGATGATGTCCTGTGCCAAAAGCTTGACCCGCTTCAATTATAACTATCGCTTCATAAGGACTTGGTTTATATTTTTCCCAGGGAGGAATAATTACTAAAGACTTTCCTATTTTAAGAGGTTTAAAATGAGCTTTCCAAATTTCTTCCCAATTTTCTTCTTTTAATAGTTTATATTCTAACTTAATCTCTAAATTTTTTTCTAAAAATTCTTCAAGAAGAGCTAATTCAGGACTTTCTTCCTTTAGATAAAAGATAAAATAAACTTTAAATTTTTTTTCAATAGTTTCCCATCCTTTAGGAATATGTTCATATAAAAAGTCTTCTACCTTTTCTTTTTTAATGTAGGGAACTTTCAATATTACCTGATAAATCTTGTTTTCCATATCTGGGTGCTTTTCTTTTTAAGGTACTAAAATATAATTTAGTTTTTAAATTTTTTGAAATGTTTAACAAAAAACTACTTTACATAGGATTTATTTATTTTTTCTCTGGTCTTCCTTTTGGTTTTTTTTATACTTTTATTCCTGTATTCTTTAGAAGCGAAGGTATAGATTTAAAAACTATAGGACTTTTTTCCATAGCAGGGTTACCCTGGAGTTTAAGACTCTTTTTTGCACCGTTCATAGATAGATATTTTTATAAAAGTTTTTGGATGGGAAATTCCCTTATAGGAATTTCTATAAGCATTTTTGCTCTTTCCTTTTTTATTCCCGCTACTTTGCCTTTTTTCATATTTTTGTTTTTTCTTACTTTCTTTTCCACACTTTTTGACACAGCTTCTGATGGATTTGTTGTAGAATGGATTCCTACAAAAGTTCTTGGTAAAGCTAATGGGATTCGCATTTCAGCTTATAGAATAGCTCTTATAATTTTTGGAGGAGGAATTGTAGCTATAAGTCATTATTTAGGATTTAAAGTTATATTTTATATATTAAGTATAATAACTTTTGTAAGTGGCATTTTTTTAATTTCTAATTCCTTTTTAAAAGTTATTTCTAAGGAGTTTACAATTTCTTTTGGTTCTCAGTTTATAGATCCTTTAAAAGAAATATTAAAAAGAGACAGAGCCCTTTTACTTCTTTTTTTTGTTCTCACTTATAAAATAGGAGATGCCTTGCTTGGTGCTATGGTTTATCCATTTTGGGTAGACAGAGGGTTTAATAGACTTGAAATTGGTCTTATTTCTGGGACCTTAGGAAGTTTTTTTACTATTATAGGTTCCCTTTTAGGTGGTTATTTAACAAGTCTTTGGTCTATTAAAAATTCTCTTCTTATTTTAGGCTTTTTTCAGTCTTTTTCTAATCTTGGATATACTATTGCCTCTTTACCTTACTTACCAAAAAAAACTGTTTATTTTGCTTCTCTTTTTGAAAGCTTTAGTGGAGGCCTTGGAACTGCTGCCTTTCTTACTTTTCTTACCAATCTTTGTAAAAAAGAATTTTCTTCTACCCAATATGCAGTCTTTTCAACTTTATTTAGTTTATCTCTTACTTTTTCAAGAACTTTATCAGGATACGGAGTAAGTTATTGGGGATATACCTATTTTTTTCTTATAACCTTTTTTATTTCTTTACCGCCACTTTTTCTTATTTTTTGGATCATAAAAGATAATTAAAATTATTTTACCAGCTCTAAAATTTTCTTAAACTCAGGGGTTCCCGCTCTTTTTAAGATTTGAAAAACAAGAGTTTCTGTGGTAGTTACAATTCCACCAGCAGATTTTATTAAATCAAGCCCAGTTTCCCAATCAAGTTTTCTTCTACTACAGACTGCATCTTTTGGAACAAAAACTGCATAATCTCTTTTAATTAAATCTATAGCAGTCTGCCATAAACATACATGGGTTTCCATTCCAGTTAAAATTACTTTTTTTCTATCCTTATATTCATTAAGTTTTTTTTCAAAATTAGGTTCTAAAAAAGAATTAAAAGTAATTTTTTCAATAGGCTCATATAAAGGAAGTGTCTTTTTAATTTCCTCTACAGTTTTTCCCAATCCTTTGGGATATTGTTCTGTAAGAATAATAGGAATATTAAAAAGTTTTGCTGTTTCAATTAAAATCAAATTATTTTTAATTACTTCTTTTACTACATCTTCATCCATTGCCCTTATAAGTTTTTCTTGAATGTCAGTTATTATAATCAAAGTTTCTTCAGTATTAATTAAGTATTTTTCAGTCATTTAAAACCCTCCTTAAAAGTTTCTTCTTTTAATTTAGGGGAAAATTTTTTTAAAGCTTTTTTTACCAAAGTGTCTAATGTATCAGTTTCTTCAAAAACTTCATATAAAACTTTTTCTACTTCTTTACTTTGAAAACCTAAACTCATGAGACAGCTTTTTGCTTCTTCAAGAATAATTTCTTTTTCTGGAGGAATTATTATACCCTTTTGAGTGGGTTTTAAGAAAAGACCTTTTAATTCTAAATAAAGTTTTTCTGCTCTTTTAGGACCAATTCCAGGGACTTTTGAAAGCTCACTTATTTTTTTATTAAGAACTATATCTCTTAAGTTTTCAGAAGAAAAGACAGAAAGAAGATTTAAGGCTAATTTAGGACCTATTTTAGAAAGAGTGGTTAATTTTATAAATAATTCTCTTTCCTCTTTAGCAATAAATCCATATATTTCTATATATTCATTTTTTCTTAATATAGGTACTACATAAAAAAAAGCTTTCTTTTCTAAAAAATTTTCTCTTATAAGGCTTACAAGGTTTAAAGGAATAAGAATTTCCCAGAAAATAAACTCATTACTTTGTAAGATAAGTTTATTAGGTGGATTTATTTCTTTAACAATGCCTTTAATTTGGTAAAGCATTTTGATGGTTTATCTCCAAAGCTAAAATTAAAGCAATTGCTAAGGCATCAATTTTATGAGAATCTGGATTTAAATCAAATTGGTAATTTATTATTCCTTCTTTAAAAAAGAGATTTAAAATATGAAAAATTTCTTCTTTTTTAGCTTTTCCATGCTGTGTTAAAAATTTTTTAATTTCTGAAGGATTAAGCAATTTTACAGGAATATTATAAAGTCCTGCTACAAGTAAGGCAATTGCCTGAGCTTGAGAAAGTCTACTTCCTGCTTTGGAATAAGTTTTGGTAAAGCTCTCTTCTATTCCTATTATATCTGGTTTAGATTTTTCTACAAAATCTTTTAAATTATTGAAAAGGTAAGTAAGTTTTTCTGTAATGTTTTTACATTTTTTGGTATTTAAGGTTTGCCAGTCTTTTAATTCATAAAAATCATTTTTAATTTCAAGGAGTGCAAAGGCTAAATTATTAATACCGGGATCTATTCCTAAAATTTTCATTTATTTAAGGCTTCCATAATTTTTTCAGGAATATCAAAATTAGCATAAATTTGTTGAACGTCATCTAAATCATCAAGAGCTTCCATAAGTTTTAGAAGGCTACTTGCTGTGTTTTCATCTTCAACAGGAACTATTGTTTTTGGGACCATAGTTACTTTAGCAGAAATTATCTCAATTCCGGCATCTTCTAAAGCTTTTTTAATTTCTTCAAACTGGGAAGGTTCTGTAATAACTTCTATTTCACTTTCGTATTCTTTTGTATCTTCTGCACCTTTTTCTATGGCAATTTCCAATACTTTTTCTTCTTCTTTTTTTGGAACAACTATAAGTCCTTTTTGTCCAAATAAGTAAGATACTGCTCCTGGTTCAGCAAGGTTTCCTCCATATTTATTAAAGAGATATCTTAGCTCTGAGACTGTTCTTTTTCTATTATCAGTTATAGCACTAATAAGTATTGCTACTCCTCCTGGTCCATATCCTTCAAAAAATGCTTCTTCATATTGGGTTCCTTCTTCTAAACCAAGGGCTTTTTTAATAGCTCTTTCTATATTTTCCTTAGGCATATTAGCAGCTCTTGCTGCTTGAATAGCAGCTCTTAAACGAGGATTAAGTTCAGGGTCTCCTCCTCCGCCAGTTTTTACTGCTATAATGATTTCTCTTATTAGTTTAGTAAAGACTTGTCCTCTTTTGGCATCTTGAGCTGATTTTTTTCTTTTTATCTGTGCCCAATGAGAATGTCCTGCCATAAAGCTCACTCCTCGGTTTAGGGTCTTAAGGCTTTAAATTAAGTATAATAAGTCTTGTAAAAATTTCAAACTTTATTAGAATTATATTCAAAATAAAGCCGAGGTGGCGGAATTGGGAGACGCGGCGGACTCAAAATCCGCTGGAGGATAACTCCGTGCGGGTTCGACTCCCGCCCTCGGCATTCCTCCATTTTTAAATTTTAATTATTAATTTTTTGGTTTTTTTATTCCAATAAATAAAAAGAAACCATATAAGAAGAATACCCGTGATAAGTAGAAAACTTCCTAAATAGGTCAAATATTCTGGTAAATAAATTCCTTTCCCAAGATAACCCTTTCCCCAAATATTTATTTTATCTAAGTAATATCGTAAAATCCAATTACTTAAACCAAAAAAGATAATTACTACAAATAATTTAATTTGTCCTTCTCCAAGTTTCCACAAGCTGCTTAAAGCACAGCTATCAGCTAAGATCATTCCCAAACCAAATAAAATACCTCCTATAAGAGAACCTAATATAAAAGTAGGAAGAATATAAAAATGAGGATCTTGAATTTTTAACAATTTAAAAGAAAAAATTCCTGCCATAGCTAAGAATGAACTTAAAATAAAACTATTGCTTATTAGAGTTTCTCCAGAAATAAAGGGGTCTCGAAAAGCTTTTGCCATGCATAATTTACTTCTTTGAAAAACAACCCCTGCTATAGTGGAAAATAAAAGAATTTTTCCTAAAATTAAATTTTTTCCATTTTCTTTTAAAAAGAAAGAAAATATTTTCCAAAAAAGAATAAAAAGAATAGCTACACCTATAATAGGTCCAAGTTTTTTAATATGAATATTAATTCCCCCTTTTGAGGAGAATTTTTCTGCTTCCCAGACTAGGTATTTTAGACCTAATAGAATTCCTATAATTAGTCCTAAAAACATGGTAAGTCCACTTGCTGAAAGATTAGCAGTAGCTGTATAAAATCCTCCTATATTATCTCCAAGTGCAAAAGAAGAACCAATTCCCATTAGAATTCCAGCTAAAATAGCTTTTAAAATTTCAAACTTAGGAGGTATTTTAATTCCAAATTCCTGAGAAAAGCAAGAAGAAATAAAAGCACCTCCTATGATGCCTAAAATAATAAAGATAAGATAAGAATCCCAATTTCCAAAATTTCTTAATCCTTCAGAAATTCCTAAGGGGATTCCATAAAATTGCAAAAGAATTGTAAAAAAACTAAGAAAAACCCCTCCTATAATAGGACTCCACTTTGATAAAAAACTCATCCTTATCCTCCTATTTTTTAATTTATTTGGTAACGCCTACTAATTGTTTAAAAGTATCAGCATAGGAGTCTTAAGGCTAATAAAATTGTAAATTTTTTAAAACTTGGTATATTGCTGAAAAATCTTTATCTTTTAATCCCATTTTAACCCCGAGTTTATAGATTTCTTTTACTAAAGCCCCCTCTAAAGATATTCCTGAAAACCTTTGACAAAGCTCACTTGCATAATCAAGGTCTTTTATTAAATTTTCTAAAGAAAAATGAGGAGTAAAATTTTCCTTTAAAAGAGCCTCCTTTTTAACCCTTAAAATATAAGAGTTTCCTGCTCCGTTTTCTAAAACTTCTAAGATTTCTTCCTTTGAAAATCCTATTTTTTCTCCTAAAACTAAAGCTGAGGCTAACGCTTCCATAAAAAGAGCTAACAAGAAGTTATTAATTAACTTAGCTTGAGTAGCTTTTCCAGGAGTTTGAAAATAAATCAGTTTTTGAGCTAAAATTTCTAAAAAGGGTTTTACTTTCTCAAAAGGTTCTTTTTCTCCACTTACAATTATGGTAAGCTGTCCTTTTTCTGCAGGAATAACACTTCCTAAAACAGGACATTCTAAATAAAATCCTCCTCGGTTTTTAACAAACTGATGAAACTCTAAAACTTTAGAAAACTGATTAGTAGAGGTATCAATTATAATTCTATTTTTAAAATAGGGACTTCCCTTTTTTAAAACCCCTTCTACAGCTTGACTATCTTTAATACATAGAAAGACTGTTTCTTCTGTTTTAAAAAGCTCTTCTAAAGTTTCTACGTAAGGTAATCCTAAAGTTTTTGCCTTTTCTAGAGAACGATTCCAGAGAGTAATTTTTATCCCTTGAGAAGAAAGTCTTTTTACCATAGCTGTTCCTAAAAGACCGAGTCCTATAAACCCTGCTTTCATTTATTATTCCCTATTAGTTTTTAAGTTAATATTATATTATAAGCAAATTGAAGATTCAACACAAAACTAAGATCTTTTTATTCTTTATGCCACTTAGGTAAGCAGTAGAAAAAAATTATTAATTAAAAATATAAGAAGAAGTTATAAGATCAAAACTAAATAACTAAAAATTAATTGAGGAAGTTTAGCCATTATGAAATTTTATATAACAAATAGACACTAATGATTATTTTCTTCTATCTATAAAATAACTATTTCCTTTTATAGATTTAGCTACCTTTTTTACTTCTGCTGCTCTGGCTGAAATTTCTCCTATGTGCTTGAATTTATCTTTCCAGATAGGTACTACTGCTATGGAAATTGAGGGAAGAGGTATTTGGGAAACTTCTCCAGTCCTGTTAATAGAAATAAAATACCCCCTTTCTAGATCCTTTTTATCTAAAAAGGAAGGAACAAGTAGACTAAAACGTTTTATAATTTCCTTAGAAACTGTTTCAGCTTTTTCCAAAGGTACAATAAATACAAAGTCATCTCCTCCTATATGACCAGCAAAATGATCATCTTTAGAGAATTCAGAAAGGGTGTTAACAATAATTCTTGCCAAATTTTTAATCATTTCGTCTCCTTGAAAAAACCCATAAACATCATTATAAATTTTAAAGTTATCTAAATCTACATAAGCTATTGCATAAGGCTTGAGGCTTTCCATGAGTCTTTCTATTGTTTTTGTAATAGAGAGATTACCGGGAAGACCAGTTAGAGGGTTATTATCTGAAATTCTATTAAGTTTTTCAAAAACATATTCAATTCTAAGATAAGCCTCCCTTACATCATCATTTAAAATAATAAAATCATCTGTCCAGGGAGCAAGCGATAATAAAAGTTCAGGTTCTAATTTATCAAGAATTAAAATCAAAGGGATATTTATCAAATTAAAACTTTTTCTCACTCTTATGATTTCTTCTAATCCTTCTTTATTTTTGGGATAATAATATAAAACTAAGTATGGAGGGTTAAAGAAAAAGGCATTTAAGAATTTTTTAAAATTATAAAAAGATTTTAAGGAATATTTTTCTTTTAAATAGGTTTTAAGTGAATTTTTCCAATCTTTTAGAAATTTATTTTTTTTAAAAAAAAGGTATATAGGTTTTTTTGGAGAAGCCATACCTAAGTATTTAATTCCATTTCTCTTTTAAGTTCTTCGGTAAAAAATTTCAATTCATAAAGTCTTGGTTCTAATTTAAAAAAAATATCTTTTATTTCAAAGAGATTTAGTTTTAAAATTTTCAAAGCTCTTTCTTGCAAAGGTGGGACTTTTCTATATAAAGAAATACCAAATCCTCTTACATGGATTAAAACATCTGAGAGATGAACTACAGCTGCTTCCTTTTTAAATTCTTTTGCTTTTTCAAATTCATGATGAGCATCTACTGCTTCAACGAGTCTATCAGGTAAATTCCAGATTTTCATAATAAAACTTCCCATCTCTGCATGATCAATTCCAAGAATTTCTTTCTCAGCTTGAAGAGCATCTTTACCATTTTTTATTAATTCTAATATTTTTTCAAGATCCTCTTTAAAACTCACTTTTTGTATAATTCTTCCTAAATCATGGAGAAGCCCCGCTGTAGCAACCTCTTGAGGGTCTTTTAATCCTAATTTTTCTGCTAAAATTCTTGAACAGGCAGCAACTCCTACAGAGTGTTCCCAAAGTCCTACATCTTCTTTATAAATAATATCAAAAATAGAAGAAGTAATGATTAAAACTTTAACTACATTTATTCCAAGAAGCATAAGGGCATTTTGGACTGTGCTTACCTTTTTAGGAAAACCATAAAAAGCAGAGTTTGCTAATCTTAAAATTTTAGAAGTAATAACTTGATCTTTTTCTATTAAATTTGCAATTTGTTGAATAGAGGTCTTTTCATCTTCAATCATTAAATTAAGTCTTTGAACAATAGGAGGAAGAGTAGGAAGCCCTTCTAATTTTTTAAGTTTTTTCTTAACAGTTTTTCTCTTTTCTAAGGGATCTAATTTCATTTAATTCTCAATTTGATTATTTTCAGGAAACTCTAACTTTTTATCTTTTTCTTCTAAAAATTCTTTAAAGAGCCTTTTTATTTCAAGGAGATTTTCATCTTTAATACCTTCAAATCTTTTTTCTAATTCTTCGAACTCTTCTTCTAAGGTTTTTTCCCATGGAAGCTTAACAGGATTACCTTCTATAGTGATAAAACTTACTCCGAATTCTTCAAATTTTTTAATATGTTCTTCTGTTAATTCCACTCCTTTTCCACAAAGAACCCTTCCATTTGCATCAATTACTTCTTCATAGGTTCTCATGCCAGGTCTTATGTAAGATAAAGGTAGCCTTTGCATATTTTTTGCCCCTTTATATAACTTTATTTAAACTATACTCTATAATTCCTTCGGCTCCAAGTTCTAAAAGTTTAGGAACAAGTTCTCTTACTTCTTTTTCTGAAATAACTACTTCTAAAGCATACCACTTTTTTTGGTAAAGAGGTGAAATAGTGGGAGAGGTTATGCTTGGCAAAATTTGAATTATCTTTTCTAAACTTTCCTCAGGCACATTCATTTTTAATCCAACTTTTTTGTGAGCATTGAGAGCTCCTTTCAGAAGAGTTGCAATCTGTAATATCTTTTTTCTTTTCCATTCATTTTTCCAGGCTTTTTCGTTTGCAATAAGCTGTGGATAGGTAATTAGTAATTCATGAATTATTTTTAAACCATGAGCTTTTATAGTAGTTCCAGTTTCAGTAATTTCAACAATTGCATCTGCTAGTTCTTGAATTACTTTTGCTTCAGTTGCTCCCCAGGAATAGCTTACCTCTACAGGAATTCCCTTTTCTTCAAAAAATTTTTTAGTAAAATTAACAAGTTCAGTGCTTATTTTTTTATTTTTAAGATCTTCAAGTTTTTTAATTTTAGAATCTTCTTTCACTGCTAAAACCCATCTAGCAGGTCTTTTGCTTGATTTAGAATAAATTAAATCTTCAACTATAATTACTTTAGAATCATTTTCTAAAATCCAGTCTTTTCCAGTTATTCCTGCATCAAGAAATCCAGCTTCTACATATTTACTCATTTCTTGAGGTCTACAGATGACCATTTCTAGCTCTAAATCATCAACTTCAGGAAAATAGTTTCTGTGATGAACATCTATTGTCCATCCAGCCTTTTCAAAAAGTTCAATAGTTGCTTTTTCTAAGCTTCCTTTAGGAATTCCAAATTTAAGCTTTTCCATATATCCCCTCCGGATGATATAATTTTTTCTCAATAATTTTTAGTTTGTCATTTTCAAGTTTTCTGTAAAAGCAGCTCATATAACCTTCATGACAAACAGGTCCTTTTGGTTCTACTTTTAAAAGTAGGGTATCTTCATCGCAATCCACATAGATCTCTTTTAAAATCAAATAATGACCTGAAGTTTCACCTTTTAGCCACAGTTTATCTCTTGTTCTGCTATAAAAATGAACAAGTCCAGTTTCTAAAGTTTTTTCCCAGGCTAATTTATTAAGAAAACCAAGCATCAAAATTTTACCTGTATGGTAATCCTGTATAATAGCAGGAATTAAACCATTACCCTTTTCAAAATTTGGTCTATAAGTCATTTTAAAGCCTCCAAAAATTCTCTTAATTTCTTTTCTGGATCAGGACTTTTTACTAAAGAAGTTCCTATTAAAACCCCTTTAAATCCCAATTTTTTAATTTTTTTAATATCTTTAGCCTTATTATAACCACTTTCTGCAATTACTGGAATATTTTTGGGAATTAGAGGAAAAAGTTTAAGACTTTGCTCTATATTTACTTTAAGGGTTGAAAGATTTCTATTATTTATTCCTATAATCTCAGCTCCTGCCTTGAGAGCTTTTTCTAAATCTTCTTCATCATGAATTTCTATAAGGCTTGAAAGATTTAATTTTTTTGCATATTTAATTAATTCTGAGAGATCCCCATCACTAAGAATTGAACTTATTAACAATACTATATCAGCTCCAAAGGCTTTTGCTTCTTCAATTTGAACGGGATCAAATATGAAATCTTTTCTTAAAAGGGGAAGTTTGGTTTTAGTTCGGATACTAGCTAAATATTCTAAGGAACCTTTAAAAAATTTTTCTTCAGTAATAACAGATATAGCTTTTGCTCCCCCTTTTTCATAAGCTTTTACTAACATTAAAGGATTGAAGTTTTCTCTAAAAGAGTTACTTAAAGGACTTGCTTTTTTAACCTCTGCTATAATAATAAAATCTTCCTTTAGAAGATATTCTTTAAAATTAATGGGTATTCTATTCCAAAAGGGTTTGAGATAAAGACCTGTTTGTTTTCTTTTTAAAATTTCGTAATATTTTTCAATAAGGATTTGGTTTAAGATTTGGTTGATTTTTTTATTTTCCATAATAATTTTTAAAAATGGTTTTTTTCTTAATTTTAAACTGTAGAAAAATTTTTAAAAGATGTTAATATTTTTTTAAATTTGGTTAAATCTTTCCAGATGGAGGAATCTTTATGAAGAGAACCTATCAACCAAGCAGAATTAAAATGAAAAGAAGACATGGATTTAGAGCCAGGATGAAAACACGTTCCGGGAGAAGAATTCTAAGAAATAGAAGAAAAAAAGGACGTTGGCGTCTTACTGTTTAATCTTAGTTTAAATTCTGTGAAAAAAGAGGGCTTATCTCACAAAGAAAGACTTAAAAAAGATAAAGAATTTCAGATAGTTTTTAGGGAAGGTAAGAAAGTTTGGATAAATTCGATTTTATTAATTATATATAAACCTAACTACTTAAATTATAGAAGGCTTGGAATAGTAGTTTCTAAAAAAATTAGAAAAGCTACTCAAAGAAATAAAGTAAAAAGATGGGTTAGAGAATTGTTTAGAAGAAATAAAGATTTGTTTCCAGAAAATTGTGATATAATAATAATTCCGCACCCTAATTTATTAAATTTAAAATATAGAGATTTTGCGGAAGTTGTAAAAGAGAAACTTCTTTCTTTGAGAAAGATTGAGACTTCTTTCCATGATAAAAAGATTGATAATTAAGTTTATTCTAATTTATCAAAGAATCATTTCTCCTATTTTTTCTACTTATTTAGGCATTAATTGTAGATTTTATCCCTCATGCAGTGAATATACAAAAGAAGCTATAGAAAGATTTGGTTTGTTAAGAGGGGTTTATTTAGGATTGAAGAGATTTTTAAGGTGTCATCCCTTTTCTTCAGGTGGATATGACCCTCCTTATCTAGAATCTTCAAAAAAGGAGGAAATTGTTTAATGGAAAAAAGAGCTCTTATAGCTATTGTTATTTCTTTTGCTATAATTTTTATCTTTAATTATCTTTATATGAAATTTATACCCTCTCCTCAAGTACCAAAAATTTCTCAAGATCAATTTACTAATAATACTCAGGTCAAAAAAGAAGACACTTTATCCTCAATTCCTCAAGTCTTTTCAGGGGACCTAAAAATTTATACTCTAATTTCTCCTAAATACGAAGTTTCAATTACCTCCCTAGGAGCAAGATTTAACAAATTTCAATTAAAAGAATATCCTAAAGAAAAAAATAAAAAGGAACCTGTTAATCTTATTTCTTCACCTTCTGAAAGTTTTCCTTTAGAAATTTATTTTGCTTCTGCTCCTGAGGTAGCTATAATAAATTATAAAGGACCGGAAAAAATTAGCTTTTCTCTTGAAAATTCAACCTCTCAAACTCTTAATTTTTTAAGTTACTATAAAAATATAATTTTAGAAAAAACTTTTACCTTTAAAAAGGATTCCTATTTTGTTGATCTTTCTTTTAAGATTTTAAATAAAGGGAATGAAACTATTAAGGACAGAGTGCTTTTGAGAGGTGTTTTCTCTCCCTTTGTAGATAAAAAAGCTTATGTTTTTAAAGGTCCCTTTTATTATACAGATCACTTAAATGAAGTAAAGGTAAAAAAGGACTTGGAAGAATATACAGGAAATCTCAAATATTTGGGATATGAAGACACTTATTTTATGATAGCCCTTATTCCTCAGTATATTGGAAATGTAAGCTTTACAGCTACTTTTAGAAATATAGATAAAAATATACAAGAATTTATTCTCTGGATTCCTCCCTTTGAGTTAAAACCTAATGAAGAAATAAATTATAATTTTAAACTTTATATGGGACCTAAAAAAATAGAAGAAATGGAAAAGGAATATCCACTCTTAGGTAAAGCTCTTTATTTTGGGATTTTTGATTTTATAGCTAAACCATTACTTTATGTTTTAAAGCTCAGTCATCAATGGACTGGTAATTTTGGTTGGGATATTATTTTTGTTACCATTTTATTGAGAATTCTTTTCTTTCCTCTTAATCACATAAGTTACAAAAGTATGAAAAGATTACAAGAAGTTCAGCCAATTATTCAGAAACTTAGAGAAAAATATAAAGATGATCCCCAAACTTTAAATAAAGAGCTTATGAATATTTATAAAACTTATAAAATAAATCCCTTTTCAGGCTGTCTTCCTATTCTTATTCAGATACCTATATTTATAGCCTTTTACAAGGTATTACTTATGGCAATTGAATTGAGACATGCACCTTTTATGTTATGGATTGATGATCTTAGTGCACCCGAAAGACTTTATTTAGGAAATTTTCACTTGCCCTATTTAGGAGGAATTCCTTTACTTACCCTCTTAATGGGAGCATCTATGTTTGTTCAACAAAAGCTTTCTCCCACAACTACAGATCCCTTACAAAATAAAATAATGCTTTTTATGCCCCTATTTTTTATAGTACTTTTTATAAATTTTCCTTCTGGATTAGTTTTATATTGGTTTGTAAATAATATTTTATCAATTATACAGCAAATTTTTACACTTAAGCTTCTTAAAAAATAATCTTAGGGTGGAGGGATATTATGGAAAAAGAACTTGAAGGAAAGAGCTTAGATCAATTAATTGAAGTTGCTTGCCAAGAATTAGGTTGTATCCCTGAAGATCTTGAATTAGAGATTCTTGAGTTTTCTTCTTCAAGTTTTTTAGGGATTCCAGGAAAAAAAATAAGAATTAAAGCTAGAATTAAAACAGACAAAGTTCTTTCAGAAAGAGCAAATCGTGCCCTTACGTTTCTTAAAGAATTACTTTATTATGCAGATTTAAAAATAGATGTAAAAGCTAATATTTTAAAGGATAAAATGCAAGTAGAAATTCTTTTATCAGGAGAGGATATTAAATATTTGATTCAAAATGGTGCAGAATCTTTAACAGCACTTGAATTTTTGACTAACAAAGTAGTAGCAAGAGCTTTAGGGGTAGGTCCAAAGGTTGTTCTCAAATTGGAAGGTGTAGATATTGAAAAAGAAAAAAAGCTTGTGAATGCAGTAAGAAGAGCTATTGAAAAAATTAAAACTAATAAAGAACCTCAGATTATAAAAATAAGTTCTCAAAGAGAACAAAAAATCGTGGTAAATATTGTCAAGCAAGAAGAAAATATAGATTACAAAATAGAGGGGGAAGGAAAACAAAAGAAAGTTATATTAAATTGGAAGGAGTAGTTGAAGCCTAAACTTTATACAGAAGATACCATTGCTGCTATTGCTACCCCTCCTGGGAAAGGAGCTATTGGTGTAATTAAAATAAGCGGAGATTTGTCACTTTCTATTCTAAAAAAAATTTTTCGTCCCTTTAAATCAAAAAGTGAATTTGAATCACATAAACTTTATTATGGTTTTATTGTAGATCCAAGAGATGAAAAAGTGGTAGATGAAGTTCTTGTAGTGTATATGAAAAAGCCAAAAACTTATACTCGTGAAGATGTGGTAGAGATATATGCTCATAGTGGATACTACATACTAAGGAAAATTTTAGAACTTGTACTTATGGCAGGAGCAAGACCTGCTCTCCCCGGGGAGTTTACTCTTAGAGCTTATCTAAATGGAAGAATAGATCTTTCCCAAGCAGAGGCTATACAGGAACTTGTTTCAGCAAAAACTGAAACAGCCCTAAATTTAGCTTTAAATACTCTTTTGGGAAAGCTTTCCAACAAGGTAAATGCTTTAAGGAATGAACTTTTAGAAATACTTGTTTTAGTTGAGAGTGCTATAGATTTTCCTGAAGAAGATATTGAAATAATGGAGCCAGAAAAACTTTCTCATAAAATAAAAGAAAATATTTTACCTGTTATTGAAGAACTTATCAAAAACTATGAAGAAGGAAAAATTTATAGAGAAGGAATTAGTTTAGTGATAGCAGGGAAACCAAATGTAGGAAAGTCATCCCTTATGAATACTCTTTTAAAAGAAGAAAGAGCTATTGTAACTCCTATTCCAGGTACTACAAGAGATTTTCTAGAAGAAGAAGCAACTATTGAGGGACTTCCTGTAAAACTTATAGATACAGCAGGACTTAGAGAAACAGAAGATATAGTAGAAAAAATAGGGGTTGAAAGAGCAAAAAAGAAATTTAAAGAGGCAGATATCATACTTTTTTTGGTTGATATAAGTGAACATCCATCTTCTGAAGATTATAAAATATATCAAGAAGTGAAGAATTTTCCTCACTTGGTAATTTTAAATAAAATAGATATTCAGCCTAACCATATAAAAGAGTGGAAGGAAGTATTATCAAAATGGGGAGTTGATGAAATTTTGGAAATTTCAGTAAAGGAAAATATAAATCTTGATAAACTTTGTAAGAAAATTTTTGAAAAAATAACCTCTGAAAAAGGAAGGGAAGTTCCTGAAGTTATTCCCAATCTTAGACAAAAAATAGCGCTTGAAAACGCAAAAGAGTATCTTTTAAATGCTTTAAAAGAACTTGAAAAAAAAGCTCCTTTACCAGAGCTCACCGCTATTGAAATACGATCAGCTATTTCAAGTCTTTCCGAAATAATAGGAGAAGTAACTACAGAGGATCTTTTGACTCAAATTTTTTCAACTTTTTGTATTGGAAAATAAAATGCGAGTTGCCATAGATACAGGAGGTACCTTTACTGACCTTGTATATTTAGAAAAGGGTTTTTTAAAGTCTAAAAAAGTTTTTTCCACTCCTGAAGATCCTTCTCAAGCAATATTAGAAGCACTTTCTCAAATTAATAGGGAAAACCTTGAAGTTCTTGTTCATGGAAGCACAGTAGGAACAAATGCTTTTTTAGAAAGAAAAGGAGCTAAAACAGCCTTTATTACCACCTATGGTTTTGAAGACCTTCTTTTTATTGGACGTCAGGCAAGATTAAAATTATATGATTTTTTGGTTGAAAAACCAAGACCTTTCATCCTTAAAGAAAATTGTTACGGCCTTAAAGAAAGAATTGATGCTAAAGGGAAGATTATAAAAACTCTTAAAGTTTTGGAGATTAAAAATGTTTTAAAAAAAATTAAAGAAAATCAAATAGAATCTGTTGCAGTTTGTTTTATTAATAGCTATCTTAATCCTTCCCATGAATTAAAATTAAAAAAAGAATTAACTTCACTTAAGATCCCTTCCAGTATATCCTATGAAGTGCTTCCAGAATTTAGAGAATTTGAAAGAGCCTCAACCACAGCTATTAATGCTTATCTTTTGCCTGTAATAGGAAATTATTTAAAAAATCTTAAAAAGAAACTTCCTCAAGTAAAACTTTATATTCAGCAGTCAAATGGTGGATGGATGACAGTAAATGAAGCAGAAAAATTTGCTTCTTATACTATTCTTTCTGGTCCTGCAGGAGGAGTAAATGGTGCATTTATTCTTGCAAAAACTTTTGGTAAATCAAGAGTTATCACCTTTGATATGGGGGGAACTTCAACAGATGTAGCTCTAATTGATGGAAGAATTCCTTTTACAAAAGAATATAATTTAGATGGATTTCCTTTGAGTATCCCTATAATAGATATTCACACTGTAGGAGCAGGTGGTGGTTCTATTGCTTATGTAGATACAGAGGGAGTTTTAAAAGTAGGTCCAGAAAGTGCTGGATCTGATCCAGGTCCAGCTTGTTATGGGAAAAGTTTAATACCTACGGTTACAGATGCTAATCTTGTCTTAGGAAGACTTTTACCTGATACCTTTTTAGGAGGAAGATTTAAACTTCAAAAAGAAAGAGCTTTAAAAGCTATATTTTCTCTTTCTCAAAAATTGGGGCTTTCTATAGAAGAGACAGCTCTTGGTATAATTAAAGTAGCTAACATTATTATGAGTAGAGCCTTGAGAAGAGTTTCTATAGAAAGAGGATATGATCCTCAGGAATTTACATTAATTTGCTATGGAGGAGCTGGTGGACTTCATGCTTGTGCCCTTTCTAAAGAACTTAAAATAAAAGAAATTATAATAACTAAATTTGCCAGTACTTTTTCAGCTTTTGGGCTTTTATTTTCAACACCTTTAAAAGATTTTTCTCAAACAGTCTGGATAGATGCTAAAGAAAGAAAAAAACTTTTAAAAGAGATTGAAAGACTTAAAAATTTAGCTTATTCCTATATGAAATCCCTTGGATTTGAACCTAATACACTCTATTATGAAATTTTTCTTGATATGCGTTATAAAGGACAGGGTTTTGAATTAACTATCCCCTATTCAGAAAATTATATTAGTGCTTTTGAAAGGGAGCATGAAAAACAGTTTGGATACAAAGCAAGTCAATTCCCTATAGAGATAGTAACTTTAAGAATTAGAGTTCGAGGTAATCTTATGGAAGATAATTGGAAGGTTGAGAAAGGGGAGACATTTTATCCTCTTTCTCAAACTAAGGTATTTACTGAGAAGGGATGGATTGAAGTTCCTGTGATAGATTGGAATTCTTTGAAAATAGGTGAGACCTTTAAAGGTCCTGCCCTTGTAGTAGAAAATTTTACTACTCTCTGGGTGGAAGAAAATTTTCAAGTTAAAGTGGAAGAAAATTATACCTTAAAGCTTTTTAGACCATGAAAGCTATTGAATTAGAAATTTTTAACCATCTTTTTTCAGCAGTGGCTGAAGAAATGGGAATTGTTTTAAGAAGATCTTCATTTTCACCAAATATAAGAGAAAGATGTGACTTTTCCTGTGCTATATTTGACGAAAAAGGAGAACTTATTTCTCAAGCATCACATATTCCTGTTCATCTTGGTGCTATGCCAGAAACAATGAAAAGTATTTTATCTTTATTTGACTGGAAACCAGGAGATGTAATAATTACTAATGATCCTTTTTGCGGAGGCACTCACCTTCCAGATATTACCCTTGTTAAACCTATATTTCAAAAAGATAAATTAGCTTTTTTTCTTATAGTAAAAGCTCATCACGCAGATATAGGAGGAAAGTATGCAGGTTCCATGGCAGTTACTACTCATATTGAGGAGGAGGGGATTTTAATAAAACCTACTTATTTAATAAAAGAAGGAAAGTTTGAAAAAGAATTTTGGGAAAATTTTATAACCAAACTTCGTAATCCCCGTGAAAGAGAAGGAGACCTGAAAGCACAAATTGCCTCTCTTTTAAGAGGAGAGATGCGTTTAAATGAGATGTGTGAAAAATATGGGCTTTTTAAATTAAAAGAAATTATAAAGGACCTTAAAAATTATTCTCAAAAGGCTATGGAAAGACTTATTGAAAAAGCTCCTTCAGGAGAATATACCTTTCTAGATTATCTTGACGATGATGGTTTTGGAGAAAAGGATATTCCTATTAAAGTTAAAATAACCTTTAAAAGGAAAAAAGTATTGGTAGATTTTAGTGAAAGTGCTTCCCAGGTAAAAGGATGTGTTAATGCACCAAAAGCAGTAACCTGTTCAGCAGTTTATTATGTATTTCTTTCCTTATTAAATACCATTGGGGAATATCCTATAAATCAGGGATGTTTTAAGCCAATAGAGATTATTACTAAACCAGCAACAATTGTTTCAGCAACTTACCCTTCTGCTGTAGCAGGAGGAAATGTAGAAACTTCTCAGAGGATAGTAGATGTTCTTTTGGGTGCCCTTTCCCAAGCTTTTCCAGAACTAATTCCTGCTGCTTCTTGTGGAACTATGAATAATATAGCTATGGGAAATGAAAAAATTGCCTATTATGAAACTATTGGGGGAGGTATGGGAGCAAGACCAGTAAAAGATGGTTTAAGCGCAGTTCATACTCACATGACTAACACACTTAATACCCCTGTTGAAGCTTTAGAACATGATTATCCTTTAAGGATAGAACGTTATGCAATAAGAAAAAACTCAGGAGGAAAAGGTAAATATAAAGGGGGAGATGGACTTATAAGAGAATATCTTTTCTTAGCTCCGCTCACAGTGACTATTCTTTCTGAAAGAAGAAGACACCACCCTTATGGTCTTTTTGGAGGTAAAAAAGGCAAAAAAGGAAGAAATATTCTTTTAAAAGGAAAGAAAAAAATTAATCTTTCAGGAAAAGTTAATCTTTTTGTAAAAAAAGGAGACAGAATAATTATTGAAACACCAGGAGGTGGAGGGTGGGGGAAAGAGGGATAGTTTTAAGTATAGCTGGTTTTGATCCTACCGGTGGAGCAGGTGTTCTTCTTGATACAAAAATTTTTAGTCTTTTTGGATTAAAAGGAGCAGGAATTCCAACTACCTTAACTTTGCAAACTACTTCAGAATTTCGAAGCTGGGAAGCGGTTAGCCCAGAATATTTAAAAAAATCTTTAGAACTTATTTTTTCCGATCTACCTATAAAGGGAATAAAAATAGGAATGATAGGAACTCTTGAAAATGCAGAAATAATAGGAGAATTCTTAAAAAGGGGAAGAAAAAAAATATCTTGGGTGGTTTTAGACCCTGTTTTAAAAGCAACTTTAAATTATAATCTTTTTTCTTCTTCTGATTTTATAAAAATTTTGAAAACAAAAATTTTCCCTTTTGTAGATATTATTACTCCAAATCTTTACGAAGCAGAAGTTTTAACAGAAAAAAGTGTAAAGGAAAAATCTCAACTTTCAGAAATAGCTAAGAAATTACTTGATTTAGGAGTAAAAGCTGTAATTATTACAGGATGGCAAAGTTCTTTTTTTGTTTGGGATTTATTTTTTGATCAAAACAAAAAAATTTTTTTAAAGAAGAGAAAATTATCTGGAAGTTTTCACGGGACAGGGTGTGCTTTTTCTTCAGCTTTACTTTCTTATTTAATATATGGATTTAATCCTGAAAAGGCTTTTAAAAAAGCCAAAAATTGGTTATACTTAAAGCTTAAAAAAGCAGAAAAAGAGAAGATAGGGGGAAAATTATGGCTATTTCTTTAGAAGAAGTTTATAAAATTGCTCATCTTTGTAGACTTAATTTTAATGAAGAAGAAGCAAAAGTTATGGCTGAAGAACTCTCAAGAATTTTAGATTATTTTAAAAAGCTTCAAACCTTAGATACAGAAAAGGTAAATCCAACTTTTCATACCTTGAAAATAAAAACTCCCTTTAGAGAAGATGAAGTTAAAGAATTTCCTTATATAGAAGATATTTTAAAGAATGCACCACAGCTTTTTGAAAGAATGATAGTTGTTCCTAAGGTAGTTAAAGCACCATAAAAATTTAGGAGAAAAGGATGACAGCAGTTGATCTTAAAGATTTAACTATTCTTTCTGCTTTAAAACTTCTTAAAGAGAAAAAGATAAGTAGCAGAGAGCTTGTGGAAGAAAGTTTAAAACAGATAAAAAAGATAGATCCTTTAGTAAAAGCTTTTCTTTATGTAGATGAAGAAAGGGCAATAGAGGCTGCTTCTGAAGCAGACGAACTTATTCAAAAAGGTGAAGAAAAGAAACTTCTTGGAATACCTATTTCTATAAAAGATAATATTTGTATTAGAGGACTTGCTACTACTTGTGCTTCTAAAATTTTGCAAAATTTTATTTCTCCCTATGATGCAACAGTTATAGAAAAACTTAAAGCTGAAGGAGCAGTATTTATAGGAAAGACAAATTTAGATGAATTTGCTATGGGTTCTTCAACTGAAAACTCTGCTTTTTTTCCTACACGCAACCCTTGGGATTTAGAGAGAGTTCCCGGTGGTTCATCTGGTGGTTCAGCAGCAGCAGTTGCAAGTAGAATGGGACTTGGTTCTCTTGGATCAGATACAGGTGGATCTATAAGACAGCCTGCAGCATTTTGTGGTGTTGTAGGAATGAAACCTACCTATGGATTAGTATCTCGTTTTGGATTAGTAGCTTTTGCTTCTTCCCTCGATCAAATAGGTCCTTTTGGCTTAACAGTGGAGGATACAGCTTATTTATTACAAATTATAGCAGGATATGATCCAAAGGATTCTACTTCTGCGCCTGTTGATCTTCCTGACTTTTTGAAACTTATAAGAGAGAATGAAAAAGCTTCTTATAAAATAGGTCTTCCGAAAGAATATTTTGAAGGTGAAATAGATACAGAAATGACTAAAATAATTTTAGAAATTATAGAAAAGCTTAAAAGTAGACACTATATAAAAGAAATAAGTCTTCCTCATACGGAATATGCAGTTGCAACCTATTATATCATTGCTCCTTCTGAAGCCTTTTCTAATTTAGCTCGTTATGATGGAGTAAAATATGGATTTAGGGAAAACACAAAAAATTTAATTGAAATGTATAAAAAAAGCAGAGCCCTCGGTTTTGGTAAAGAAGTTAAAAGAAGAATAATGCTTGGTGCCTATTCTCTTTCTGCAGGTTATTATGATGCTTTTTACTTAAAAGCCTCTAAAGTAAGAACCTTAATTTTACAAGATTTTTTGGAAGCTTTTAAAGAAGTAGATTTGATTTTAGCTCCTGTAACTCCTACCCCTCCTTTTAAAATAGGAGAAAAAATTTTTGATCCTTTACAGATGTACCTTTCAGATATCTTTACCATTCCTGTTAATTTAGCAGGACTTCCTGGAATAAGTGTTCCGATTGGTCTTACCTCTGATAATCTTCCCGTTGCCATTCAAATAATTGGACCCCATTTTAAAGATGAGCATGTTTTAAGCCTTGCTTATCAGATAGAAAAGGAAGTTAATATAAAATTTATTCCACCAATTTTAAAAAATTAAAATGAAAAAGAAGGTCTTAGGGAAGGGACTTTCTGAACTTATTCCAGGAATTGAGGAAAGTCCTATAAAGTATATTCTTGTAGATAATATTCTTTATTCCCCTTTCCAACCAAGGATGCAATTTAAAGAAGATGAGGATTTTGAAGAGTTGACAAAATCAATAAAAGAAAGAGGTATTTTACAGCCTATTCTTGTTAGAAAAAAAGGTGAAGATCTTTATGAATGTGTAGCTGGAGAAAGAAGGCTAAGAGCTGCAAAAAAGGCAGGTTTAAAAGAAATCCCTGCTATTATTAAAAATTTTACTGATGAAGAAGTTCTTTTAATTGCACTTATCGAAAATTTACAAAGGAAGAATCTTAATCCTTTAGAAGAAGCACTGGGATATAAAAATCTTATGGAAAAATTTGGATACACTCAAGAAGAAATAGCAGAAAAAGTGGGTAAAGATAGGGCAACGGTTGCTAATCTTTTAAGGCTTTTGAAGCTTCCTTCTATTATTCAAGAAGATCTTTTAGAAGAAAAACTTACAGTAGGGCATGCAAAAGCTCTTTTAGCTCTTGATGAAGAGGAAAAACAAATTTATGTGAGAAATCTTATACTTAAAAAGGGGCTTTCTGTAAGAGAAACAGAAAAGCTGGTAGGGAGATTACAAAAAGGGGATATTTCTCAAAAGAAAAAAGAGCTTGATCCTGATTTAGTGTCCCTTTCAGAGGAACTAAGTAAAATTGTAGGGACTCCTATCCAAGTAATAACCAAAAAGAAAAAGACCTATTTTATTTTTGAATTTAATGAACTTGAAAAAGCCGAAAATTTTATAGAAAAGCTGAAAAAAGTTTTTATCGTTTAAAATTCTACTTGTTTTTAGATTTTTAGTTCTTATTTTTTTAAAAAAGTCAGAATTTAATTAATCAAATTTTCCTACAATAAAAATTTTACAAAAATAACAAGGAGGAGCCTATGCGTATAGCTCAAGTTGCTCCTCTTTATGAAAGTGTTCCTCCTAAACTTTATGGAGGAACTGAGAGAGTAGTTTCTTATTTAACAGAAGAACTTGTTAATATGGGATATAAAGTTATTCTTTTTGCTAGTGGAGACTCCCAAACTAAAGCTTGTTTAGTTCCTATTTGTCCACGTGCTCTAAGGCTTGATAAAAATTGTAGAGATTCTTTAATTTGGCATCTTTATATGTTAGAAGAAGTTTTTAAGAAAGCCAAACTTTTTGATATAATTCATTTTCATATAGAATACTTACATTTACCCTTAGCTACTCGATATAATGTTCCTTTTATTACTACCCTTCATGGAAGGCTTGATCTTCCAGAATATGTTCCTTTTTTTAAAAAATTTAAAGATTTGCCTTTTATTTCTATTTCTTATTCACAAAGAAAAGGACTTCCTTGGTTAAATTGGCAAGCAAATGTTTATCATGGTCTTCCTAAGGACCTATATAAATTTTATCCTGAAAAAGGTAAATATTTAGCTTTCCTTGGAAGAATTTCACCTGAAAAAAGACCTGATAGAGCTATTGAAATTGCAGAAAAATTTGGTATGGAATTAAAAATTGTAGCCAAAGTTGATAAAGCTGATGAGGTTTATTTTAAGGAAGTAATTAAACCCATGCTCAAAAATCCTTGGGTAGAATTTATTGGAGAAATTGGAGAAAAAGAAAAAAATGAATTTTTAGGTAATGCTTATGCTTTAGTATTTCCTATAGATTGGCCAGAACCTTTTGGATTAGTTATGATAGAATCTTTTGCTTGTGGAACTCCGGTTGTTGCTTGGAATTGTGGATCTGTACCAGAAATTATAAAAGATGGCAAAACAGGTTTCATTGTAGATAGCATAGATTCAGCAGTTTATGCCCTTGATAAGGTAGCTGATCTTAATAGATATGATTGTAGAAGGGAATTTGAAGAAAGATTTACAGCAAGAAGAATGGCTGAAGAATATCTTCATATTTACCAAAGAATTGCTAAAAAAGAAATTTTACTTAAAGCTGTATAATTCCTAAATGAAAGAAAATTTTTTTATAGAAAGCTATACCTTAAAACATGAAGAAGGTTTTGCAATTTTTGATCTTTACGGAAATATAGACATCGGCAAAAATAATGAGGAAGGGATCTATTATGAGGGTACTCGATTTCTCTCTTACTGGAAATTTTATCTCTTTGATAAAAATCCAATTCTTTTAAGTTCGGCAGTTAAAGAGGATAATTCCCTTTTAACGGTAGATTTAACAAACCCAGATATCATAAAAAATGGGGAAATTATAATTCCTGAAGGTAATATTCATATTCTAAGATCCAAATTTTTGTATGAAAATTGTTGTTATGAAAAAATTTATCTTAAAAATTTTTTTCTTCTTCCTGTAGAATTAGAATTAAATTTTTATTTTAATAATGATTTTGCAGATATATTTGAAGTTAGAGGTTATAAAAGAGAGAGGAAAGGAAAGTTTTTTCCTGTAGAAGTAGAAAAAAAAGATAAAATAAAGTTTATTTATGAAGGACTTGATAATATTATAAGAGAAACAATTGTTTCTTTTAATCCCTTTCCTGAAAATATATTTTCTACTAAAGCAACTTATAAAATTAAATTAAATCCAAAAGAGAGTTACACTCTCTATTTAACCGTTAAATGTTTAATAGAAAAACAAAATTTAACAAAATGTTCTTATAAAAAGGCGCTTTATTATATAAAAAGGCGTGTAAAGGATTGGGAAAATAAAAGTTGTAAGATTTATACATCTAATGAACAATTTAATCAATGGCTTAAAAGATCGTGGGCTGATATAGTAATGCTTACTACTTTTACAGAATATGGGGTTTATCCTTATGCAGGTATTCCATGGTTTAATACTGTTTTCGGAAGAGATGGTATTATTACAGCTTTAGAGTGTTTATGGATAAATCCTTCTATTGCTAAAGGAACTCTGGCATTTTTAGCTCATCATCAAGCTAAGGAGTTTAATCCTGAACAAGATGCAGAACCAGGTAAAATTATTCATGAAATAAGAAAAGGAGAAATGGCAAGAACTGGGGAAATTCCTTATTCTAAGTATTATGGAAGTGTTGATGCAACCCCTCTTTTTGTGATCTTAGCCAGTAAATATTTTGAAAGGACAGGAGATATAGATTTTATCAAAAGTATTTGGGAAAATATAGTATTAGCAATTTCTTGGATAGATAATTACGGAGATGTAGATGGAGATGGATTTGTAGAATATTTTCCCTCTAAAAAGGGGTTAATTAATAAAGGATGGAAAGACTCTGAAGATAGCATTTTTTATGAAGATGGTACATTAGTTAAACCACCTATAGCTTTGGTTGAAGTTCAGGGATATGTTTATAAAGCAAAAAAAGAAGCTTCTAAATTAGCAAGGATCCTTGGAGAAAAAGAATTAGCCTCAAAATGGGAAAAATCTGCAGAAGAAATAAAAGAGTTAATTGAAGAAAAATTTTGGTGTGATGAAATTAACTGTTATGTTTTGGCTTTAGATGGAGACAAAAGACAATGCAAAGTAAGAACAAGTAATGCGGGGCATTTACTTTTTAGCAAGGCTATTACTCCTTCTAAAGCTCGTATACTTGCTTCTTTATTTTTTGAAAAACACTTTTTTTCTGGATGGGGGATAAGAACCTTATCTTCTTTAGAGGTTCGTTATAATCCTTTATCTTATCATAATGGTTCTGTTTGGCCCCATGATAATGCACTTATTGCTTTTGGTCTTTCTTTATATAGATTTAAAGAAGAAGCTATAAAAATATTAAAAGCTCTTTTTGAAGCTAGTACCTTTTTTAAACTTCACAGAATTCCGGAACTCTTTTGTGGATTTGAAAGAAGACCTAATGAAGGACCAACTCATTATCCAGTTGCTTGTTATCCACAAGCTTGGTCTGCTGGAGCTGTATTTTTAATTCTTCAAGGATGTCTTGGACTTTCTTTTGAGAAAAATGAAATAATTTTTAAATACCCCATGCTTCCACAATTTCTTGAAGAATTATGGATAAAAGATCTCACATTAAAAAATGGTAAAGTAGATCTTTATCTTAAAAGATATGGAAATGATGTAGTTGTGAATATAATTAAAAAAGAAGGAGAAGTGAAAATTTTTGTTGAAAAATAAAAATTAAGCCCTTACATAGCAATAAGCTTCATTTTACCATTCAACAAGTGATACAATTCCTGCTGGAACAGTTTTTCCATTTTGTGGAATTTTTTCAAAAGGAATATTGAAAACTTTTAAGGCATTTTCACAAAAGTAAACTTCACCTCCTAAACTTATAAGTTCTTAATAAAGAGGTAAAAATTTTTTAAATTTATTTAACACAATAATACCTTCAAAATTAATTAAAATTCTTACAGATAATTATCTTATCTTTTATTGCTAAAATAAAATTTTTAAGCCATTTTTAAGCCAGCCTCAAATCTTTTGGAATCTGGAATATGTATAAGAAGTTTTAGATTCATAAAAAATAATTTTACACTGTTTTTAGTAGTTATAGATTTTCAAATTCTTTTTTGAGGGTTCGAGATAAAAGGCGATTTAAGGATATTTTTGGGTTTTCATTTTCATATAATACTCGATAAACTTCTTCACAAATAGGAAGCTCAATTTCAAATTTTTTAGCTAGTTCTTTAACTACTTTTGTAGTTTTAACTCCTTCTGCAACCTGTCTAAGATCTATCAAGATTTTTTCAAGCTTTTCTCCTTTCCCAAGTCTATAACCTACTTGATAATTTCTTGAAAGAGCTCCTGTGCAAGTTAAAACAAGATCGCCAACTCCTGCAAGACCATAAAAAGTATGAAGTTTCCCCCCAAGCTTTAAGCCTAAGCGAATTATTTCTATGAGCCCCCTGGTTATAAGACTTGCTCTGGCATTAAGTCCTAGTTCTAATCCATCACTTATTCCTGAAGCAATAGCTATAACATTTTTTAAAGCACCTGCTATTTCTACTCCTACAGGATCGTCGCTTCTATAAACTCTAAAATAGGGCATAGCTAAAAGTTCTTGCATTTTTTGAGTGTCTTCCTCTTTTTCTCCTGCCAGCACCACAGCTGTAGGTAGCCCCAAGGCTACTTCTTTAGCAAAAGAAGGACCTCCTAAAATAAAAATCTTACAATCTTTAGGTAAAGTTTCTTTTAAGATACTAAAAGGTGTTTTTTTGGTTTCCCAATCTATGCCTTTTATGCCAGAGAGATGGTAAGAGATTTTAATTGCGTAAGTTTTCAGATTTTCTAAATTTTCTTTTAAAGCAAAGGAGGGGATAGTCCAAAATATTACTTGAGAGTCTTTAAAAGCCTTTTTTGGTTCTAGTTCAGCTTTAACTCTTTCAGATAATTTGACACTAGGTAAATAAAATGGATTTTCCTTTTCTTTATTTATAGCTTCATAAACTGCTTCTCTTCTTACCAAAATAGAGACTTCCAATTTTTTTTCTCCTAAAATTTTAGCAAGAGCTGTTCCCCAACTTCCTCCACCTACTATAGTAATTTTCATTTTTTAATAACTCCTCTTAAATTAAAATTATTTTAATTTCTACCACTTCTGAAGCAGGAAAAAGGTAGTTTAAGGTATTAAATATTTTTGCATATTTTTAGGAACCCACCATTTTTCTATATTATATCCAATCCCTATAGGAGAAACTTTAATTCCTTTAAATCTTTTGTGAATGGCTTCTAAACTCATAGGTATGTACAAAAAAGTGTATGGCTGATCCTCTGCTAAAATTTCTTGTATCTGATAATAAATTTTTTTTCTTTTCTCTGTATTTAAAGTATATCTTCCTTCTTCTAAGAGTTTATCAAGTTTGGGGTTGCAGTAGTTTATAAAATTTAATCCCGGGGGTTTTGTTTTGGAACAGTGAAAAATATCATAAAGATCAGGATCAGGACCAGTTGCCCATCCTAAAATTACTGCCTCAAATCTTCTTGTATCTATAAACTGGTGAATAAGGGTAGTCCATTCCATTACCCTTATATTTACCTTTATTCCTATCTGAGAAAGTTGTCTCTGAATAGTTTGAGCTGCGAGAAGTCTTGCAAGGTTTCCTTGATTTATAAGAATAGTAAATTCAAAAGGTTTCCCTTCTTTTTCTAAAATCCCCCTTTTCCCTTTGGTAAAACCAGCTGATTTTAATAATTCAAGAGCTTTTTGAGGATTGTAAGGACAAGAACTTTCAATATTTTTATTATAAAACCAGGTATCAGGTTTATAAGGTCCATATGCAGGTATCCCCTGACCTAAAAGAGCACCCTTTACTATCTCTTTTTTATTTATCGCATAGCAAAGTGCTTTTCTCACCTTTTTATCTTTAAAAAATGGATGTTTTAAATTATAACCAATGTAAGTAAAGGAGAAAGAAGAATACTTATAAATGTTAAATTCGCTTTTTAATTTACTTTCTTTTTGAAGTTTTAAATATTGTAAGGGAGTAAGAGAAATCCAATCAATACCACCAGATTTTAATTCCATAAATAGTGTTGAAGGATCAGGAATTATTCTATAAATTAAATAGTTTAAATAGGGTCTTCCTTCATAATAAAGAGGATTATATTTTAAAAGTATTTCTTGTTGGGTTTTCCATCTTTCCAATTTAAAAGGACCATTTCCAACAGGATTTCTTCCAAAAATATTCTTTAAATAATCTACGCTTTTCCCCTCAAGAATATGCTTAGGTAAAACAACTAAATTCCCCCAAGAAGGTAAAGCTAAAGCAAAGGGTCTTTTATAAGTTACTTTGAAGGTGTAGGGATCAATAATTTTAAATTCTTTTACTTCTAGAAAATCACTTGCATAAGGAGAGGGTATTTCAGAGGAGGTAATAAGTTGAAAGCCAAAATAGACATCCTCTGCAGTTACTTCAACTCCGTCTACCCACTTAACTCCCTTTTTTAAATAAAAAGTTATAGTTTTTTGATCAGGAGATATTTTAAATTTTTCAGCAAGTTCACCTATTATTTTAAGATCTGGTGCATACTTTACTACACCTAAAAAAATGCGTCCTGCAACTTCATGACTCATTACATCAGTTGCTATCATTGGGATAAGAATACTTGCATCAGCTATAGAGCCTATAATTAAAGCATCTCCATAATCAGGGATATCTTTTGATAAATTTGATTTTTCAGTTGCAAAAGAGGAGATAAGAAAAAGGGCAACTAAAATAATTAATAAGAAAATTTTAATTTTCACTGAGACTCTTTTTTTCTCCTAAAGGTATAATTTTTAAAGGTGTATATTTGGGACCAGATGGAAAAAGTTCACTTTTAAAGATTATGATCTCTCTTACAAAAAAGGACCTTCCTTTTAATTTTTCAGAAGCCCTTTTAAGTTCTTCAAAAAATTTTTTTAGAGCTACAGGATCTGTTTTTTCTTTAACTCGGAGTAAAGTTACATGAGGATGGAATTCTTCTCTCTCTTCTTTTAATTTTAAAGGTTTTAAAGCTCTTTTTAATAAATAATCAAGTTTAAGAAGGTTATTAGAAACTGAATCTATCCCAATCCATATTACTCTTGGGGTACCTTTTAAAGGAAAATAAGAAGCAAGACCAATTTTAAGCTCAAAAGGCTCTATCTCTTTACAAACTTCCTTACATTTTTCATAAATTTTTTCTACTAAATTTTCTGAAATATTTCCAAAAAAACGGAGAGTAAGGTGTAAATTTTCTTCTTCTACCCATTTTAATTTTAAACCTTCATAGTTGAGAAATTTGCTTAAATTAAAAAGTTCTTTCTTTAATTCCTGTGGTAAATCTATAGCTAAAAAAGCTCTCACCATAAAGAAGGTACCTCCTCAAAATGTCAAGGGATGTATAACTTGCCAAAAGCTGTATCTGATTTCTATCTCCTGAGAGGCTAAATCTAAAAGCTTTTATTTTGTTTTTATAAGAAAATCCTATATAAACTGTTCCTACAGGATTTTCAGGTGTTCCTCCAGTTGGACCAGCAAAACCTGTTATACTTAAAGCGTAATCAGCTTTTGTTTTTTTCCTTACTCCTTCTGCCATTTCCATAGCGACTTCATAACTTACCACATCAAATTTTTCTATAGTTTTCTTTTTTACTCCTAAAAGTTCTGTTTTACTTTCAGGACTATAAGTAATGAAACCTCTATCAAAATAAAGAGAACTTCCAGAAATAGAAGTAATTATTGAAGCAAGCATTCCACCTGTGCAAGACTCAGCAGTAGCAAGTTTTTCTCCTCTTTTTTTTAGAAGTTCTCCTATTACTTGAGGTAAACTTTCATCTTTTTCACTTACCAGATGAGGCAAGAAAGTTTCTTTTAATTTATTTATAAAAACTTCTAAATCCTTTTTCTTTTTTCCTTGTAAAATCAATTTAAGTTCCGGGAATACTGGATAATAGCCTATTTTGAGAGGAGAAAGAAGATTTTCTGGGAAGCTATTTATAACCAGATTAAGATCAGTTTCATTAAGATCAAAAAATCTAAGGGTTTTGATAATTCTTTTTTCTGTTCCAAAAAATAATTCTAAAAGTTTTGGAATAACTTCTGTTTGAAGAAGATTTTCAAATTGATGAGGAACACCTGGCAAGAAAAAAAGGGGTTTATTTTTTATTTTTAAAAGATATCCTGCTGAAGAAAAATTTTTTGATAAAGGGATTGCACTTTCTGGAAGTAAAGCCATCTTTTTAGCTATTTCTTGAGAACCCTTATATTCTTTGGCTGAATAAATAGCAAAAAGTATGTCTTTATTTTCTTTTAATTCTAAGTTAAAAGCCTTTGCTACAGCTAAATTGGTTAAATCATCATCAGTGGGTCCAAGTCCACCACAAATTATTAGAAACTGGTATTTTTTAATAAGATTTTTTAGGCATTTGGAGATAATTTCAATTTTATCTGGCAAAGTAACAATTTCGCCAATTTCAAATCCATAAGAGATTAACATTCTTCCTGCTAAAACACTATTGGTATTATCAATAGCACCAGAGATAAGTTCATCCCCAATAAAAATTAAAGCTCCAATCATTCTAAAAATAAATCTTAAATTAGAGTTGGATATTTGGCAATATATATAAGAAAGGTTACAAAAAAATTAGTTAAAATTCCTGCTATTATATCATCAATCATAATTCCCCATCCATAAGGAAGGTTTTCAAATCTTTTTAAGAAATAAGGTTTTTTAATATCTACAATTCTAAAAATAATAAAAGCAAACATAAACTCAATTAAAGTATTTTTACCTATTACACTTATCCACATTCCTGCAACCTCGTCTATTACCACAAAATCAGGGTCTTTGTCTTTTAAAAATTTAGAAACCCAATCAGAACTTATTATCCCAATAACAATAATTCCTAGGGTTAGCAATAACTGAGAAATCAGAGAATTCTTTTTTAAAAACCAGAAAATAATTAAACCTTCTAAGGAACCAAAAGTTCCTGGACAAGGAGGTAAAAATCCTATTAGTGCTCCTGAAGAAACAAAAATCCAGAAAAAATTTTTGTCAAACTGGTTAAAAGGGAGGATTTTGTAATTCCTTTTCAAATTCACTATAATTTTCCAAATCTATAAGATTTCTTAATTTCCATAAATAAAGTTTTATTTTTAATTTTTTTTCTTCAGATTTTGTATTTCTAAGAACTTCTTCTGCCATCTCTTCCATTCTTTTATATCTTTTTAAAGCTGAATTTCTTAAACTTTCTTTATAAGCTTTAACTTTTTCCAGAAGTTCCTTTGCCATGGAATTAACCTTTTTCAATTCTTTTTCTGCAGTTTTATAATATTTACCTTGATAGAGTTCCTTTGCCTTTTCCCAAGCATTTAAAACTTTTTCATATTCATCTTTGAAAAACTCATTGGCCTTATAGATTTTAAGTTCACTTATCAGTTTTTCTGTTTCATAATAAAGTTCCTTTGGAGCTGGGTAAAGAGTAATATATCTTTTAATATAAGGGATATTACTTAATAAAACCTTTATTTTCTCGATTGTTCTTTCTTTGAATTCATAAGAAGATGATTTTAACGGAGAACAAGAATTTAAAAAAATTAAAATTAAAAAAAGAAAAACAAAATTTTTAAACTTATTAATTTTCATATATTTTCTCTAATTAAATTCTCTAAAGCATCTTTTATGTTTTCAAATTTAAAGTTAAAGCCTACCTCTAAAAGGTTTTTGGGATAAGCTTTAACGCTTGAAGTTATAACATCTGCTACCTCTCCAAATAAAAGTTTCATAACAAAGATAGGGACATTAAAGAAAGTGGGTCTTTTTAGTATAGTTCCTAAGGTTTTAGTAAATTCTTTATTGGTTATAGGTTTTGGAGAAACAAAATTATATATTCCTTCTTTTTCGTTTTTGATAAGAAACAAAATAGCAGATACAAGATCATCTATATGTATCCAAGAAAACCATTGATTACCTTTTCCAAGAGTTCCTCCAACTCCCCACTTAAAGAGGGGTAAAATTTTAGAGAGCATCCCTCCTTTTCCAAGGACAATACCAAATCTGGTAATAATTACTTTTCCTTCTTTTTCTTTAGCTTTTAAGGCGCTTTTTTCCCATTCTATACAGACTTTCGCCAAGAAATCATCCCCAGGGGAACTATCTTCTGTGACTAAAGTTTCTCCCTTATCTCCATAATATCCAATAGCTGAGGCATTAACAAGGAAAGCCCCGTTTTTTAGAGAAGAAACTATGTTTTCTGTAGATTTTACTCTACTTTCTAAAATTAGTTTTTTATATTTTTCATTCCATCTGGAAAATATATTTTGTCCAGCAAGATTAATTACTATATCAGCTTCATTTAATTGAATCTGCCAATCTCCTTTTTTTGTTGGATCTCCAAAAACAACTTTACAAGTAGAAGGAATTTTTTTGGCTTTTTCTTTATTTCTTACCAGTACATACACTTCAAAATTTTCTTTTAAAAGATTAGAAATCAAATGACTTCCTATAAAACCTGTTCCACCTGTAATAAAAATCTTTTTCATAATATAACCTCTAATTTATTTCTTTTTCACCTTTTGCAATTTGAGAAAGAAGGGTTAAACTCTCAGAAGAGCCTATTCCAATAATTATGTCTTCAGCTTTTATAATAGTATCGGCAGAGGGGTTAAATTCTATTTTTCCATCAGCTCTTTTAATACCTATTATTATAACTTTTAATTTTTCACCAATTTTTGCATCTTTTAAAGTTTTTCTTACGAGTTTAGAATCTCTTGAGACTAAAATTTCTTCAATCTGAATGTCTTTAAATTCTGAACCTGTAGCAAACTCTAAAAAATCTATTACATTTGGTCTAAGAACAGATTGAGCAATTCTTAAACCCCCTATATAATAAGGACATATAGCTTTGTTTGCACCAGCCATTTTTAATTTAATTCTTGCTTCTTCATCTGTTGCACGAGCAACTATAAATATTTCTGGATTTAAAAATCTTGCACTGACAACTACATAAAGATTTTCTGCATCAGAAGGTAAAAGAGAAATTATTCCCTTTGCTCTTTTAATTCCCGCTTCCCTAAGAATTTCATCTTTTGTTGCATCACCTATGATATAAAGAAGACCTTCTTCATCTTTTAAATTTTCTTCAAATTTTTCAATTACTACAAAATCTACATTACTAGCTTTGAATTCTTTACAAAGTATTTTCCCCATTCTTCCATATCCACATACAATGTAATGGTTGTTTAAGGCATCAATTTCTTTTTTCATTTTTCTTTTTTTAAACACCTCCTTTATTTCACCTTCTATTAATATTTTTGCACCAGTTGTCATAGCATAAGCAAAGACACCAAAACCACTAAAAATAAGTATTATAGTAAAAAATTTTCCAGTTTCACTTAGTTCTTTTACCTCTCTAAAACCCACAGTAGCTACAGTAATTATCGTCATATAAAGAGCATCTAAAAAATTAAGATCCTCAATTATCATATATCCTGATGTTCCAAAAGTTATAACTCCTAAAATTAAAACTGAAATAATTATGAGCTTTTTTTTGATTTTAAGCTCATCCATATTAATTTTAAATAATATTAGATTTTTAATAAAAAATCAAGAAAAAATAGCTTATTTCGTGGGTTTAATCAAAGATTTATTATAGCTATTGTTGGTTCAAAACATTTGTTTATAACTGTTGAACTTACACCACCAAGAACTAGGTCTTTAAGTGCTGAACGTCCTTTTCTTCCCATGATTACAAGGTTATAATTACCTTCTTTTATTTCTTTTATAATCTCCTCTTTTGGAAAACCAACGGAAATTTTTGTTTCAATTAAATCCTCATTAACTTCTTCATCTAAAAATCTCTTTTTAGCTTTATAAAGAATTTCTTTTGCTTCTTCTTCAGGATCTATTCCTTCTCTTACTCTTTCAAGATAAAAAGAAATATTAATAACTCTTAAAATAGTAATCTTATTTATGCCTTTAATAACTTTTGCTAGGCATACAGCGTGTTCCACTGCTTTCGTTGAATATTCTGAACCATCTACAGGAAGTAAAATATCTGAAGCAGGATTTACCTCTGAAACTTTTTCTCCAACAAGATAAATATTGTAATTTATCAATCCATGTAAAACTTTGCTTGATACACTTCCGAGGAAAAAGCCTTTTAGCTCTGACATCCCTCTTCTTGCAAGCATTACTGTCTGAAAACTTTCTTTAGAAACGATTTCAATTATTTTATTTCCTGGATCTCCCTCTTCAATTCTTTTTTCTATTAAGCCATTAAACCCTACATCTTTTAATATTTTTTCATAATCTAATAAAAAGGGCATTATATTTTCTTCAATATTTTTTTCTCTAATTCTTTTAAAAATTTCTGAACTTTTTATAAGTTCTGCCCTAAAATCAATATTTTTCATATGTTCACTTAAATATCCACCTGCCATTACATAAAGAAGAGTAATGTTTGAAGATTCAATTCCTCTAAGTAATACTCCAGCAAATTTAACTGCTCTTAATGAGTTTTTACTTTCATCAACTGGTAACAAAACTTTATTAAAAGGGCATTTAACCATTCTTTTCCTCCTTATTTTAATAGAAAAGTAAAAGCCATATATTACAAATTATAATAGTTATTAACATATAGATAAAAGCATACTTCATAAATCCAAAGAAGGTAATTCTATATCCTACGCTTTCTGCAATTCCTATTGTTACTACATTAGCAGAAGCACCAATCATTGTTCCATTTCCTCCTAAACAGGCTCCTAAAGCAAGTGCCCACCAGAGAACATTACTTTCAGCACCTGGGATTACCCTTGTAAGATAGGCAACAATTGGTAACATTGTGGCAGTAAATGGGATGTTATCTACAAAAGCACTCATTATAGCTGAAACCCATAAAATTAAACATATGGCAATAGTTAAATTTCCAGCTGAAAGCTTATGGACCCAATCTGCAATAACTGCAAGTAAACCAACTTCTTCTACAGCACCAACAAGTATAAAAAGAAAAATAAAGAATAAAAGTGTTGTCCACTCGATTTCTTTCTCAATTAACTCAAGCAATTTTACTTTTTTAGTTAAAATTGCATAGGTAAAAAGAAGTGCCGCACCAAATAAAGCAGGAATACATACTTCCATATGCCAGATTCCGTGGGTTATAAAAAATAAAATAACAATTGCCATAACAAAAAGTCCGTATGTAAGAAGAGTTTTATCTGTAATTTTGTATTCCTCTTTTAAATAGTTTATAAAAGCATCTATATCATCTACCTTCCCTTTTTGATATTCCTTTGAGTAAAAAAACTTATTATATATAACCAAAGCCATCATACAGATAAGAACAACAGGTGTAAGGGCATAGACAAATTGCATAAAAGTAAGACCTGTGAATGAGCCAATCATTATATTTGGGGGATCACCAATGAGGGTTGCAGTTCCACCAGCATTTGATGCCATTATACCGGGAATAAGCAAACTTAAGGGATTAATCTTTAAAGCTATAGCAATTTCTATTAAGACAGGTGTATAAAGAAGCATTGTAGTTACATTATCAAGAAAGGCAGAAGTAATAGCTATAAAGAAGCAAGAAATTATTGTAAGAGCCATAACATTTCCTTTTGAAATTTTATAGGATATATAGGCACACCACTGGAAAATTCCTGTATTTTTGAGAATCCCAATTATTATCATCATTCCTAAGAGAAGAAAAATAACGTTCATGTCAATTGCTTCAATGGCTCTTTCAAAGGAAATGATGTGAAACTCAGGATTGAAGGTCCCAAGTGTATAAGTTAAAATGAGCATTGTTGCTGCACCTATCAGAGCTGCAACTGTTCTATGAAGTAACTCAAAGGACATAAGAATATAGGCAAGAAGAAAAACTGCTCCCGCAATCCAGAAGGCAGGTCCAAGCTTTCTTTCAAGCATTATGTTTTTTGTTAAATAAAATTGATTTCCTTTGGTTGCAAAATCCTCCTTTTTAATATCAATAAATGTTCTTTTATAGGAGCTTTTTACAATTTCAAGCTGAATTTTAGCATTTTTAATTACACCTTTTGGAAGATGAAACACAATCTGAAAGGTTCCGTGAGAGGAAGTAAATGTTTTATCCATTTCTTTATGCTCTGTTATTAATTTATGAAGCTTTCCATCAACAAGTACTTTCAGTTCTGCATCTTTTATAGGCTCTTTGTGAGGGTCAAAGATTTTTCCTGAAATGTAAAATATATCTAAATCTTTTTGTGCTTCCTTTGCAAGGGCAGGAATATTTAAAAGAAAGACTATAAAAAATAGCACTATAAATAGCTTTTTCACTGGCCCTCCCTAGGTTTCAATTTTTTCTCTCTATTAATTATTATTATAAGCTTTAACCTCTTCATTGGTATGTGATAAAAATTATCTAATCTATTTTAAAAGTGAATTTTAATTTTTACAGATTTTTGAAAGTTTTTTCCGTTAGCTTAACTGGTTTGGTGACTACACAGAGTTAATAGAAGAGTATAAAATAAATAAATAATGAAAAAGCCTTTAATATCTGTTATTATTCCTACTTATAACAGAGCATATATTCTACCTAAAGCTATAGAAAGTGTTTTAAATCAAACCTTTAAAGATTTAGAAATTATAGTAGTAGATGATGGCTCAACAGATTCCACCCCTTGTTTGATCAGTAAATATCCAGTTAAGTATGTAAGAAAGCCTAATCAAGGAGTAGCAAGAGCAAGAAATACAGGAATATTAAAATCTAAAGGAAATTTTATTGCTTTTCTTGATAGTGATGATGTTTTTGTTGAAACAAAATTAGAAAAACAACTTAAATTTTTAGAAAGATATCCAGAATATAAAATTGTTCAGACAGAAGAGATTTGGTATAAAGGAGAAAGGAAAATAAATCCTAAAAAAATTCATCAAAAAGCAGAGGGTTGGTTTTTTGATAAAGCTATAAAGCTTTGTGTAGTCTCGATTTCTACGGCTTTAATAAAAAGAGAAGTATTTAACGAGGTAGGGCTCTTTGATGAAGATTTTCCAGTTTGTGAAGATTATGAGTTCTGGCTGAGAGTAGCTTTAAAAATGCCAGTTGGGCTTATTAAAGAATATTTAGTTATTAAAAGTGGAGGAAGATCTGACCAATTATCAGCTATAAAGGGGCTTGATTACTATAGAACTCTTGCTCTTATAAAGCTCTTTAAGAACTACCAAAAGGATTTAAAATTAGAACAAAAAATTATGCTTTATGCAGAGACAAAAAGAAAGTTTGAAATTTTTTATAAAGGTGCATTAAAACACGGGAATTTAGAAAAAGCTTATTTACTTAAAAAAATTTTTGAAGAAACTTTTGGAGATTCTATAATAAGTCCATATAAGTATTTAAAAAAATGAAAAAAAATATAAACACCTCTATTGAAAATTGGATTTTTAAAATTTTAAGACCTCTTGAATTTGTTTCAAAAAATAATTTTGCAAACTTACCGAAAATCAAAGGACTTGAAAAAGCTCTAATAAATCTTATAAATAATGCTCCTTCTGATATAAATCATATTAAAGAAAAACTTTTAAAATTTTGTATAGGTTTAGAGGAAAGCTCCTTAGAAGAAAAAAAAGAAAAAATAATTAAGATACTTGAACTTCTTAAATCTTTAAATTGTTTTCAAGAAAAAAAAGAGATAATCGATTCAGAATTATCTAAAAAAACAAATTTTTCCACTTGGGAAATACCAAAAAAGGAAATCTCTCTTGAAACTTATTTAAGGTATAAAGAAATTCTTAAGCAGCCTGTTCAATTTTTAAAAGGAATAGGTTCTGGTATTGCTAAAAAGCTTGCCAAAAAAGATATTCATACTTTGGAAGATTTTCTTTATTTTCTTCCAAGAGATTATGAAGATAGAAGAAAAGTTGTTCCTATAGGAGATCTTAGAGAAGGACAAAGAGCTGTAGTGTTTGGAGAAATTCTCAGAAGTGGGACATCTTATCTTTATAAAAGAAAAATATTTTATGCTCAGATTACTGACGGAACAGGTTTTTTAATCTTAAAATGGTTTAATTTTAATGAAAAGGTTTGGAGAAACCTTTTAGCACCTGGGAAAAGTATTTTTGCCATCGGAGAAATTTCTCGTTTTGGAAAGGACTTAGAAATAATACATCCAGAGCTTATTGAAGAAGGGGATGAAGAAAGATTGTCTATAGAAATAGGACATATTGTTCCTGTTTATTCTTCTATAGAGGGGGTCTCAGAAAAATATTTTAGGAAAATCATAAAAAATGCAGTAGAAGAATATGGAGATTATTTAGAAAGTTCTATTCCTTTAGAAATTTTGAAAAAAAGAGGTTTTGTTCCTTTAAATGTAGCCATTAAAAATTTACATTTTCCAGAGCCGAAAGAAGATATACTTTCATTAAAAAGAGGAGAAAGCATTTATCACAAAAGTCTTTCTTTTGATGAGTTTTTCTTTTTAGAATTGGCTTTAGGTCTAAGAAAAGGGAGAATAAAAAAAGAAAGGGGTATAAAATTTAATACAGAAAGTAAGTTAGTTGGAGAGTTTATAAAAAAATTACCCTTTGAGTTAACTGATGCTCAAAAAAGAGTGATAGAGGAAATAAAAAAGGACATGGCAAAAGAAATTCCCATGAACAGACTTTTACAGGGAGATGTGGGATGTGGTAAAACTGTCGTTGCTTTTATTTCTGCTTTAATTGCTATAGATAACGGTTATCAGGTAGCCTTTATGGCTCCCACTGAGGTTTTAGCAGAACAACATTATTACAACTTTCGTCAATATGCTCAATTAATGGGAATTTCTACATCTTTGCTTACAGGTGGAATTTCACCTGCAAAAAAAAGAGAAATTTATCATGGTCTTTCTACAGGTTATATAAATTTTGTAATAGGAACTCATGCGCTTTTTCAGGAAAGAGTAGAAATTAAAAAATTAGGACTTGTTATAATTGATGAGCAACATCGTTTTGGAGTTTTGCAAAGAGCTGCTCTAAGAGAAAAAGCAAAAGGAATAATTCCAGATACTTTAGTTATGACAGCAACTCCTATTCCAAGAACTCTTGCTCTTACCATATATGGAGACCTTGATTTGTCTATTATTGATGAAATGCCAAAGGGAAGAAAGCCAATTATTACTGAGCTTTATCATGAATATAACAAAAACAAAGCTTATAAAAGGGCTAAAGAAATTCTCCAAAAGGGACACCAGGCTTATGTTATTCTTCCGCTCATTGAAGAGTCTGAAAAAATAGATTTGAAGGCAGTAACTACTTACGGAGAATACCTTCAAAAAGAAGTTTTTCCAGAATATAAAGTAGGAATACTGCATGGTAAAATGAGCTCTTACGAAAAAGAAAAAATAATGCATGCCTTTAAAAGAAAAGAGATTGATATTCTTGTTTCTACCACAGTTGTTGAAGTAGGAGTTGATGTTCCTAATGCAACAGTAATGATTATTGAGCATGCAGAAAGATTTGGACTTTCTCAGCTTCATCAATTAAGGGGAAGAGTAGGAAGAAGTGAGATACAATCTTATTGTTTTTTGATAGCCTATAGAATCTCTATTGAGAGTGAAGCTTATCAGAGACTTCAAATTTTGTGTAAAACTAACGATGGGTTTAGAATTGCAGAAGAAGATTTAAAATTAAGAGGACCTGGAGAATTTCTTGGGACAAAACAATCTGGTTATTTAGAATTTAGAGGAGCTGATATAGTTAAAGATTATCCAATACTTCTTCAAGCAAGAGAGGAGGCCTTTAAACTTATAGAAAAAGATCCAGAGCTTAAAAATTATCTTATTTTAAAGGAAGAACTTATGAGAAGGTGGGAAGAAAGACTAAAACTTTCTGAAATAGCTTAAAATAGTTTAGAGGAGGGATTGAATGGATGAAAACTTTAGAATCGGGATTATTGGTGGGAAAGGGAAAATGGGGAATTTTTTTAAAAATTTTTTTGAAAAAAAAGGTTATTTTGTAGAGGTTTCAGATGTTAATACAAGTCTTACAAATACTGAACTTGTTAAAAGAAATAAAATTATTTTAATTTCTGTTCCCATAGAAATTTTTTCTAAAATAGTTAAAGAAATTTCTTCCTTTGTTAAAGAAGATCACTGGATAATTGATATTTGCTCTCTCAAAAAGGAACCTGTTAAAATAATGAAAAAGTTTTTAAAAAGAGGAGAAATTTTAGCTACTCATCCCCTTTTTGGTCCTTACGAAAGAGACTTAAAAGGAAAGACTATAGCTTTTTATCCAGTAAGAGGTAAAGAAATTGTTAAATGGTTTAAAAATCTGATGATAAGTGAAGGCTTGAATCTAGTAAAGATTTCTCCTAAAAGGCATGATGAAATTATGGCTCTTGTCCAGGTAGTAAATCATTTTTGGCTTATACTTCTTGCTAAAACGATTAAAGATTCTGGATTTAATTTAAAAGATGTAGTTTATCTTTCAACTCCCAATTTTTTAAGACAACTTCACATTTTAAAGCATCTAGCTAAACAGGATCTCAATCTTTATGCCAAAATCCAATTTGAAAATCCCCTAGGGAAAAAATTCAGAAACCTTTTATGTAAAAATTGTAAAAATTTAGCCAAAGCTTTTAATTTAGAAAGAGCTGAAGAAGAATTTAAAAAATACTTTATTTTAGCCAAAGAAATTGCTGAAGAATTAGAAATACTTTTGGATCAGATTTTTCCTAAGGAGAGATAAAAGAAGAATTCCTGAAATAATCATTATTAAACATAAGAATTGTCCCATGGTCATCCAGCCTAAAAATAAATTAAAGCTTTGAGCAGGTTCTCTTAAAAATTCAAAGAAGAATCTTAGAAATCCATAAAAAATTAAAAAAATAGCTAATTTTGTACCGTAAAGCCAATCTTTTTTTCTTAAACTCCACATAAATAAAAATAAAAAAAGACCAGTAACTAAGCTTTCGTAAAGCTGAACAGGATGTCTGGGGGTAGGTCCCCCTTCTGGAAAAATCATAGCCCAAGGAAGGCTACTTGATTTTCCATACAATTCTCCATTTATAAAGTTTCCTATTCTTCCAAAAAAAAGTCCAATAGGTGCTGTAACCACTACTAAATCAGCCCACCAGAGAAAAGATTGTCTATGTTTTTTTATATAAATATAACCCGCTAAAATACTTCCTATTAATCCTCCATGGAAAGACATTCCACCTTTCCAGATAGCAATTATTTCTGAGGGGTTTTTTAAAAAGTAATCAGGGTAATAAAAAAAACAAAAACCAAGCCGAGCACCAATTATAAGCCCTAAAAAACTATAAAAAAGAAGATTTTCTAGAAAAGGATAAAGCCCTTTTAAATTTTTTTCTTTTAACTGAACTCTACATAAAAAAAGACAACAAAAAAAACTTATTATATACATTACCCCATACCATCTTACTGCCAAAGGACCTATATTAAAGATTATAGGATCAAATTGAGGATAGGTAAGCATCGCAAAAATCCTTTAAAATACATTCTTCGCATTTAGGTTTTCTACCGAGACAGATTTTTCTTCCGTGAGCTTGAATAAGATAGGGGAAGATAAACCAATCTTTTTTGGGTATAATTTCCATAAGCTCTTTTTCCATTTTTTCTGGTTGTTTTGAGCTTACTATTCCAAGACGGTGAGAAACTTTTCTCACATGAGTATCAACAGGTATACCTTCTACTATTCCATAGGCATTAGCAAGAACAATGTTTGCTGTTTTTCTTGCCACACCAGGAAGTTCAAGGAGTTCTTCTATTGTTTTTGGAACTTCTCCATGGTATTTTTCTATAAGGATTTTACAGGCTTCCTTTATATATTGAGCTTTTTGTCTATAAAAGCCTGTACTTTTTATATCTTCTGCAAGTTCATCAAGATCAGCTTCAGCGAAGTCCTTAACAGTTTTATATTTTTTAAAAAGATCTTTTGTAACCTCGTTTACTCTTTCATCTGTACATTGGGCAGAAAGTATGGTTGCTATAAGAAGCTGAAGGGGATTTTTAAAATTTAGTGCAATTTTTGCATCAGGATAAGCTTTTTTAAGCCTTTTTATAATTTCTTTAGTCTTTTTTTTAAGTTCTTTACTTGGTTTAGAAACTTTTTCTTTTTTCTTTTTTTCTTTCTTTTTTTTCATAGTTTTTTTATCAATTTTAGAAACTTTCTAAATACTTGTCAAGAGAGGAGGTGCAAATAACTTATTGAACTCTTCTTTTAAGGCCTTTTTAAATTCTATTTGAGAAGGAAGGGAGGGAAGGACTCCAAATTTTTCAGAAGGTTTATAAGCTTTTTCTACTACATTTTTAGCTCTTTCCACTAATTCAGAACATTTAGTGGTTTCAATTTTTTCTACTATACTAAAAAATTTTATTAATCTAAAAAATTTATTTTTTTTCTTTTCAAATTCTTCTATAGGTTTTTTTTCTTCTACTATTTCTTCCAAGTCAAAGATTAACTTTTTCATCTTATCAAGAAGAGGAATCTGAATTTGCTTTCTTAATTGTTCCTCAAGAAGTAAAAATTCTTGTGCAAGTATAAAATAGCTTTCCTTTGAAAAATCTCTATTAAGTATGTTTTCTCTAAACCATAAAGCAAATTCCTTTCTTAAGAGATCAACAAGATACATAAAATCAAATTCTTGATGTTGTAAAAGAAACTCTAAATCTTTAATATTTAAAGTATCTCCTATAAAAGGAATTTCTTTTTTGCTATAAATATGTAAAAGAGCCCAAAGAAAATGTTTGGGTTTAAAACCTACTTCTTTATCTTCTATAATGAATGGCCCTTCCTCATCTTGGTATCTTTTAAAAACTTCTTTTATCCATTCAAGAGTATAAAATTTCATTTTTTAAAAATTAGGCAATTCCTTTTTTAATAAAGCTTTTATGGTTTTTAAGTTAACCTTTTCTTTAAAACTACCTTGAGATAGTTCAGGTTTACCTCCGCCTTTCAGTCCCAAAGATTCTCCTAATTTTTGAAAAATTTTATGAGCTGGATATTTGCTTGCCAAATCCTTAGTTACCATACAAACTGCAAGAGGTGTTTCCTTTTCTTCTTCTCCGATAAGAAAAATTATTCCGGAGCCTAGTTTATTTTTAAAATAATCTCCTATTTCTCTAAGTTCTGCCATATTTTTAGTTTTAAAAGAGGCAACAAGAATTTTAACTCCATCTATTTCCTCAACTTCTTTCAGCTTTTCTTCAAGGCTCTTTTTAATATCTACACTTTTAAGCTTTTTAATTTCTTTTTTAAGTTCTTCTATTTCTTTAAAAAGAGTAGATATCTTCTTCTCTAAATCTTTAGGTGTTGTTTTTAGAAGTTTTGCAGTATTTTCAATTCTTTCTTCTAAGGTTTTAATCCATTCATAAGCTTTAAGTCCAGCTAAAGCCTCAACTCTTCTTATTCCTCCTGCTACACTACCTTCAGATATTATTTTAAAAAGTCCTATATCTCCTGTCCTTTTAACATGAGTTCCTCCACAAAGTTCCATAGAAATTCCATTTATTTTTACTACTCTTACAATTTCTCCATATTTTTCTTCAAAAATTGCTATTGCTCCCATTTTCTCTGCTTCTTCTTTTTTCACCCAAGATATTTCAACAGGGTAATTTTCTAAAATCCATCTATTTACCAATTCTTCTACGAGTTTAAGTTCTTTTTGAGTTAATGCTTGAAAATGGGTAAAATCAAAACGGAGTCTTTCTTCTTCAACAAGTGAGCCAGCTTGTCTTATATGAGAACCTAAAACTTTTCTTAAAGCTGCATGAAGAAGATGAGTCGCGGTGTGGTGTCTTTGTATGTGAAATCTTCTTTCTTTAGCAACTTTCATCAAAACTTCTTCACCCTTTTCAATTTTACCTTCAATAATTTTAATTTTATGATAGATAACTTCATAAACCTTTCCTGTTTCTAAGACTTTGGCTTCGCCCTTAGGTCCAATAACTTTTCCTATATCATAAATCTGACCACCGCCTTCAGGGTAAAAGGGGGTTAAGTTAGTAACTAGATAGTAAAAATCGTTTTCTTTTTTAATCTCTATAACTTTTGCTTTTGTTTCTAAAGTTTCGTATCCTACAAATAAAGTTTGTAAATCTTCTTTAACCAAGTCTTTTATAAATTGAGGTGCTCTTTCTAAAGCACCTTTCCAAGTTTTTCTACTTTCTTCTCTTGCTTTTTCTCTTAAGTTTTCAAAGGTAGCTAAATCTATGGAAAATCCCAAAGGTAACACTTGATCTCTTACAAGATCGTAAGGAAAACCATAGGTATCGTAAAGTTTAAACAAAACCTCACCGGGAATAATTTTTTTATTTTCCTTTTGAAGTCTTTCTATTTCTTTTTCAAGTATTTCGAGCCCAAGATTTAAGGTTTCTAAGAATTTCTCTTCTTCTACCTTAAGAATCTTTTTAGTTGTATTTTCATTTTTTAAAAGTTCTGGATAAATGTCTCCAAATTCTTGAATTATTGGATCAACAAGTTTATAAAGAAAGGGTTCTTTTAAACCAAGAAGCTTACCAAATCTTTCTGCTCTTCTTATAATTCTTCTTAGCACATATCCTCTTCCTTCATTAGAAGGCATAATTCCTTCTGCAAGGATAAAAACACTTGCTCTTATATGATCAGCTATTACTCTAAAAGCAATTTCAGTGTTTTTATTTTCTTTAAAAGAGTTTCCCGAGAGTTCTTCAATTTTTGAAATAATTCCTGCGAAAAGATCTGTCTCATAATTAGAAGAGACCCCTTGTATAACTGCTGTAACTCTCTCAAGTCCCATTCCTGTATCTATACAACCCTTAGGTAAAGGTTTAAGATTTCCTTTTTCATCTCTTTCATATTGCATAAAAACAAGATTCCATACTTCTAAGAATCTATCACAATCACAACCGGGGGTACAATCAGGTTTTTTGCATCCAAATTCTTCTCCTTGATCATAGACTATTTCTGAACAGGGACCACAAGGACCAGTGTCTCCCATTGCCCAGAAATTATCTTTTTCTCCTAATCTTACAATTCTTTCTTCAGAAAATCCAGCAATTTTTTTCCAGAGAGAAACTGTCTCTTCATCCTTTTCATAAACAGTTACATAAAGTCTCTCCTTAGGAAAATTCAAAATCTTGGTGATAAATTCCCAAGCATAGATTATTGCTTCTTCCTTAAAGTAATCTCCAAAAGAAAAGTTGCCAAGCATTTCAAAAAAAGTATGGTGTCTTGCAGTATATCCTACATTTTCTAAATCGTTATGTTTTCCACCTGCACGCACACATTTTTGACAGGAAACAGCTCTTTTATAAGGTCTTACCTCTTCTCCTAAGAAAACTTTTTTAAACTGAACCATCCCTGCATTAGTAAAGAGAAGGGTTGGGTCATCATGAGGAATAAGAGATGAGCTTGGAACTAACTCATGACCAAGTTTAACAAAATAATCAAGAAAAAGATTTCTAATAAATCTTCCCTTCATAAGCCTTTCTCAAATTAATAAAAATATCACTATTTATTAAATTTTCTACCTTTTGGGAATAGCTTACCTTGTTGCTTTATTTTAAATATATAGTAAATTTTGCAATTAAATTTTAAATCTTTTTTAAAAAATAAATCGGGGGGAAAAATGCTCACCAAAAACTTTCTTTTTACTTCTGAATCTGTTGTAGAAGGGCATCCTGATAAAGTGGCAGACCAAATATCAGATGCTATATTAGATGCTATTTTAGAAAAAGATCCTTATGCAAGGGTTGCTTGTGAAACCTTAGTTAATACAGGAATGATTCTTATTGCAGGAGAGATTACAACTGAGGCTCGTGTTGATTATGCTACTATTGCAAGAGGAGTGGTAAAAGAAATAGGTTATAATCACTCAGATCTTGGCTTTGATTATCAAACCTGTGCAGTCCTTATTAGTATAGATAGACAGAGTCCTGATATAGCTATGGGAATAGAGAGAGATGGTGAAATAGGAGCTGGAGATCAAGGACTTATGTTTGGATATGCTTGTGATGAGACCCCAGATTTTATGCCTATGCCTATTTGGTATGCTCATAAACTTGCCATGAGACTTGCAGAAGTTAGAAAAAAAGGTATTTTGCCCTTTTTAAGACCTGATGGGAAAACTCAAGTTACTGTAAGATATGAAGATAGAAGACCTGTAGATATTCATACCATAGTTATTGCTGCTCAACATGATCCGACTGTTACTCAAAAAGAATTGAGAGAAGCTATAATTGAAGAAGTAGTTAAAAAAGTAATTTTTCCTGAACATCTAAGACCTGATACAAGAATACTTGTTAATACTACAGGAAGGTTTGTTATAGGAGGGCCTCTTGCTGATTGTGGGATGACAGGAAGAAAGATAATAGTTGATACTTATGGAGGAAGGGGGCATCATGGAGGAGGAGCTTTTTCTGGTAAAGATCCAACAAAAGTGGATAGAACCCCTTCTTATTATTCAAGATATGTGGCTAAAAATCTTGTTGCTGCAGGAGTTGCAAGAGAACTTGAAGTTCAAGTAGCTTATGCAATAGGAATTCCAGAACCCTTAGCTATAAATGTTAATACCTACGGAACAGAAACTATTCCAGTTGAAAAGATATTAGATATAATAAACAAACTTTTCTGTTTTAGGCCAAAACATATGATTGAATATTTAAATCTTAGAAGACCTATTTATAGAAAAACAGCTTGCTACGGACATTTTGGAAGAAATGAACCAGATTTTACTTGGGAAAAACTTGATATAGTTGAGAAAATAAAAGAGCTTGCTCACTTTGACAAATAGGAGGATAAGAATGGATTTTCATATAAAAGATCTTTCTTTAGCAGATGAGGGAATAAAGCTTATAAAGTGGGCTGAAATGGATATGCCTGTTTTAAGACAGATAAGAAATCGTTTTAATCAAGAAAAACCTCTAAAAGGAGTAAAGATAGGGGGTTGTCTTCATATTACTGCAGAGACAGCAAATCTTGCAAGAACATTAAAAGAAGGAGGAGCAGAAGTTTATCTTTGTGCATCAAATCCCCTTTCTACAAAAGATGAAGTAGCAGCAGCTTTAGTAAAATATTTGGAGGTCCCTGTTTTTGCTGTAAGAGGAGAAGATAAAGAAACCTATTATTCACATATTAAGGCAGTAATTGATAGAGAACCTCATATTACTATAGATGATGGAGCGGATTTAGTAACTACTCTTCACAGAGAAAAACCTGAAAAACTTGACCAAGTTTGGGGAGGAACTGAAGAAACAACAACAGGAGTTATAAGACTAAAAGCTATGGCAAAAGATGGTGCTTTAAAATATCCTATTATCGCAGTAAATGACGCCTTAACTAAACACCTTTTTGACAACCGTTATGGCACAGGGCAGTCAACTATTGATGGTATTTTAAGAACTACTAATAGACTTCTTGCAGGCTCTTATTTTGTGATTGCTGGTTTTGGATGGTGTGGGAAGGGACTTGCTATGAGAGCAAGAGGAATGGGAGCAAAAGTAATAATTACAGAGGTTGATCCCCTAAAAGCATTAGAAGCTGTAATGGAAGGATATCTGGTTATGCCTATGGATGAAGCTTCTGAAATCGGAGATTTTTTCTGCACAGTAACAGGAAATAAATCCATTATAAGAAAAGAACATTTTCTAAAAATGAAAGACGGAGCAATAATTGCTAATTCAGGACATTTTGATGTAGAAATAGATCTTGAAGATTTAAAAAGTATATCTACAAAGATAAGACCAATAAGAAGAGAAGTTGAAGAATATACCCTTATAAATGGGAAAAGGATTTATCTTCTTTCCCAGGGAAGACTTGTTAATTTAGCAGGAGCAGAGGGGCATCCTTCTGGAGTTATGGACATGAGTTTTGCTAATCAAGCTCTTTGCGTTGAGTATATTGTCAAAAATAAAGAAAGACTTGAAAAGAAAGTTTATCCAGTTCCAGAAGAAATTGACAGAGAAGTAGCAAGACTTAAACTTATGGCTATGGGAGTAAAAATAGATACCTTAACTCTTGAACAAAAAAAATATTTAAGTTCTTGGGAAGAAGGGACATAGGAAATATGTTTACAGGTCTTGTTGAAGGAATAGGGAAGATAATTTCTTTACAACCCTATAAAGGAGGGCTCCTTACTGAAATTTCTGCTTCTTTTTCTTTAAAAGATACAGATATAGGTGATAGTATTGCTGTTGATGGAATATGTTTAACTGTTACAGAAATAAAAGGTTCTACTTTTAAAGCCCACATCTCTCCTGAAACTTTAAACAAAACCACCTTTCGCTATAAAAATTCTGGAGATTTTGTTAATTTAGAAAGAGCCCTTAAGCTCGGAGACCGTTTAGGAGGACATTTAGTTTCTGGTCATATAGATGGAATAGGGAAAATTGTTTCCATTACTCCTATAGAAGATTTTTGGAAACTTCTCATAGAAATACCCCCTGAATTTACCCCTTATCTTATTAAAAAAGGCTCTATTGCTATAGACGGAGTTAGTTTAACTATCAATGATTTTAAAAATAACCTTTTAGAGTTTATGTTAATCCCCCATACCCTTAAAGTTACTACTTTATGCTTAAGAAAACCAGGAGATTTGGTAAATATAGAAATAGATATGATAGCCAAAATGGTTTACAAATGGCTTTCTCCCTATCTAGAAAATCTTGAGTCTTCAAAAAAAGCCCTTACTTTAGAGTTTCTTAAAGAACATGGATTCTTATAAAATACAATCTTTGCTATTTTCTCTTCTTGAAGAAGGGATTAAAAATGAAGTTTTTCCTTGTGCTATTGCTGGAATTTCTGTTTCTGGTTCAAGATATATAGTAGGAAGAGGTTATAAGTCTTTATTCCCCTTTTTAGAACCTCTTGAAGATGAAGATCTTTTTGATCTTGCTTCATTAACTAAACCTCTTGCACTTGCCTATACTTTAATTTATTTATTATCAAAAAACCCTAAAATTGAACTTTTTAAACCTATAGGTGAATATATAGAGCTTAATCCCTTATTAGCAGAAATTCCTGTTTTTAGATTTTTAAATCATACCTCAGGACTTCCTTCTTGGTATCCTCTTTATGAAGAAGTAAAAGAAGATAAAAAGAATAATTTAGAAAAATATATTGAAAAAATTAACTATTTACCTCTTGAATATAAACCTGGTGAAAATTGTGTTTATTCAGATCTTGGTTATTATCTTTTAACTTATTTACTTGAAAAGGTTTATAAAAAGCCTTTTGAAACTCTGTTTGAGGAAGCAAAAAAGGTTATTACTTTTAGTAAGAAAGCTTTTTTAAGTTTTAATCCCTTAAGGAAAGGTATTTCTCAGGAAAAGACTGTCCCCACATCGGTTTGCCCCTGGGAATATAAGATTTTAAGAGGTATTGTAGACGATGAGAATACTAGGGCTCTTGGGGGAGTTTCAGGGGTTGCAGGACTTTTTGGAAATATTTACGGAGTTTTAGATATTCTCGAAACTCTACTCAAAGCATATGAAGGTGAGGTTAAAGGGCTTTCTCATAACTTAGTTAAAGAATTTTTAGACTTTAGAGAAAAAGATTTTACTTTTTCTCTTGGATTTATGCTACAAAGTCATAACAATTATTCAGCAACAGGTGGTGCTTTTTCTGATAAGACAGTTGGTCATCTTGGTTTTACAGGATGCTCATTCTTTATAGATTTGGAAAAAGATTTTATTGTAATTTTGCTTACTAATAGAGTTTATTTTGGAAGAAATAATCAAAAAATAAAAGATTTTAGATTTAAATTTCACACTTTACTAAGTTCTTTAGCTCTTAAATAGGCTTTATAAATTCCAGAGATTATTATTCCAGGAAGTCCCTTTTCATAAAATTCTTGCATAGCAGCAATTGTTGTTCCTGCTGGGGAGGTAACCATACTTTTTACTTCGTAGGGATTTTTTCCTGTTTCAAGCATAAGTTTTGCTGTTCCAAAAACTGTTTGTAAAGCAAGTTTTTCCGCCACATGTCTTGGAAGACCAGTTCTTACTCCTCCATCAATAAGGGCTTCAATAAAGAGTGCTACATAAGCAGGTCCACTTCCGGAAAGAGAAGTTATTGCATCCATAAGGTTTTCTTCTATTAGTATGGTTTCACCTATAGCTGAGAAAATGTTTTCTGCTATTTTTAGATCCTCATCAGTTGCAAAAGTTCCTTTAGAGATACCACTTATAGCTTGATGAACTAAGGCACATGTATTTGGCATAATTCTTATTACTTTTGTTTGAGAAGGAAGTATTCTTTCATAAAAATTTATAGGGATTCCTGCGGCTATTGTGAGAATCAAATGTTTTTCTGTGTTTATATAAGGGCTTATTTCTTCTAAAACTTTTTTCATAACTTGGGGTTTAACTGCTAGAAGAATGAACTCATTTTTATTAACTACTTCTACATTTGATTTAGTAGTATTTATTTTATAAGATTTTTCAAGGTATTTTCTTCTTTCTTCAACAGGTTCAGAAACAAAAATGTCTTTAGCACTAAATAATTTCTTTTTAAGAAAACCTTTTATAAGAGCTTCAGCCATTTGTCCTCCACCGATAATTCCTATTTTTTTAATTTCATTCATGGCAGGTTCCTCCTTTTTATAAAATTTTTAATATTATTTTAGTGATTATAAAAGAAAGAGAAAGGGCAAGGGCAAAGGAAAGTGCCCAATTTAAAATTATTTTTTTAATAAGTTTAAATTTAACTGTTTTTAAACCTTTTGTCATCCCTACCCCAGTAATAGCTCCTATCATACAATAGGTAGTAGAAATAGGCATACCTAAAAGGGTAAAAGAAAAGAGAGTAATTCCTGCACTTATTTGAGCTACAAAACCTGAAAATGGATCAAGAGGTGCAATTCCTTTACCTACTGTTTCAATAACCCTATAGCTTAAAAGATAAGCTCCTAAAAATACTAAAAAAGAAGAAACAGAAAAAATTAAAAAAAAGTTTATGTAAATTTTAGAGTAAATAAGGGGTCCGAGAACTGTTGCCACTTCATTAGCTCCAGTATTGTAAGAAATAAGAGAAGCACTACCAAGTAAAGATATTTTTAAAATTCTTTCTATTTTAAAAAAAGTTACTTTTAAAAAAATCTTTTCAATAATTTTATAAAGAAAAAAAGATATAAAAACAGCAGTTACAGGAGAAATAATCCAGGATAAGAAAATTTTAATTAAAGAAATAAAATTAATAGTTGAGTTTTCTGCAAAAGCATTTCCAATAAGGCTTCCTATTATAATTTGGTGAATAGAAAGAGGAAGTTTTTTCCAGTTAGAAAGAATTATTAATATAGCAGAAATAAGAAGAGAAAAGCCAAGTGTTTTAGGATTAATCTCTATTAGATTTTTACCAACTGTTTCCATCACACGGTTTCCATTTAACCAAATTCCAAAAAAAACAAGGATTCCAAAAAGAAAAATGGCTCTTTTTAGCTTTATAGCTCCTGCACCTATAGAAATACTTAAAGCATTACTTGCATCATTTGAGCCTATAGCAAAGGCAATAAGAAGACTAGCTAAAAGAGCAATTTCTGTCATGATAGAATTTATTTAAGACTGATGTCAAGAATGTAAAGATAATCACTTGCATCCTCTATTACGTCACTAATTTTGACCAAAGCCTCTATAAAGTCAGAAATATTTTTCCCTTTCCAAAAATTAGTAATTTCTTTTTGACGAACCCTTTCTGTTAGGTAAAGTTTTAATTCGTCAACTTTTTTTTCATAGATTCTAATGGCTAAGTTTTTTTCTCTTAAATTATCTTTTTTTAAAAGAGATTCAAAAGCTTTATATAAAATTTCAGCCATCTCAACATTAATACTGGCAATTCTTATTACATCATCCTTAATATATTTGTAAAAATCTTTATTAATATATCTAAACTCAAAAGCACAGGTTTTTAAGAAATCAAAAGCTTTTTCTGTTATTTCAATGAATGTACAAAGATTAGGCCTTATATAAGGTAAAAAGGCTCCCTCATAAATAGTAGAGATAATTTCTCTTCTTACTGAATCAGCCTCTCTTTCCAGATTTTCTATGCAGTAACTTCTTTCTAAATCTTCAGTAAGTAAAAGTGTTTTTAAACATTCCTGAGTAGAAATAAAGATCTTGAGATAGTTTTGTATATTCTCAAGAGTTTTTTTCTCTAATTTTTCTCCACCAAATAATTTTTCTAACATTAAAAACTCCATTTTTAAGTTTTAGCTCTTTCTATAAGGATATGATACATTATGTCAAAAAATGACACAACCCCTACAATCTTATCTTCTTCTTTGACAAATACTCTTGCAATATTGTTTTTTTCCATAAGTTCATAGATTTCCTCTATGAGGGTATCTTTAGGAACGGCAACAATAGGTTTTGAAGCTATTTCCTCTATTTTTATTTTGTGAGGATCTAATTTTTTAGTAAGTACTTTAAAAATTATATTTCTTACTGTAATTACTCCATATTCATCTTTTTCATCTTTTGGTAAAACAAGAAGTGACCTTATTCTTCTATCAATCATTTTTTCTATAGCAGAATAAACTGAATCATTAGAAGAAATAGTTTCCAATTTAGTGTTCATAATTTCAGAAACTTTTTTTGACATTTTCCCCTCCTAAACATAAAATTGGATTTAAATTATTATATATAATTTTCGGACAAATTAAATGTTGTAAAAATGCATTTTTAGAATATTTTAAAAGACATTTATGGAAGTATATAAGCTTTTCGAAAAAATTAAAGAATTGGTAAAATTTGCTGGTAATGTACTAAAAGAGATGTATTATTCTACTTGTAAGATCTATCATAAGGGTAAAATTGATCTTGTAACCACGGCAGATATTAAATCTGAGGAAATTTTAAAAAAAGGGTTAAAGGAGATTACTCCAGATATTCCAGTAATTGGAGAAGAAAGTTTTTCAGAAAAAGAAAAAACTGAAAGCTCCTTTTGTTGGATGGTTGATCCCTTAGATGGAACTACTAATTTTACTCATCATCTTCCATGGTTTGCTATTTCTGTTGCCCTTTTAAAAGAAAAAGACCCCCTTTTAGGTATAATTTATAATCCCATAATAGATGAATTTTTTTATGCTATAAAAGGAGAAGGAGCTTTCCTTAACGAAAAGCCTATTAAAGTTTCTCCAAAAGAAAAACTTATAGATTCTCTTCTTTGTACCGGTTTTCCTGTTTCTAAAATTTTAGATTCCCCAGATCTTTTTATACCTCTATTTAAAGAATTTATGAAAAGGTGTCAGGGGGTGAGAAGATTTGGATCTGCTGCTCTTGATCTTGCCTATGTTGCTTGTGGAAGATATGAAGGTTTTTGGGAACCCTATTTAAAACCATGGGATACTTCAGCAGGGTTTTTATTGGTTAAAGAAGCTGGAGGGGAAGTGACTGATTACTTTGGCAATCCCTATCATCCTTTTTTAAACACTATAGTTGCCTCTAATGGGAAAATTCATCAACAAATGATAGAACTTACTTCTAAATATCATCCTGAATATTATAAGCCTCGTAAAAATCCTCTACCTACAATAGATATAATTATAGAAGTGGAAGATAAAATAGTATTAATTTATAGAAAAAATCCTCCTTTTGGTTGGGCTATTCCTGGTGGATTTGTAGACTATGGAGAAACCTTAGAATCCGCAGCTATCAGAGAAGCTAAGGAAGAAACTAATTTAAATATAGAACTTCTTTATCTTTTAGGATGTTACTCAGATCCTAAAAGAGATCCAAGGTTTCATACTATAACTACTGTATTTGTGGCCAAGGGTAAAGGAGAACTTAAAGCCAAGGACGATGCAAAATTAGCAAAACTTTTTAAAATAGAAGAAATACCCTGGGATGATTTAGCTTTTGATCATGCTAAAATTTTAAAAGATTATCTTAAAAGAAAAGAACATGGAATACATTAATTGGATTGATTTAATTGAAAAAGAACTTAAAGGAAAGCTAAAGGTTATAATTAGTAAAGTAGATGAAAAAACAAAAGTTCTTTTAGAAGAATTTTTTGGAAACATAGGTTTAGAGATAAAGTTTGTAAATAATCTTGAAGAAGTAGCGGAAATAATTTTACAAGATCCACTTTACCAAATAGTAATTTTTTCCCTTTCTGAAAAAAATAAAGATTTTTCAGTTTTTATAGAAAAACTCAGGAATATAAGTTCTTATGTTAAAATATTTATTATTATAGATTATTCTGAAGAAGAAGATCTAGGCGATTATTTTGAAACAGGAGCAGATGAGGTAATATTAAAACCCTTTACTTTGAATGAATTCAAGGCAAGGCTCTTTAAATTATTAAAGGAGCATTATTTAGACATAAAACTTCAGAAATTTATAGTAGAAGACCCACTTACTCAAGTTTATAATAGAAGATATTTTGATGAGACAATAAAAGAGGAAATTTATAAAGCTTTAAGACAAAAATATCCTTTAAGCTTGATTATGATAGATCTTGATAATTTTAAATGGTATAATGATAATTTTGGGCATCAAGAAGGGGACAAACTTTTGAAAAGCTTTGGAGAAATTTTATGGAAAAATGTGAGAGATAAAATAGACAAAGTTTGTAGATACGGAGGAGATGAATTTGTGATTATTTTGCCTTATACCTTTTGGAAAAATGCATCTTTAATAGCAGAAAGAATTTGCAAAGCCTGGGAAGAAAAAAAATTTAGTCCTGTTACCTTATCTATAGGGATAGCTCAATTAATTGAAAGGGAAAGTTTAGAAAAATCAATTTCAGATCTCATAAATAGAGCTGACAAGGCAATGTATTCCGCTAAAAAACTTGAGAAAAATATGTGGATAATTGATAAGGAAAGCTTTAAGCAGTTTTTAAACGAAGGATTTCAAGATGAGGGTGGACCTTTTCAATCTTTACCGTGATTTCATCACCAGGATTTAAAGCCCCTTTAAATCCTATAAATTCTCCTACTACATTATAATCAACTAAATAAACCTTTGCTTTTTTATTTTGCACTTCTAAGACTAAACCTCTTAAGGGTTTGTCTTGCATATAAATTTTAAGATATTTTAGAAGAAAATACTTTATTCTTTTATTTTGGATTTGAGTAGCTCTTTGCAGATTTTCGCTTATTTCTGGAAGCATTTTAATGATAACTTCTTCTGGCAAAGGTGCCCTTTTTAGCAAAAAGGTTTTAAGCTGATACTGTATTAAGATATCTAAAAACCTTCTTATAGGAGAGGTTAAGGTGGTATAGTATTCTAAACCAAGTCCAAAGTGATAGGCTGGTAAAAGATGTAATTCTGATTTTGCTAAATATTTTAATTGTAAAAGTTTTAAATAAAGACTCTCTTCTCTATTTTCTATTATTTCTAAAGGTTTTGGCTGAGAACGGTAAATAGCAGGAATTTGATTTTGGTATAAAAATTCAGCAGCTAAAGTATTTACAAGGATCATAGCTTCAGCAATGAGAAGCCTTGAAGGAGTCATTTCTACTTTTTTTACAACGATTTTCCCATCTGGTCTTACTCTAACCTGAATTTCAGGTAAAAAAACTGCGTAAAATTCCTTTTCTTCTCTTTTTTTCTTAAAATGCATAAAAATTTCATAAATCTTTTGCCAGAAAGGATCTTTTATTAAAAGTTCATCCACCTTTTCATAGGTTAGTCTTTCTTTTACTTCTATAAAAGATAAAAGAGGTTCAAAGGAAAGAAGATTATAAGATTTATCTATAAAAATTCTAAAAGTTAGACTTGCTTTGGGTTCTCCTTTTTTAAGGCTAAATTTTTCATGAGAAAGAGAAAAAGGTAACATAGGATAAATTTCATCGGGAAGATAAAGTGTACAGGCTCTTTCTAATGCTCCTTCCCATAAGGCAGAACCTGGTTTTAAAAAGTCAGCCACCTCTGCAATGTGTATATAAAGAATGTATTTATCTTCTTTTTCTTCAAAACTTAAAGCATCATCAAAATCTTGAGTATCCTCTGCATCAACAGTAACTGTATAAAGATAAGTAAGGTCTTCTCTTTCTTCTTTTGAAATCTCAGTTTTAACTATTAATTCAGCTTCTTTTAACTCTTTTTCTGAAAAAAAAGTTGGATAATGGGTTTTTAAAAGTTCTAAATTTTCATCTTCATTAAAAATTTTTGCGGATACAAGAAAATTAAAAATTTTATAAGGTTCAGTTATATTTAAGCGTTTTAAGACTTCATAAGCTAATTTACCAGAAGGACTCTGAGTTTCCCAAAGTACATATTCTTTTAAAGCAGATATCCAGAAATTTTTAACTTCTTGTGGGAAATATTCTATATTTTTTAACTGAAGGGCTTTTATAAATTCCTCTCCCTCACTTAATTTTTTTAATTTTTCCAATTCCTTTTTTCTTTGAAAAATTAGTCTTTCTACTTCCTCCTTAGGAACTATTTGTAATAGGTTTGGCTCTTTTAATCTAAAATAGATTCTATCTTCCAGAGCTTTTCTCATAAATCCTGCTAATTCATCTTCTGTGGGAAGTCTTCCCAGAAGTAATCCTACTGCATCTTTAATATGAATATTTTCTACTTCTTCTACCAAAATTTCCCAAATTTCTTCTAAATTAAATGTATCTTTTATTTTTTCTCTTTTTTCATTTTTTTCTTTTAAAAGAGTTATAATTTGATTTAAATCATTTAGAGGAGATGGTTTTTCTTCAAAATAAACAAGAGAGGAAAAATTTATGAGTTCTTCTTTTCCAGAAGGCAAAACAAGATGAAGCCTTTTTTCTTTTATATCTTTTATGTAAGCAGTAGTTATTTTTTCTTTATAAAAAATTTCTGCAAATCTTTTTTTAAGAGACTCAAGATTCATCAGCAATATTTAGAGCTTCTTTAAGATCTAAAGAGCCTTCATAAAGGGCTCTACCTATAATTGCTCCTAAAAGTCCTTTTTTTTCTAAATTTTTAAGATTTTTAATATCTTCTATAGTTGAAATTCCTCCTGCTATTATAAGGGGATGTGTTGAGATATTAAGAGCCTTTTCTAATCTTTCAAATTCTACTCCTTGTTGTGTGCCATCTCTTTCTATAAGAGTAAGAATGATAGCAAAAAGCTTAAGCTCATTAAGATTTTTCAAAAATTCTAAATAATCAATTTCAGATACCTTAAGCCAGCCTGAAATTGCAACTTTATCACCTTTCACATCTACACTAACTATTATTTTGTAGGGATATTTTTCTGTAATTTCTTTTAACCAATTAAAAGATAAAATAGCCTTTGTTCCAAGGATTACCTGGGAAATCCCATTTTTCAGATAAAAATAAATAGTATTTTCATCTCTTATGCCTCCTCCTACTTGAACAGGAATGTTTAAAATTTTTGCTGTTTCTATTATTAAATTTTTATGAATAGGTTTTCCTTCTTTTGCTCCGTCAAGGTCAACCATATGAATTCTTTTAGCTCCTTGTCTTTCAAAAAAAAGGGCATATTTTTTGGGATCTTCTCCATAAACTTTAACTTTGTCATACTTTCCTTGAAATAGTCTTACTACTTTATGGTTTCTTAAATCTATAGCAGGAATGATAAGCACTTTTAATTATTTTACAGGAAAAGTTTTAAATATCTTTATTAAACCTCTTTCAGCAAGTTCTTCAGCTGAAAGCCATTTAAGTCTACCGTATAATTTTATATTTAAAACATTCTCACTTAATGGTTTTTGTGTTTCGTTAAATTCTTCCATCCATAAAATTTTCCCTGTTTCTCCATCATAGAGAACAAGAGCAAAAGCTACACTTGCTGGGTCTATTATAGAAAAGGAACTTCCCTTTCTCTCTATAAATCTATAAATTCTACCATATAAAACTCCTTGGGTATTAGTTTTTTTACAAAGCTCCTTAACAATTTCTGCTGGATTTTTGGTTTCTTCAAGTATTTGGGAGATAATATTTTCAAATTCATTTTGAGAAAGAAAGATAAAATTATAATAAGATAAATAATTAGATAAAATCTTTTTTAACAATTTATCTAAAGTTCCTCTTGCAGAAGGTTCTACATAACCAGAAATTACCTTTCTTACGGGACAATAAAAAAAACTTTCACCATTTTCTGAGCAAATTTCAAAGGGTAAAACAAGAATAGAATTTATATTTTTTGCAGTTTCATAAGATAAATAAATTGTTTCAGTTTTTCTACAGCTACTTGAGCTTAAAAGCAAAATAGTAATTATAATAAAATATAATTTTTTAAAATCCCTCATATATTTAACCTCAAGTAGTTAAGAAGTTAAATTAATATTATAACATTTAATTTAGAATAAGAAATTTAAAACTCTTAAAATTTGAAAATTTAAAAAATTTTTTTAAAATTATGTTAATTTTAAAAATTTAGATTTAATATCAAAGGGTTGATTATGCTTGATTTTATTTTTAAACCTTTTTCTATTGCAGTAATTGGGGCTTCTGAAGATGAGAAAAAAATAGGGCATGTAGTTTTTAGGAATTTAGTTAAACAAGGATTTGAAGGGAAAGTTTATCCTGTAAATCCAAAAAGAGAAGAAATTCTTGGGATAAAGTGTTATTCCTCAGTAAAAGATATACCTGAGAAAGTAGATTTAGCTATAGTAGTAATTCCCGCAAAAGGAGTCCCTTCAGTTATAAAAGATTGTGCAGAAGTTGGAGTTAAAGGTTTAATTATTATTACAGCAGGTTTTAGAGAAATTGGAGGTGAAGGTATAAAACTTGAACAAGAAATTGTAGAGCTTGTTAAAAAATATGGAATTCGAATAGTAGGTCCTAATTGTTTGGGAGTAATAAATACACTTAACAAAATGAATGCCACTTTTGCTTCTGATTTACCTCCTTGTGGAAGAGTTTCGTTTTTTTCTCAATCAGGTGCTTTGGGAGTTGCTCTTATTGATTGGGCTATAGAAAATAATTTCGGATTTAGTAAATTTGTAAGCCTTGGAAACAAAGCCGATCTTAATGAAACTGATTTTTTAGAATATTTTGGAGAAGATCCAGAAACTGACATAATTCTCGGATATATTGAAGATATTAAAGATGGGAAAAGGTTTTTAGAAGTTGCCAAAAAAGTTTCTAAAATCAAACCAATAATAATTATTAAAGCAGGAACAACTGAGGCAGGAGCAAGAGCAGCTTCATCTCACACCGGAGCTCTTGCTGGATTTGACAGAGCTTTCTCTGAAGCTTTTAAGAAAGCCGGTATTATAAGAGTAAATACTATACAAGAATTATTTGAAACAGCAGAGATATTTAAACTGAATAAAGTTCCTAAAGGGGATAAACTACTTGTAATAACTAATGCAGGTGGACCAGGAATAATTGCTGCAGATACAGCTGATAAGCTTGGAATAAAGCTTGATCCCCTGAGTAAAGAATCAATTGAAGCTATAATAGACAAACTCCCCTCTACTGTTTCTTTATATAATCCTATAGATATAATAGGAGATGCTACCTCAGAAAGATATAAAATAGTTCTTGAGCAAGCAATAAAAGATGAATACTCTGATGGAGTGTGTGTAATTCTCACTCCTCAAGATGTAACCGATGTAGAAAATGTGGCTAAAGAAGTTATAAAAATAAATCAAATTACAGAGAAACCGGTATTTGCCTGCTTTATAGGCGGTAAAAAAATTCGAGAAGCAATAAAGATTTTGAAATCTCAACAAATCCCTTGCTATTTAGATCCCTCAACCGCTATCACATCTTACAGGAAGTTAATTGATTTCAGTATAATTAAAAACAAGAAAGAACTAGAAATTCCGAAAATTGGGATACCACCAGAAAATAAAGAAAGGGTAAGACTAATTTTAGAAATTCTTGAGAATGCAGGTGTAAGTTCGGTAGGAGAAGAAAATGCGGGAGAAATCTTATCCCTTTATGGATTTAATTTTCCTAAAAAAGCTCTAGCTAAAACCCCTGAAGAGGCTGTAGAAATTGCAGAAAAAATAGGTTATCCTGTAGTTTTAAAGGTTTCTTCTCCAAATATTTTACACAAAACAGACGTAGGTGGTGTTAAATTAAATCTTAGAAACGCAGAAGAAGTTTATAATGGATTTATAGATATTACTATAAATGTTAGAAGATTTATGCCCAATGCTTATATAAAAGGAGTTATGGTTTATGAAATGATAACAGGTGGTAAAGAAGTTATTTTAGGAGTTAGTTATGACACCACATTTGGACATATGCTTATGTTTGGATTAGGGGGGATATATGTAGAGGTTTTAAAAGATGTTTCTTTTAAAATAGCGCCTCTTACAAAAGAAGAAGCTTATGAGATGTTAGAAGAAATAAAAGGGGCTAAAATATTAGAAGGTGTAAGGGGAGAACCGCCTTATGATAAAGAAAATATAGTTGATAAAATTTTAAGACTTTCTCAACTAGTTACAGATTTTCCTATAATAAAAGAAATTGATATTAATCCTTATGTGGTAAAACATCAAGGAGGAATTGCCCTTGATGCAAGAATGATAATAGGAAGAATATAAAATATAAGGAGGAAAATAAAATGTTACCTGTATTTTTAGTTTCTAACAAACCATTTACAGGAAAAAATTTAATAGCTTTGGGATTGGCTTTAAATTTAAAAGAAAGAGGCTACAAAGTTTCTTATATGAAGCTAATTGGTAAATTTCCTTGTAAAAAAGACAACCAAATTATAGATGAAGAAGCTTATTTTATTCATTCTATGTTAGGAGCTCAAGAACCTGCAGAATATTGTTCTCCCTTTGTATGGACCTATCAGGTTCAATATAAACTTTTTGAAGGAGAAGATTTAAAAATAGATAAAAAGATTTTTGAGATAATCAATAGTCAAAAAGATAAAGACATACTATTTGTAATTGGTGGAGATACCTATTTTGAAGGTTATAGCTTAGGAATTGATTCCTTAAGCATTATAAAAAGGTTAGAGGCAAAGACCCTTGTAATTCAAACTTGGGAAGGGGAAACCTCAATTGATGATATTCTAGGAATAAAGGATTTTGCTCCTGGTAATTTTTTAGGAGCAGTTTTAAACAAGGTTCCTCCGGAGCAGTATCTTTTTTTAAAGGAAACTGTGGTTCCCTACCTTATAAATAAAGGAGTAAAAGTCTTTGGAGTATTTAAGAAAGATAAATTTTTAGAATCTATTACCATAAGAAGGTTATTAGAAATTGTAAATGGTGGGATTGTATGTGAAGAGGATAAACTTGATGAATTTGTAGAAAATTATCTTGTAGGAGCAATGGATCCTGGACAAGCATTACCATATTTTTTAAAGGTTCCTAATAAAGCTGTAATTACAGGCGTTCACAGAACAGATATTCAGATCTTAGCTATGGAAACATCAACTAAATGTCTTATTTTAACTGGTGGTTTACATGCAGACGAAAATATAGTAAATATAGCTAAAAACAAAGGTATACCTATTATTGTTACCTCTTTAGATACCTTTTCTGTAGTGGATAAAATTCAAAATATAATGGGGAAAGCTATCCTTAAAGAGAAAGATAAGGCTTTAAAATTTAAAGAAATTTTAGCTAAGGAATTTGATATGGAAAGTTTTTTAAAAGAATTAAACCTTTAAAGATAAAAAATGGCAAAAATTCTTTCTGCCAAATGGATTTTATCTTCTCCTGAAGAAAAACCTCTTAAAAACGGATGTGTTGTCATAGAAAAAGATAGAATAGTTGATTTAGGTTTAAAAGAAGAAATTATTTCTAAATATAAAAATATTGAAGTAATTGATTTAGGAAACAAAATTATATTTCCTGGCTTAGTTAATGCTCATACTCATGCTCCTATGAGTATTTTTAGAGGAATTGCAGAAGATTTACCCCTTATGGTTTGGCTTAAAAAATATATTTTTCCTATTGAAGCAAAGCTTAAAAAAGAATGGGTTTACTGGGGAACAAAATTATCCATTATTGAGATGATAAAATCAGGAATTACAATATTTTGTGATATGTATCTTTTTGAAAAGGAAGTTATAAGAGCAATAGAAGAGTCAGGGTTAAAAGCTTTGGTTGGAGAAGGGATTTTTGATTTCCCATCTCCAAGTTATGGGCCTTTGGAAAGGGGTTTCAAACTTACAGAAGAACTTCTTAAAAATTTTGAAAATCATCCTCGTATTAAAATAGCTGTCTCTCCTCATACTTTGTATACTTGTTCTCCTGAGACAGTTAAAAAATGTATTGAGCTTTCTGAAAAATATAATGCTAAAATGCATATTCATTTATGTGAGACAAAAGAAGAAATTGAAGAAATTAAGAGAAAATATGGAGAAAAGCCTGTAGATATACTTAAAGAGCTTGGTGGAATTAATGAGAATTTAATAGCTGTTCACTGTGTAAAACTTGAAGAAAAGGAAATTGAATTAATGGCAAATTATAAAGCTTCTATAGTTCACTGTCCCGAGAGCAATTTAAAATTGGGGTCAGGTATCGCACCTCTTACTGAAATGTTAAAAGCAGGAATTAAAGTAGGTTTAGGGACAGATGGTCCTGCAAGTAACAACGATCTTGATATATTTTCTGAGATGAGAACAGCTTGTTTAATACAAAAAGGTTTAAAAGAAGACCCAACGGTAATTAAAGCTGAAGATGTTTTGAAGATGGCAACTTTTTGGGGAGCTGAAATTTTGGGATTTTCTGATACAGGAAAACTTTTGCCAGGATATAAAGCAGATCTTGCTCTTTTAGACTTATCTCATTATTCACTACAGCCAGATTATAATCCCCTTGCCCTTTTAGTTTATAGTGCTAAAAGCGGATTTGTTTCTGATCTTATGATAGATGGTAACTGGATAATGAGAAATTATAAAATATTGTCTATAAATGAAGAAGAAGTTATTGAGAAAGTAAGAACTATTAAAAAAGAGATATTGTTATTACTTTCTTAAAGACAAAAGTTTTTAAATTTAAATGTGAAAAATTTCCCTATATATTGTATCTGTTAAAATATTTAAGTAATTTGATTTCTCTTTTAAAAAATTAAATAAGGAGGTGGAAGAATGGCAGGAGGAAAAGGTAAAAAAGTTAAAAATGAAAATGAAAAGGAATTAAAAATTACTGAAGCTGAAGTTGCAGTTCATTGGGGAGAGGAGGAATATATAGACCCTCCAGAGGAATTTATAAGACAAGCTTATGTGACAGATCCTTCATTTAGAGAAAAATTTAAAGAAGAAAATTTTCCAGAGTGTTTTCATATTTATGCTAATCTTTTAGATTGGGATAGATATTGGCATACAACTCTTGATACCTCAAATCCACCCTTTTGGAAATGGTTTGTAGGAGGTAAGCTTAATGCTTGTTATAATTGTGTAGATCGTCATTTAAAAAAATTTGGAAATAAAGCTGCTATAATATGGGTTCCTGAGCCTGAAGATGAATCAAAAAGGGTATTAACTTATTATGATTTATATTACCAAGTGAATGTAGTTGCTTCTATATTACAATCTATGGGACTTAAAGCTGGGGATACAGTTACTTTATATATGCCCATGGTGCTTGAATTACCAATTACTATGCTTGCTTGTGCCCGTTTAGGAATAATACACTCTCAAGTTTTTTCAGGATTTAGTGGACATGCCTGTGCTGAAAGAATTGTTGATGCAGAAAGTAAAGTATTAATTACTATAGATGGATATTACAGAAATGGTAAATGGATTGATCATAAAAAAAATGCTGATTTGGCGGTTAATATTGCTGCGGAAAAGGGACATAAGGTTGAAAAAGTTCTTATATGGCAAAGATTTAGAGAACAATACAAATCTGAATCAAAACCTGTTGAAGGCAGAGATTTTTTAATGAAAGATTTACTAAAAGAACATAGAGGTAAAAAGGTACCTTATGTTCCTATGCCGGCAGAGGCACCACTTTTTATAATGTATACTTCTGGTTCTACAGGTAAACCAAAAGGATGTGTTCATTCTACAGGAGGATATTTAGCTTATGTGGCTGGCACCTGCAGATATATGCATGATATTCAACCTGAAGATATTCATTGGTGTATGGCTGATATTGGATGGATAACAGGTCATAGTTATATAGTTTATGGTCCCTTAGCTTTAGGGGCAACTGTGTTAATTTATGAAGGTGTTCCCACCTATCCCGATCCTGATAGACCATGGAGAATTGCTGAAAGATATGGAGTTACAATTTTTCATACGGCTCCTACAGCAATTCGTTTACTTAAAAAAATGGGAAGTGATCCTTCAAAGTATGATTATAAATTTAAACTTATGGTCACAGTTGGAGAACCTATAGAGCCTGAAGTTTGGAGATGGTATTATACAGCTGTAGGAAAAAGGCAAGCAGTAGTTCTTGATACTTGGTGGCAAACAGAGACTGGAGGCTGGCTATGTGCTCATTTAGCAGCTTTAGAACCAATGAAGCCAGGAAGTGCGGGACCTGGTGCATTAGGAATTTATCCTGTAATTTATGATGAGCATGGAAACGAAATACCTCCAGGTTCAGGCAAGGCTGGATATATTTGTATAAGAAATCCTTGGCCGGGAAGGATGCTTACTATATGGAAAAATCCAGAAAGAATGGTTAAAGGTTATTATGAAAAATTCTGTAAAAATAAAGAAAGTAAAGACTGGCGTGATTGGCCTTATATGGCAGGTGATGCAGCTACATGTGATAAAAGGGGATATTTTAGAATTCTTGGAAGAATGGATGATATTATAAATGTAGCAGGTCACAGACTAGGTACAAAAGAAATTGAATCAGCAGCTCTTACAGTAGAGGGGGTTGCAGAAGCAGCAGTAGTTCCGAGGATTGATGAACTTAAGGGGCATGTCCCTGATCTTTACATATCTCTTAAAGAAGGTTATGAGCCTTCTCCAGAAATAGCAGAAAAAGTAAGAATGGCAGTTAGAAATATAATTGGTCCTATTGCAACCCCTGCTCATGTATATATAGTTCCTGATATGCCAAAAACTCGTTCAGGTAAAATTATGCGTAGAATACTTGCTTGTATATCAAATGGAAGAAGAGATTTTGGAGACATTTCAACACTTTTAGATCCAAATGTAGTTGAAAAAATTTGGGAAATAGTACAAGGTGAAGGCTCAATAACAGTTTAAATCGCAAAAAATTTTAAAGCCCCCATTTAATGGGGGCTTTTTTTATCAAAAAATTCGCCGTTCCCCTTTAAAAATCACTTTTAAATAATCTAAGTATTTTAAATGTGAAAAAATTCTCTATTTATTTTCTAAAATTAAATTAATCATAATTTAAAAATCTCAAAAGTAAATATAAAGATTTATTTTAAATGTGAAAAAATTCTCTATTTATTTTTTAAAAAAATGATTTTCACTATTATAATTTTTAAAGGAGAAAAAAATTTAAACGGGAGGTGAAAAAAGTGAAAAAAAGAGAAGTTGAAATTAATAGCAGGGCTGATACTTTAAAATTAATTGATCCCTCCATAAGACCATGGCCAGTAACACCACCGCCTTCAAAAGAGGAAGTTAAGAAAGTTTATGCTACAAGAAATGCAGAGGAGTTTGGACAGTGGTGTGAAGAAAACCTTAGCTTTGAAACAAGTTTTGATAAGCCTGAAGCACTTCAAGGTGTAACTGTTCTTGTTATTGGTCTTTGGAGAATGGGGAGTAAATTTGCTTCCTCTCTTTTAGCTGAAGCAGGTGCTGAAGTAATCTGTATTGAACCACCTACTGGTGACCCAATGAGATATCTAACTCCATTTGGCAGAGAGGAATATATGCTTGAGGATAAAGAGACAGGAGAAAAATGCGGGCTTGATTTTATTCATGAAATGAGAAATAAATACTCAATAACCCTTAATATTGAGACTGAAGAAGGAAGAGAAATTTATAAAAAGCTTGTTAGTCAAGCAGATATAGTGATTGAAGAATATCCCCCAGGTTATATGGATAGCCTGGGTATAGGTTATCGTCAGCTTTCAAAGCTTTACCCAAGGCTTATTTATTGCTGGATAGGTGTTCGCGGACAATGGGGCCCTGATAAAGATAAAGTATCAAAATGGGGTCAGTGGATGCTAGATCCCTTTGCACAATGCTATTGTGGATTTGTTAATAATACCGGCTTTCCACCAGATCAGCTTCCAAGAGGAAGGGGAGGAGATCCTACCAGGTCTGGAGTATGGTTTGCTGACTATGTGGCTGGCGAACAAGCAGCAGTCAATATATTAGCAGCCCTTTACTGGAGGGAAGAAGTTAGTGGAGAGGGTCAGTTTATTGAAGTTACTGGTGCTGAAGCTTTGCTTGATATTCTTGATATGGATCTTACCTGGTATGGTTTTAACCAGAGTATAAAAGCAAGAACTGGTAGTTGGGATCCAAATTTAAATCAGTATGCGTGGAATCCTTGTAAAGATGGCTATATGATGATTGGAGGGCAGTCAGATAGACTTTGGTACAGAATAGGTATGTGCATTGAAAAAGACTACCCTCAATTTGGAAGGTTAATTTGTGAGGATCCAAAGCTTAAAGCTGTTGCAGCAAGAAATGCTCTTGAGGCATTAATTAAAACTTATACCCTTACCTCAAGATGGCTAAGAGAGCTCAATAGACTTGAAGCTGAACAGAAACTCTTGGAATATGATATTGCTGCAGGGCCTCTTCTTTTCATAGATGAAGTCTGCGAGTTCCCTCATTTTAAATATCGTCCTTGGGTTTATACAATAGAAAGTGAAGAATACGGAACAATTCTTTATGCAGTTCCACCAACTAATTTTCAAGTAAGAACACCTCATAGAGTAAAATGGTTAGGCAGGCGATTAGGAAGAGATAATTACGAAGTATATCGAAAGATAGGTTTAGGTCAGACAGAAGTAGATGAATTAAAGGAAAAGGGGGTGATTTAGATGGAAGAGAAGATAAGGATTGAAGATTTACCAGGTCCTAAAAGTAAAGAAGAGCTTGATGAAATGAAGATTCCCTATGAAGAGTTTTGCAGGAAAATCTTTGATCCAGGCAATGAATTTTCAAAACCACAAGCACTTAAAGGTATCAGATGGATGAGTTGTACTATGTATATTTTTACACCCCATTCAGTTGCTAATCTTGCTGAGCTTGGAGCTGAGGTAGTAAAGATTGAAATGCCAAGAATGGGTGATCCCATGAGGCATACCTCTCCATTTAATGAAGTTTATTTATATCCTCTTCATGATACAAGACCAACTGTTGGTACAGGCTTGGGTTACACAAATGCAAATACTAATAAATATTTCATCACTATGGATTATCATAGACCTGAAATGAAAGAAGTCTTTTATAGATTGGTTAAGATAAGTGATGGACTTACTGAATGTTATAGACCAGGTACTTTTGACAGATGGAAACAAAGCTATAGATATCTTCAGGAGATAAACCCAAGATTTATCTATGTATGGGGTGGAGGATTTGGGTACGGACCAAAGATATTTGGTGGGTCTTATGATATTTTAGGACAGGCTCATGCTGGACTAGCGTCAATAACTGGAATGCCTGAGTTCATGGGTGGATATCCTGTTAAACATACTAACTGGGCAATGGATTGGTATTCTGGTACCTTGATTACTTTTGCGATATTGGCAGCTTTATACTGGAGGAGAAAGACAGGACTTGGAACAATGATTGAGTTTTCTCAAGTTCAAGCAGCAACAAGGATTTTGGGCTATGGAATACCACTTTACGGTAGATTCGGAATAGTTCGTCAAAGATGGGGTAATTGGGATACTCAACTTTGTGTGCATGGTATAATTTTGTGTGGTAAATCAGACTATCCTGATGCAGACAATCCTCAAGATAGAGAGGAAGCAAGATATGTTATGGTAAGTGCATTTCAAGATGCGGACTTTAAAGCACTCTGTGAAGTAATTGGTAATAAAGAGCTTTACAAGAAATATAAAACTCATAAAGATAGAGTTGAGGCTGAGGCTCAGGTAGAAATATATGCTGCTTTAGAGAGATGGGCTGCTGATAAATCAAGATCAGAGGTTGTTAGAATTTTACAGGATGCAGGCATTCTTGCTGAGCCTGTTAAAAATATGAGAGAGGTCTATGAGTCTGAGCATCTTAGGCAAAGGGGAACTATTAGATGGCTTGATGATCCAACCTTTGGAGATGTATTAGTACAGGGAGGTTATAGCACAGGACTAATGTCTAAAACTCCAAGAAGAGTTAACTGGCTTTGGAGACCGGTTGGTGCTGACAATATAAAAATATACCATGAAATGCTTGGTTATCCATTAAGTACTATAAAAGAATGGTATGAGAAAGCATGGATATAGAAAGGAGGGGGCATTATGTGTGATATAATCTGGTGCAAAAAATGTAATACCGTTAACTACCTTGATCCTTATTGTTTCTGGAACTGGGAAGGAAAGGTTAACTGTGCTGGATGTGGAACTGTTTATTATATCCATATGATCCAGGGCTTTATGTATAAGGGGCCAGAGGAAAGACCAGGAGAAAAACCCGACATAAGTCCTCTTTATGCTGACAAACCCTTAGAAGGCTATAAGTATTATCTACCGGGAACCCCTGGTAGAACAAGGCCTTACAATTGTTTACCAAGAAGTAAATATTTGGGTAAAGCTGAGATGGTGAAGTTTAGTATAAGAGGTAAGCCAGTTAGAGGATGGTGCCCTCAGCCTCCAAGCTCTGGTTTAGCTGGTCAATTCCCTTATCGGTGGGATATCAAGAAGCTTTCTCCTGATGTGTGGGAAGAATATCAAGAAAAAATAAAAAAAGGTGAAGTTAAAGAATGGTAATTAGAAAAAGAAGGAGGATATTATGGCAGAGATAACACCTAAGGAATTCTTAGCAAAGATTATACAACCAGAGAAAAAAACTGATCATATATGCTGGCAATGTAAATATCTAAAACCTGTAATTAAAGGTTCAGGTGCGCCTCCGGCAGATATTATTGGCTGGTGTACAAAAATTCATTGGCCCTTTTATTGGTGTGTAACTGATTTTAATGTAGTTAAAAAATGTTATGCCTTTGAAAGTAAATAGATGAAGGAGATTATTCAAAAAGAACTTGAAAGTCTTATGAAGATAATACTTAACTGGAAAGAAGACTATATGAGTTCTGCAGGAGGTATTAAAGAATTCTTAGTGAAAGAATTTGAGCAAGAAATAGAGACATATGTTTTCCCATATGTAAGAAGGCTATATGAGATGAAATACCTTACAGAGAATGAGGCTAAAAAATTTATGGAATTAATTTATGAGCAGATTAACGATTTGTATAATATGTTGGTGAAAGAAGATAAATAATTTAAGAAGGAGGTATAAATTATGCCTGCTAAATGTCGGGTAATAGTTTGTGGATTTGACCCTATGCTTGTAAGAGGTTATGTAAAAACAGGAGCAAGAGCTTTATGGTGGTATTTACCAGATGAGATAGTAGAAAAATACAATCCTAAGCCAGGTGATAGAATTAGAGGGAAAGTGTTAGCAATTTACTGGGGGAAAGATGGAAAAAAGGTTTCTAGTCCAAATGAGCCCTTTGAGTGGAGGTGTACAAAAGAGACAGGTTATGCTGTTGAGCTATCACCAGAGGCAATAATTAAATACCAGCTTACATGCTCCCATTTTCTTGAATTGGTTATTGAAGAAATTGTTAAAGGAGAAAATGAAGAAGAAAACGAAATTATTCCGGTATACCCTGGTGAAGAGGTTATAAGTAGTAAATGGTGGCCTGAGGATATGATGGTGCTTGATTTTGCTCCTCCTTTTCAAGCTCCATGAGAAACAATTTTATGAAAAAGTAAACAAATATGGATAAAACTAACGAAACAAATAAAAATGGATGGCAATGCATTGGAGAAATTTTTAACCAAAAAGGGGATTTTTTTGAAAAAACTCTTTTCTTACAAGGATATGATTTTTCTAGTAATATTTATGTAATAGTTGGAAATTATTTAAGTTTGATAGACGCTGGTAATGATTATACTGCTTTTATTGAGCTTTTTAATTTAGGATTTAAGCCCACAGATATAAAAAAAATTGTTCTCACTCATACACATTTAGACCATTCAATAGGGATAATTGAACTTTTAAGAGCCTATCCAACTATTATACAAAAGGGAGGATTTGAATTAATACTTCATAAAACAGCCCCCACAAATTTAAAAAAAATAGTTAAAGAATATGGTTGCAAAGTTACCGAAGTTGTTGGTGGAGAAATTTTAAAACTTGGTGATTTTGAATGTGAAGTAATTTATACACCTGGCCATACCCAAGACGGAATATGCATTTATCATGCTCAAACTAAAACAGTTTTTACAGGGGATACAGTATTGCCAGATGTAATAAGTATGATTGATAAAAATGCTGGGGGAGATCTTTTTTCTTACTTATATGGAATTAGATCTTTACTTAAAAAGGATATTGAAAATTTACTACCAGGTCATGACCTACCTAAAGCATTTTATGGAAAGGAGATTATTGAAAAAACCTATGAAGCATTGATAAGAGAGATTACAAATAGTGACAGTAAAACTCCATGGATAAAATTAGCATTTCAATTAGCTGAAAGAGGGTTTTTAGAAGAAGCAATATTTTGTTGTAATAAAGAACTAATTACAAATCCAAAAGACCTTAAAAGTTTACAGTTAAAGGCTCTTTGTTTAACTGATTTAGGTCAGTATACTGAAGCAGTCAAGCTTTTTGATGAAATTTTACAACAACAAAGTAACAATCTTTATGCACTTATAGGTAAAGGAAAAGCTTTATTAGGACAGAAAAAATATAATAAAAGTTTAGAATATTTTAATAAGGCTTTAAAAATCAATTCTCATATTGAGGAAGCACAAATATACAAAGGTATTGCATTATACCTTTCGGGTAGACAAGAAGAGGCTATGAAGATAGAAGCTTTTAAAAAAAAGCTTTTGTGATATAACTATTAAAAAAAGGAGGCGCATAATTATGGCTAAACTTGAAATACCACAAGAGTATTTACCACCAAAAAATATACAGCCTGAATTTTTAATTCCTGAGGAATTTAAAGATACTCCAACAGAGTTGAATTTGGCTGATTTTTTTCTTGATCGTCATATTCGTGAAGGCAGAGGAAACGATATTGCTGTCAAGCTTGGAGATAAAAATGTTACCTATGCTCAGCTTCAGGAAATGGTAAATAGATTTGGTAATGCTTTAAAAGATAAAGGTGCTAAACCAGGAGACCGTATTGGTTTTCGTTTAGTAAACTCAATTGAAGCTTTGGTAACTATCTTTGCTGTTTGGAAAATAGGTGCTATTCCTGTACCAACCTCACCTCTATGGTCAAGAACAGAAGTGGAGTTTACTGTTAATGATAGTGAGATGAAATATTTTGTAGTAAGTAAGCCCTTAATGGATGTAGTTAAAGAAGTAAAACCAAACTTTCGGTATGGTACTAAAGTGATTGTTATTGGTGGAAATCCAAAAGAAGTAAAAGAAGAGGGAGATTTAGTTTTTGAGGAGATGCTTGAAGCTGGCTCAGATAAATTGGAGCCTTTTATACTTGATGAAGATGATATAAGTGTGATACTTTATACCTCAGGTACAACAGGTTTGCCTAAAGGTTGTGTTCATCTTGTTAGACCATTACTTATCCATGCAATGATGGTAAATAAGTATGTCTGGAAGTTAGAGCCTGGAGATGTTATAGGCGGACCTGCTCCTGTATCTTTTGCTGCTGGTCTTGGTACATTTGCAGTTATCCCTTGGGTAGCAGGTGCAACTGTATCTCTTATTCCTAAATTTACACCTCAAGATATGCTTGAAACTATTCAAAAACACAAAATTACAGTACTAACTGGATTACCAACTGCCTATCGTGCAATGATGAATTTTCCAGAGTTTAAAAATTATGATCTTAGCTCAGTGCGTTTATGTACCTCGGGAGGCGATGCTCTTGGCGCTGATACTTTAAAACAATGGCAAGATCTTACTGGAATGCCCATATGGGAAGGACTTGGTACTACAGAGCTATTTCATTTGATTACTAGTAACTGCATGAATGATAAACCTGTTCCAGGTTCTGTAGGCAAACCTTTACCCGGAGTACAAGCCCGAGTTGTTGATGAGGATGGTAAAGATTGTAAGCCAAAGGAGATGGGTAGTTTACTTATAAAAGCTCCTACAGGCACTCTTTATTGGAAACCCTATGCAGATAATGGTAAACTTTTTAAAAAACAGCAAGAAAGTGTTGTAGATGGTTGGAATAAGGTAGGAGATGTAGTATATGCAACAGAAGATGGTAATCTTTTCTTCGTATCCCGTGAAGACGATATGATTAAAACATCAGGTTATCGTGTTGTTCCCCAAGAGATAGAGGAAGCAATCTGTAAGCATCCAGCAATTAAAGAAGCAGCTGTTGTTGGTGTTCCTGATCCTATAAAAGGGCAAATTCTTAAAGCCTTTTTAGTGTTAAAACCAGGCTACTCTCCAAGCGATGACTTTTTTGAAGAGCTTAAAGAGTTCTTAAAAAAATATATCGCTATTTATAAGCTTCCAAGAGCAATAGCTTATGTAGATTCATTACCACGTACACCTACTGGAAAGCTTCTTAGAAGAGTGTTAAGAGAAGCTGGATAAGAGGAAAATTATGAATTTACGAGAAGCTGATAGAGTAGAAATTACAGTTTTAGTAGATAATTACATTGATGCCCTTTTAACTCAAAGTACAGAAACTGTTAAGAGAGCAAGAATTTCTCCTAATTATACCAAAGAAGGAAAAGGATTATTAGCAGAACACGGACTTTCCTGTCTAATAAAGGTTTATGCTGACAAAGAGGAACATATGATATTATTTGACTTAGCTATCTCACCTACTTGTTTTTTTAATAATGCAGAACTACTTGAAATAGATTTAAATAAAGTTGAAGCTGTAGTTTTAAGCCATGGACATTTTGACCATTTTGGTGCTTTGGAAGAATTTTTAAAAAGAATTAAAAAAGAAATACCCGTTTTTCTTCATCCAGATGCTTTTCTTCCTCGCAGGCTAAATCTACCTAACCGTATATTAGAGCTTCCTATATTAGATGAAACAAAATTAAAAAACGCAGGAGCAATGCTTCAAAAAATAAAAAAGCCTACTTTACTGGCATCAGACCTTATTTTAGTCTTGGGAGAAGTGGAAAGAATAACTGATTTTGAAAAAGGGTTTCCGGGAGCTGAAGTTAAAATTGATAATGAATGGGTTAAAGATCATTTTTTTGATGATCAAGGAGTAGTAATTAAAGTAAAAAATAAGGGATTAGTTATCCTCAGTGGATGTGCTCATGCCGGTATTATCAATACGATCAAATATGCTATGAAAATTACCAAAACTGATAAAATTCATACAGTTATGGGTGGATTTCATTTAACTGGACCTATTTTTGAGCCATTGATTGATTTAACTATTAAAGAATTAAAAAAAATCAACCCAGATTTTATTGCTCCTATGCATTGCACTGGCTGGAAAGCTATTAGTCAATTTGCTAAAGAGATGCCAAAAGAGTTTTTACTTAATACTGTAGGTACAACTTATATTTTTTAATTTATAATATTATTATTATGAGGAGGTTATTTATTATGAGGAGGTAAAAGAAAATGAAAAATAAAACTGTTGAATTACTTGCCCCAGGTGGAACAGTAGAAATGGCAAAAGCAGTTTTAGATGCTGGTGCGGATATTGTTTTTGTTGGTGCCTTGGGTTTAAGTAGAAGAAGTGGTTATGAATTAAAGCATGATGAAGTAAAAGAAGTTATTGAAATGGCAAAAGAAAGAGGAAAGAAAGTACATATTGCTATAAATGCAGATTTTGACAAAGAAATGATACCTTTAATACTTGATAAAAGAATTTCTGATTATGCACGATGGGGTGTCTCTGGAGTAATACTTAAGACTCCTGCGCTTATGAAGGAAGTAAGTAAACTTTACCCACAGTTAGAAATAATTGCTAGTGTAGGTTGTCATATAGATTCAGAAGAAAAACTTACATATTATAGAAGTATGGGTGCAACAAGTTTTGTTTTAAGTACAGAATTAAGAAGAAATCATAAAAAAATTAAAGAATTGAAAGAAGCTGCTTTGTGTTTAGGAATGAAGACAGAAATATTAATTATTGGAACTGCTTGTTATAAAGGTGTTGGGAATTGTGATTTTTTTAAATATTTTAAAAATGGATTTTGGGAATTCACCCTTACTGATTCTGATGGCTTTCAGACAAAGAAAATTTTTGGTAATCCAGAGAAAGGCGGGGGTTGTTATAGACCTTGTCTTTATTTAGATGATCCAATTGTACAACAGATAGTACCAAAGAAAAAAATAGAGGAGCTTAAGGCAGTAAATAATTTAAATGAACAGTTTAATCTTGCAAAAGATATTCCTTATTTTATTGAAATTGGCATAGATGTATTAAAAATTCAAGGAAGAGAATACCCAGTAGATTTAGTTGCTGGTTTGACAAAACAATTTAGGATTATAATTGACAAGTGTTTAGCTTCTGAAAAGCCTCACATAAATAGGGAATTAGAAGAAATTGATAATCTTATGAAACAATTAAGCGAAATAAGAATGATTTATACAGGCAACCTTAGAGAACTTCTTTATGAGAAACTCAATTTAAAAACTGAAGTTATTTCCGCTTAGGATCATTTTAAATTATGAAACAATTATGGATTTTGAAAAGAAAATAGAACTCATTTTTGCTTTTGCAGAAGAAATGATTAAACATAAGGATAATTTAATTAAAGCAGCTATTAAGGATATTGGATTTACTTATAAAGATACTATTTATGAATTTGAAATTACAATCTCTCGACTTAAAAGTTTTAAAAATTTAGTACCTTTATTACAAGGAAGAGAACCCCTTTGCAAGCAAGATGAAGAGGTTGCTTTGATTTTACCTTATAATGGAAGTAGCTGGTTAAACATAGCGATATTATCTGTATATTTAGCTGGCAATAAGGTTAGAGTAAAGTTTTCTTCTAAGAGTCCTCGGATAACCAAATTAATTGAAAATATCTATAACAAAATTTTTGGTGATGCAATAAAATTTGACTATCGTCATGGAAAGGAATTTATGAAATATGCAATTGAGAATCCAAAGGTCAAGGCAATAGTTGCATTTGGATCAGACTCAACCATAATGCCATATGAAAAAGCTATCCTAAATGCTAAAAAGAAACTAATATTTGAAGGTCCTGGTAATGATCCCTTCATTGTTTTAAAGGATGCTAATTTAGAGGAAGCTGTGCGTGAACTTACTATGACAAAATATATGTATTCAGGTCAAGCTTGTACTGCTCCTGAAAGAATTTATGTTCAAGAAGAAATCTATAATATATTTATTCAAAGTTTTATTGAGTATACAAAGAGTTTAAAAGTAGGTGATCCAGAAGATCCCGAAACAGATGTTGCTCCGGTTATAAGCAAAAGAGCAGTTGAAAATATAAAAGGTCAATTAAAAGATGCGATTGCAAAAGGAGCAAAAATTGTTTATGGTGGGAAAATAGAAGGCAACTTAGTTTATCCAACTATTGTTGTGGATGCTAATCACAGCATGCTTGGAATGCAAGAAGAAATATTCGGCCCAGTCAGTTACATCTGTAAATTTGATTCCCCTGAGAAAGTTATAGAATTAGCCAGGGATAGTAAATATGGTTTAAGAGCAACTATATATGGAAAAAAAGATGCAAAATTTATAGCTAATGCTTTAAAAGGTGCTGATTATTTAGAGGAAGTTGAAGAATATACCTTTGGGAAATTTGGCACGCTAAGTATAAATGAACCCAGATCCGAGACTTGGAAAGATGCACTTGTTACTAAACCAATCGGGGGCTATGGATATTCAGGCTGGGTTTGGGACTTTGTAGATGGGAAATTTAAGTTAAAACAGGGACCAAAGCTATTTAGTATTGAAACTTCAGTAGCAATAAAATCTTAAATAGGAGGTGAAAAAATGGAAGAATTAAAAGTTTTAGGAATGAAGGCAGAAAATGGAAGATGGTGGTATGTGGTTTTTGGTCTTATAATTAATATATGCCTTGGTGCAATTTATGCATTTAGCATTTTCAGACCACCTCTTGAAAAACTCTGGAATATCTCAGCAACACAAAGTGGATTGCCCTTTATGGTATTTCTTGCCATGTTTGCTTTAACTATGCCTTTTGCTGGAAATTTAATTCAGAGATGGGGTCCAAGAAATACTATGTTTTTGGGGGCTCTTCTTGTAGGAATTGGATGGATTGCGGCCTCTTTCTCTCCAAATATTAATACTTTGACTTTATTATATGGAGTAATAGGTGGTGCAGGGGTTGGTGTAGTATATGGAGCTCCTATTGCAACTTCTGCAAAATGGTTTCCTGATAGAGGTGGCTTAGCAATTGGATTAACAGTTGGTGGATTTGGACTTTCTGCATTAGTAACTGCACCTATTATAAAACAATTAATTGGGACAGTTGGGCCCTTAAGTACATTTTTATATTTAGGTATAGCTTTTTTGCTAATACTTATAATTTTATCTATTCCTTATAAATTTCCTCCAGAAGGTTGGAAACCAGAAGGTTTTGTTGCAAGTACTTCTGCTACACCTTCATTACCAGGTGTTGAACTTGATAGAGGTGAAATGATAAAAACAATCGCTTTCTGGGCACTTTGGCTTACTTATACTATAGGTTGTCTTGCAGGATTAATGGCAATAGGAATATCAGCACCTGCCGGGAAAGAAGTAGGTTTAACAGCTGAAACTGCTGCTTTAGCAGTTTCTTTATATGCGATTTTCAACTTTTTAGGTAGACCATTTTTTGGAGCACTAACAGATAAAATTAAACCCAAAGCAGCTGCAATCCTTTCTTTTCTTATAATTGGAACAGTTTCTTTACTAATCTATGGTGTCCGTGAAAAAATTATATTTCTTATAGGCTTTTGTTTACTTTGGTTTAACTTAGGTGGATGGCTTGCCATAGCTCCTACAGCAACAAAGATATTTTTTGGAACAAAGTTTTATGGTAAAAATTATGGACTTGTCTTTACAGCATATGGTGCAGGAGCAATTGCAGGAGTTTTACTTTCAGGACGGATTAAAGATATAACAGGTTCTTACTTTTCTGTTTTTCCTATTGTTGCTGGATTATGCCTTTTAGGAATTATAATTTCTATTATGGGACTAAAACCACCTAAAACCGAGTTAAAATAAAAAAGTAGCGAATCTGGACTAAAAATTTAGGCTTGGCTTTTTTTTAAAAAAGCTTCCGACTAATAAAAGCTTTTTTATTGAGATTTTTTATTTATAATTAAATCTGTGAAAGATTTTGAATTATGGATTCCTACTAAAATTGTCTTTGGCAAAAAAGCTTTAAAACAAATTCCTAAGGAGCTTCCCAGTTTTGGCAAAAAGGCTTTGTGGGTTTATGGGAGAAATTCTATAAAAATAACAGGGCTTTATCAAAAAATAAAAGAAATTTTAATTCGAGAAAATATAGAATTTGTAGAACTTGGTGGAGTTAAATCTAATCCACTTTTATCTAAAGTTTTAGAAGGAATAGAGACAGCTAAAAAGCATAAAGTAGATTTTATTTTAGCTGTAGGTGGAGGAAGTGTAATTGATACAGCAAAAGCTATTGCTTGTGGATATTATTATGAAGGAAATGTATGGGATTTTTTTGAAAAAAAAGCATATCCTGAAAAAGCTTTACCTATAGTGGTAGTTTTAACTATTTCAGGAACTGGTTCAGAACTTAATGAAGTAAGCGTTATTACTCATGATATAAAAAAAATAAAACATTCCTTAAGAAGTCCTTTACTTTTTCCTAGAGTATCTTTTTTGGATCCTACATTAACCTTTACAGTATCCCCAGAGTATACAGCCTATGGAGCAGTTGATGCCTTTTCTCATGTTTTTGAATTTTTTGTAAATAGAGAATATAAAAAAGATTCTTTGGTAGAAGATCTAATGGTTGTAATTATGAAAAATATTATAAAATGGTCAAAAATTGCTTTTAAAGAACCTACTAATTATGAAGCAAGGGCAAATTTAATGTGGGCAAGCTCTTTAGCACTTTGTGGATTAATAAAAGCAGGAATCGGAACTTATAGGTTCCCTATTCATGCTATAGAACATACCTTAAGTGGGGGTTATGATATACCTCATGGTTTGGGACTTGCTATTCTAATGCGTGCTTGGATGGAAATATATAAAAAAGATGATATAATCAAAAAACTTTTTGTTAAAGTATTTGATTTGCCTATTAAAGAAGACAAGAGTTTTTTAAATAAAGGGATAGAATTTTATGAAAATTGGTTGAGAGAACTTAAAATTCCCATAAGTTTAAAAGAAATTGGAATACCGAAAGAAGATATTGATATTTTGGTTGATAAAGCTTTTGGGATATTTTTACTTTATGGTGCAGAAAAAGAATATCCTAAGGAAAAAATAAGAGCAATATTAGAAACAGCTTATTTTTAAATTAAACTAAAGTATAAGGAGGTTCAAACATGACTATCTTGACTTGTTGGATAAAAAAACGAACTTTTATAGAAAAACTCTTGATTTTTGGATTTACCAACTTTTTATTAATCGCTTGCGCTCAAGTTTACATCTATTTGCCTTTCACACCTGTACCGATAACCGGACAAACTTTAGGGGTTTTGTTAACTGGTGCCTTATTGGGAAGCCGATACGGGACAGCGGTTGTAGCTACTTATGTTACTGAGGGTTTAGTTGGGTTGCCTGTGTTTGCAGGCTGGAAAGGTGGGATTATCACTTTTTTGGGTCCCACAGGTGGTTATATACTGGGCTTTATTTTTGCAGCATTTATTGTGGGTTGGCTATTTGAGCAAGGTTGGTATAAAAAACTAAATTCCACTATTGCAGCCTTCATTATCGGAAATGTGATTATTTATATCTTTGGGTTACCTTGGCTGGCTATCTTTGTGGGTTGGCAGAAAGTTTTACAAATGGGGCTTTTCCCCTTTCTACCAGGTGATTTGTTGAAACTAATAATAGCGAGTTTAGTGACTCGAAGTTTATTGCGCTGAACCTGTATAGTATATTATAAAGAATAAAATACAATTGGAAGGAGATTTAAAAATGATTTGGAAAATAGGATTTTTTGAAATAGAAAAAGATTGGGAAAAGGAACTTTATCTTAAAAATTTAAAGAAACTTTAAAAGAAAAAATTGAGGATACAGAGATTTATTTTTACGAAGAAACTCTAAACGAAATAATGTTAAAAAGTTTAGGGATTTTAATATAATAATAATTCATGCTGAATCAAAAATTAACTCAACAGTAGTAGAAAATTTAGTAAATACAAAACTTTTAATTACCCGTACCACCGGAACAGATCATATAGATATTTTAAGTTGTGAGAAAAGAGGAATTTTAGTAGCTAATTGTCCAGTTTATGCTTCTATTACAGTAGCAGAACATACAGTTGCTTTAATGTTTGCTTTAGCAAGAAAATTAAAAATTGCTATTGATAAGAGTAAAAGATTGGATTTTTCAAAAGAGGAATTAATGGGTATAGATCTTCTTGGCAAAACTGTAGGGATTATTGGAACAGGAAGAATAGGAAGTGAAATTACCAGAATCGTCCATGGAATTGGTATGAAAATTTTAGCCACTGATATTTCTCCTAATAAGGAACTTATAGATAAATATGAAGTTAAGTATGTAGATCTAGAAACCCTGCTTAAAGAGTCTGATATTATTATTGTTATGGTGCCATATTATTCTCAAACTCATTATCTTATTAATAAAGAAAATATCAAGCTTGTTAAGGAAGATGCTATTTTTATAACTACTGCCCGCGGGCCTATAGTTGATACTGAAGCTTTAATATGGGCTTTAAAAAATAACAAACTCAAAGGTGGAATAGCAATGGATGTTTTTGAGGGTGAAAGGGTTCTTATGGAATTTCAAAATAATTTAATTAATGGAGCCTTTACTGCGGAAGAATATGAAAGAGCTCTTAAAACTTTAAGTTTATTAAATTATTCCAATATAATTTTTACTCCTCATGTTGCTTATTATACTAGGGAGGCTATTGAAAGAGTAATAGATTGGGTAGTTGAAAATATTTCAAGATTTTTAGTATGTCAGATATTACCTATGCAATATAAGTTTTATTTTTGAATCTTCCATTCAGTAATTAAAAATTTGTCTATGGTGAAATAATTCATTATTTCAAGTCTTAGGACCCTTTTAAGACTTTTAAAACCTTCTCCTCCGATTAAAGTAGGAACATTTTCTCCACCTATCAAAATAGGAAGATGAATTATTCTTATTTCATCAATAAAGCCCTTTCTTGCTAATTCCCAATTTATTGAAGCTCCTCCTTCTACCATAAATTTTCTAATACCTCTTTCGTAAAGCATAGGAAGAAGTAAATCAAAATCAACCAAATCTTCTCCTGCAAAAATTACTTCAGCTCCAAGTGCTTTTATTTTTTCAATTCTCTCTTGGGGAGCTCTTTTGGTAGTAACAATAATAGTAGGAGCATCTTTTGAGAATATATTTGCATTTAAAGGAACATTGGCAGTAGAGCAAGGAATTACTCTTATAGGATTTTTTCCTTCTACATATCTTACAGTAAGACTTGGATCATCAGTCCTTACTGTTTCACAACCAACCATTATGGCATCTACTTGAGCTCTTATACTGTGAAGATATTTATAAACTTCTTCTGTCATAAGACTCATTAATTCTTTACTTGAAGCTCCTCTATAAAGAGTAAGTTTTCCATCAATAGTTACTTCAGAAACTATAATGATATAGGGTCTATTCATCAGAAATTTCTCCAAAATTTTTGTAAAGATAAATTAATCTATGTAAAAGGGAAAACAAAGTAAGAAGAGTAATTATTTTTATTCCGTAGCTTAAACCTATAGGTGCATTTAATTTTTCTAAAATGGTAAAAATAATAAGAAAGATATGAGTTTCAGGTCTTCCAAAAAATCCTACATTTTCTATGGGATCTTTTATTTTTCCTTTTATTTTTACTTCATATCCTATCTCAGCATAAACCACTGGTTTTATAAAAGAATGAAGCATAGTTGCTGTTATTGCTAAAATTGACCAAAAGGGATCAGCATAAAAGTATCCTACAATCCCAAGAACTAAACCATCTATCCATTTATCAGCAATCCAATCAAAAACTGCTCCAAATTTAGTGGGTTTACCAGAAAGCCTTGCTACAATTCCATCAGATAAATCAAAAATCCCTGAAGTTACTAAAAGAGACATAGCTATAATTAAATTTCCATTATAATAAGCTAAAGCCGAAGCAGTTCCCATTAAAAGAGATAAAAAAGTAATTAGATTAGCAGGAAAATGTAGTTTATATAAAAGAGTTCCCACAGGAGTATATATTTTTTCAAAATATTCTTTTTTTCCTGTTAAATTCATAATAAAAAGGGAATTTATAAAAATATATTAATCAATTCTACAAATAAAGAAATAAAAGTCAAGAAAAATTAAAGATGAAGTCTTTAGCTTTAAATACTTAAACCTCTACTCCTCTTTCTCTTAATTCTTGTAACTTTCTTTCTCTGCAGATTTTACATCTAAATTCTGGTTGAGGATCACTTAGTTTGTCATAATTTTTTGTTTTTACCAATCTATATCCCTCGCATATTTCACCACAGTCAGCACATATGACATTTTCTTTAATTTGCCAAAGTGGATAAAATGCTGGTATTTTAAAATGGGATTTAAATATAGCTTTATCTACAAACCAGAAAACATTAGCAAGAATAAACTGATTAAGTAAAAAGGCAGGTATAGTATGAATTCTTAGGTAATCACTTAATAAAAACTGTAACAAAGCCCCAGCAATGCCTGAAAGAAAAATCCAACGACCAAAAACATATACAAGCCAAGTTTTCATATTTAAACCCCCTTTAATATAATAAAAAAATTATACCAAGAAAAGGAGAAACTGATAAGCATATACCTATTGACGAAAAGAAAAAATTATGAAATAATTTTATTATTAAGTAAGTACTTACAAACAATGGCAGGCGGAACTAAAGAAAAAATACTAAATACAGCACTAAAGCTTTTTTCTCAAAAAGGGTATTTAGGTGCAACAACTAAAGAGATTGCTAAGGAAGCTGGAATAGCAGAAGTAACTTTATTTAGGTATTTTCCTTCTAAGGAGGCTTTGTTTGAGGAAGTAATTAATACCTATTCCTTTTTACCTACTCTTAAAGAGACTCTTGAAAAGGTTAAGAAAGAGCCTTGTGAAAAAGCGCTTAAAATCATTGCTGAAGAATTTATAAAAGTCTTAGAAAATAAAAAAAATCTAATAAGAATAATGCATTCTGAGATGCAGAGGTATCCAGAAGAAATTAAAAAAATACATGAAAATATAATAGAAAAGACAATAGCAGTACTTTCTGAATATTTTAAAAATTTACAAAAGGAAAAGATTTTACGTGAAATTAATACCGTTTTTGCAGTAAGAGCATTTCTGGGGATGTTTTTTTCTTATTTTTATGGAAAAGAAATAAGGGAGTGCTTAAATCTCAAAAAAGAAAATCCAGAAGAAGTAATTAATGCCTATATTGATATATTTTTAAAAGGCATATTAAAGATAAAGGAAATATAGACTTAAATAGAGAAGAATGGCAAAATATTGATAAATATGTTTACTTGTGTTATATTAATGAACAAGTTAAACTTTAATTTTTGCCCGGGTGGCGGAATTAGGTAGACGCTGTGGACTTAAAATCCACTGGAGGTAAAACCTCCGTGCCGGTTCGAGTCCGGCCCCGGGCATTAGGGGTTTAAATAATGCCTATATATGAATTTAAATGTCATGATTGTGGGGCTGAGTTTGAAGTATTTTTAAAAAATAAAGAGGAACTTTCTGAGGTTAAATGTAAATCTTGTGAGAGTAAAAATATTAAAAGGCTTATGAGTATAGTTAGTTCTATAATAAGTGATTCTGGAAGGTCTTCAGATAAACCAAGGATTACAGAAACTTATTCATGTCCAACTGGCACTTGTACACACTTAGAACTTCCAGGATATGAGAAATAAATTTTATTAAGTATTTTTATTTAGTTCTTCAAGAACTTTTTCAACAATATCAGCAAGTTCTTTTGCCCCTAAACCTTTATAAATTTTTAAAGCTATTTCATAGGCTTCTTTAGCAGTTTTATAATCACTTTTGTAACGGTAAACATCTCCAATTCCTACCATTGTTCTTGCAGCTCTATGAGCATCTTTATATTTTTCAGCAATTTCTAAATTTCTATATAAATAAGGGAGCATTTTTTCATAATCTCTTTTTTCTCTATAAATTTTAATTATTTTTTCTGCTATAATAGCGGTACTAAATTCATCTTCAAAATTTTCACAAATATCTAAACAAGCTTTATAAGATTTTAAGGCTTTTTCCAAATCTCCCCTCATACTATAAAGATCACCTAAAAAGTCTAAAATATTAGCCAGTTCCTTATGGGCATCATTTTTTTGAAATATTTCTAAAGCGGATTCTAAAAGAGATATAGTATCCAGAATACGTCCATTTTTCCAATTGTGATAAGCCTTTATACAAATTTCATAAGCAGGTTTTAAACTTTCTGGAATACCTGTAAGATTTAAAAAAAATTCTTTTTCAAGAATTGTTTTGTCCATTTTTAATTTTCCTTTTTCAGATTTTCTATTAACTCTTTTAGAAAGACCTTCTCTAAGGAAAAAGTTTCATAATTAAAAAATTCAAAATCTTTTTTTGGATCAAGGGTGTTTAAATAGGGGAGAATTTCTTTAGAATTTAGCTTTTCAAAAATTTTAAGGATAAGCCCTTGTATTTCTGGTGAGCTACCTTCAAGGTAATTTAAAAGTTTTAAATAACCATGCTGTTTTAATGTTTGTGGGTTTTTTTCTGCAATTCTATAAAGTGCATAAAGTACATAAGGGCGGTATTCAGTATACTCCATAAAAGCTAAAAGATTTCTTATAAAAATAGAAAACCTATCCTCAGTATTCCTAATTATTTCACCTACTGCCTCCAAAGATCCCCATGCAGAAGCTGCTGAATCTGCAGAGGCATATATTAGTCTTTTTAAAAGTTCAAGTACTTTTTCTGGATAAATATTTACAAGGACTTTAGCTACTTCTCCAAGAGCTACAATAGCCTTTTTTCTAAATATAATTTCAGGGTAATAAAGCAATTTTTGTAAAATGTTTAAATTAAGAGGTTCAGCAATGTGATAAGCTATAAGTAAAGAAATTTCCTTTTTCTCTATTAGATCTTTTATTTCGTTTTTGCTTAATTTTCTTTTTTCAACCTTAGGTATTTCCTTTTCTTTGTTAGATTTATCCAATAATTTTTTTAACTTAAGCTCTTTTGCTTCTCTTATTTCATCAGCAAGCTTTAAAAAGCAAAGTACTCCCCTTTTTTTCTCTGAAGAAGGCATTATTGAGTGAGAGGATAAATCATAATTTTCAATCCAGATTTCTTTGTAATCTTCATCATATTCTAAATTCCAAGCTAAATCCCAATCCCCAGCACAAGCAATAAAGAGTGCTTCAACAAAAGCAGCTCCTCTATTAAATCCGGTTACATCACAGACATATACACTTCCACATTCACAAATTCCAGCTTCTAAATCAGAAAAGCCAATAGGTAAATAGGTGGGTTTAACAATTACTCTTCCACAAAAAGGACAGGTAGGTGGGTTATAAAGTTTCATTTATCATCCTTTCAAGTTCAAGATTTACAGGGTATCCCAATTCTTTGGCTAAGTTTAAATTTTGCAGGGCAGATTCTTTGTCCTTTAAATAATAATAAGCTACAGCAAGATTGTTATATATAACTGCATTTTCAGGTGCGAAGGTCTTAGCTTTTTCTAAAGCTGATATAGCTTCTTTAAATAGACTTTTTTCAATTAAAATAGTTGAAAGATTTATCCATGCTTCTACTAAAGATTCATTTATTTCAAGAGCTTTTCTGTAACATTTTTCTGCTTCATCAAAATTTCCAAGTTCAAATTCAATTAACCCAAGATTATTCCATGCTTCAATTGAGTTGGGATAATATTTAAGTGTGAAAGTAAAAGCTTTTTTTGCCTCTTCAAGTTCTCCTTCTTGAGCTAATAAAATTCCTAAATTTACCATAGCTTCAAAATGAAAGGGATCTAATTTAAGCACCCTTTTAAAAGCTTCTTTTGCTTCTTGAAATTTTCCTAAATTGAAGTAAGCTATTGCCAATTTATGTTGTGCAAAAACTGAATGAGGGTTTTCTATGGCTTCTTTTTCTAAGGCTTTTAAAATTTCTTCTGTAATCATCTTTAACCTCCTTAAGAATAATTAAAAAATAACATTAAAAATGAAGATCTCAAGATATAAAAAGAAAAAACTGATAATACTTACATTTTTGGGCGTATTTATATTAGCTTTGATAATCTTTTATTGGGTGAGTAGTTCCCCTTTATTTAAGCAAGAAACTGTAAAATCTGCGAAAGAACCTATAATTATAGAAATTGAAAAAGGAGATAATATATTTAAAGTTGCAAAAAAATTAAAAGAAAAAAGACTTATTAAGAGTGAATTATTTTTTATTTTAAAAGCCTTTAAAACAGGAACCTACAATAAAATTAAAGCAGGGGAATATGCATTTTATCCTTCTCAAAGTATAGAAGAAGTTCTTACTTATTTTAGAGAAGGGAAAATTTATCTCCATAAAATTACAATTCCTGAGGGCTCAACACTCTGGCAGATAGCAGATATCCTGGAAAAAAACAAAATCTGTAAAAAAGAGGAATTTTTATCTCTTACAGAGGATCCATTATTAGTTGAAAATTTTAAACTCCCTGGTCCGACTTTAGAAGGTTATTTGTATCCAGATACCTATTTTTTTCATAAAGATACTCCTACCCCAATTGTTATTCAAACCATGGTAGAAAATTTTTGGAAACACTGGGAGAAGTTTAAGGATATTGCAGAAAAACAAAAAAAATCTTTAAAAAAAGTTATAATTTTAGCTTCCATAATTGAAAAAGAAGCTTATTATTCTGAGGAAAAACCAATTATTGCTGCTGTCTATTTAAATAGGCTTAAAAAAGGAATACCACTTCAGGCTGATCCAACCATAAATTACGCTTTAAAGGATTTTAGAAAACTTACTTATAAAGATTATTATACAGTAAAAAGTCCATATAATACTTATTTAAAAGATGGACTCCCTCCCACTCCTATATGTAATCCAGGAGAAGAAAGTATAAAAGCAGTATTATTTCCAGCTAAAGTGCCTTATCTTTATTTTGTAGCTAAGAGAGACGGAAGCCATTATTTTTCAAAAACTTATAAAGAACATTTAGAAGCCATTAAAAAAATTAGAAATAATAGAGAATCTATTGTAAACTCAAATTCTTCTTTAATTTCTGAAAAGAAAAATATAAAGAAAGGAAATCTTTAAGTTCAAGTTCTTCTACCCTTTTTTCTCCAGAAATACCCACCTCTTTTAAATAAATTTCGCTTATTTTATGTTTTAACATTTTTCTTTTTTGCACAAATATTTTAGTTAAAAAATTTTTATACTCTTTAAGATTAGAAATATCTTTAAAATCTTTTCTTTTTAATTTTATAAAAGCAGAAACAACCTTTGGTGGAGGAATAAAAAATCTTGCTGGAATACTCATAAGATATTCTACTTCATAAAAGGTTTTTACAAAAATAGAAAGCCAAGATTTTTCGTTTATTAGTCTTTCAGCTACTTCTTTCTGAACCATATAAAAAGCATAAGGAATAAGGTCTTTTTGCATAACTGTATTTTCTATAATAAGGCTTGCTACATTATAAGGTAAATTTCCTATTAATTTTAAATTACTTTCTTTTAAAGAGGAAAAATCAAATTTTGTAGCATCAGCTTTAATAAAAACTACCCTTTCATCTTTTATAATTTTTTTAAGATATTCTATCATTTCAGGATCTATTTCTATAAGATATAGTTTTTTAAGAGGGGTTTTGAGTAAATATTTAGTTAAATTTCCTGTTCCAGGTCCAATTTCTACTACTACTTCTTCAGGTTTTATTTCAGTAAAACAAGTTATTTTTTGTAAAATTCCTGTTCCAATTAGTAAATGTTGGGCCAATCTTTTTTTAAGCACAAGACTTATTTTACTCCAAAATAAAAAGTGGTGTATTAAATTTAAATTATATGTTAAAAGAATATTTAGAGGAAGTTTTAATTTCTGTAAAAAAGCCTTCAAGATATTTAGGGAAAGAACCCTTTTTTCCTTATAAAGATTGGGAAAAAACCAAAATTAAAGTTTGTCTTGGCTATCCAGATCTTTATGAAGTAGGAAGGTCTCATCTGGGAATTAATATACTTGCTGGGATTATTAATAAGAAATCTGAATATTTATGCGATCTTGTATATGCAGTTTCTCCAGATATGGAAATTGAACTCAAAAAAAGAGAAATTCCGCTTCTTAGTTATAATTATAGAAAACCTTTAAAAGAATTTGATGTTATTGGAATTAGCTATGCTTACGAACTTTTAATAACAGGAATATTTCAAATTCTTAAACTTTCTTATATACCTTTTAAAGCAGAAGAAAGAAAATCCTTTGATCCTATTATTTTAGGTGGTGGTCCCTGTTGTGGAAATCCAGAACCTATATCTTTTGTGTTTGATGCTATAGTAATAGGAGATGGAGAAGAGGTTATTCTTGAGATTTTAAAAATAATAGAACATTGGAAAAGAGAAAAACTTGACAGAGAAACTTTATGGAAAAGTTTAAAAAATATTGAAGGCGTTTATGTTCCAATTTTTAAAAATTCTGTAAAAAGAAGAATTTATCTTTTTAAAAAATCTATTCCGTTTTTATATTCTATTCCTATTATACCTCTTTCTCATGATAGAATTTCTCTTGAAATTTCAAGGGGTTGCACAAGGTCTTGTCGATTTTGTGAGGCTGGATTTTACTATCGTCCAGTAAGAGAAAAAACTCCAGAAGAGCTTGTTTCTTCTGCTAAAAAAGCCTTTGAATTAACAGGCTATAGAGAAGCATCCTTAATGAGCCTTTCGGCAGGAGATTATTCTTCGCTTGAAAAACTAATTGACCTTCTTGAAAAAGAATTTTATGGTTTTTCTCAAAGAGAATATGTTTTCTCTCTTCCTTCTCTTAGAGTAGGAAGTTTAACTCCTAAGGTACTTAGTTTTTTAAAAAAGGGTAGAACCTCAACCCTTACCTTAGCTATTGAAGCTGCTTCAGAAAGATTAAGAAGAGTAATTAATAAAAAAATTGAAATAGATGAATTATACAAAGATTTAGAACTTGCTTTCAAATTTGGTTTTAAAAGAATAAAGCTTTATTTTATGGTTGGGCTTCCAACAGAAGAAGAAAAAGATTTAAAAGAGATGGTAAAATTTTATAGAGATTTGAAAAGAACTTTTAAAGGGCTTGAGATAACTATTTCAACCTCAATTTTTGTTCCTAAACCTCATACACCCTTTCAGTGGGAAAGGCAAATAACTATAGAAGAAGCTTTTGAAAAGATAAAATATCTTAAAAGTGAATTGAAGAGAAATTTTAAATCTCACCAACCTGAACAAAGTTTTCTTGAAGGTATTATAGCAAGAGGTGATAGAAACCTTTATTCTTATCTTGAAGAGGTTTTTGAAAAAGGTGCCCGTTTAGATTCTTGGAAAGAATATTTTAATTTTCTTTTATGGGAAAGCATAGCCTATAAACTTGGTTTAGAACTTAAAAAATATCTGAGAAAAAGAAATTTAGAAGAAAAACTTCCCTGGGAACATATTGATTTAGGTATAAAAAGGGAATTTCTTTTAAAAGAAAGAGAAAGGGCTTATCAAGAAATTTATACAGAAGATTGTAGATGGTATTCTTGTAGTAATTGCGGGGTTTGTAAGGGAAAAATTAAAAACTATTTAATTGAAAAAGATGAAGAAAATAAGAGATTAATGATTATTTCTGATACTATTAAAAATCTTGATGAAACTTTTTGGTACGAAGTTTATTATGATAAATTAGGGGTTTCTAAATTTCTCTCTCAGCTTGAAATATTAAGGTTAATAGAACTTGTATTAAGAAGAAAAAAGATCCCTCTTTCTTATACTCAAGGTTTTAATCCGAGACCTAAGTTTGTATGTGATCTTGCGCTTCCTGTTGGTGTTGAAGCTAAAAGCGAATTTTTAGGAATAGGTTTAAGAGAAAAGGTCTTTGAAAAATGCTTAAAAGGATTAGAAATTTATGAAGGCCTTGTTTTTAAAGAAGTTAAATTTAAGGGCAAAGAAAAGCCCGCTCCACCCATAAGAAAAGCCTGTTATTTGCTATATCCTCTTAAAGAGATTTCTTTTCAGCTCAAATCTACAAATAATTTAGAGCTAAATTTTTTAGGACCCCTTTATATTGCAATTCCTTCTAAGAAAGAAACTTCCATTTTAAAACTCCTTAGAGAAGAGTTAAATATAAATGAGCCTTTTAAGTATTTTCGCATAATTAAATCCTATATTTAATTTTTGAGTTTTAGATTATTGCTAATTTTCAAAGTTTTGGTATGTTTAGGAAAAATTTTGATAAAATCAAAATATGCCTGAATGTTTGCCTTTCTGTGCCTGGAGATATAATCCTGAGAAAGTAAAAATAGAAGAAGTTATAGCTCCACCTTATGATATTGTTTCAGAAAAAGAAATAGAGGAATTTAAAAATAAAAGTCCTTACAATATATTCCATTTAGAACTTCCAGAAGACTATAATAAAGCAAAAGAATTACTTGAAAATTGGAAAAAAGCTAAGATTATTATTAAAGACGAATCTCCTGCTATTTATTTTTATGAACTTGAGTTTATACATCAAGAAAAAACTTTTATAAGGAAGGGTTTTATTCTTTTAGTAAAACTTAGTTCCTTTGAGGAAGGGAAAATTCTTCCTCATGAAAAAACTTATTCTAAGATTACTAACGATAGATTTGAATTACTTAAAGTTACTCAATTTCAATTTAGTCAAATTTTTGCCCTTTATGAGGACCCTTCTCTTGAAACTATCAAAAACATGAACATAAAGTATAAAGAGCTTCTTTATGAAATAAAACAAAAAAATGAGATACACAGATTATATAAAATTTTTGATAAAAAATTTATAAAGGGGCTTCTAAAATTTTTGAAAAACAAAAATTTTTATATTGCTGATGGGCATCATCGTTATGAAACAGCTTTAAGATTTAAAGAATATATGGAAAGTATTTATGGTAGGAATCCTTATAAAGACTACAATTATACAGCTATTTATATTTGTCCGATGGAAGACAAAAATTTGTTTATGTTTCCTACTTACAGAGTCTATTATTTTGAAAATCCAGAGCAAGTGATAAAAAAAATTTTTCAATTTGCTAAAGTTAAAAAAATTTTAAAAGAAGATAAAAACTTTGATTTTAATCATTTTTTTGAGAAAGTTTCTTGTGAATGGGCTATCCTTTTTGGAAAAGAGATAAAATTTTTTTCTTTAAAAGAGGAAATCTTTGAAGTTATAAAAAAAGAAGACTCTCTTTTTTCTGAAATACCTCTTTATAATTTTTTACAAATTCTTGAAAAAATCCTTAATATAAAAGAAGAGGACTTAAAAGAAAAAGGAAAAGTAAGATTTGTTTCCCAAAAAGAAGAGTTAATAGAAGAGGTTAAGAAAGGTGCTTTAGGAGTAGCATTTCCTTTTATTTCACCTGTAATATTAAAAAAAGTTGCTCAAACAAAAAAACTTATGCCTCATAAATGTACTTATTTCTATCCAAAGATTTTAACAGGATTAATATTAAATGAAATAAGCAGTAAAAACTTAAATTATGATAAAAGTTTTTATGAGTAATGGAAGTATTGAATATTTTTTAAAATTAAAAGAAATTTATGAAAGTTTTTTTAAAAAAAAACTAAAAGAAGATAATTTTATTAAAGAAAAGCTTGAAACTCTTTTAAAAGCTATAAATAATTCAAAAAGAGTCTTTATAGAAACTGGTTCCTTTGATTTTTGTGCCAAATGTGCAAAATCTGGGGAAAAATGTTGTCAAGCTGGTTTAGAGTGGAAGCTTCGTAAAGAAGAATTTTTTATAAATCTTTTATTAGCTGAAAAAATAAGATTTTCCATAGAGTTTAATTTAGAAAGACCGGAAGATTGTTTATTTTTAGGAAAAAAAGGATGTAGTCTAATTTTTACTCCACTTTTTTGTAGAAACTTTTTTTGTGATAAACTTTCTAAATTTTTAGGACATGAAAAACTAGTAAAAATTCAGCAAACTATGGAAGATGAAGCAGTCTTTGGTTTTGAACTTTCAGATTATATAACTAAAAAATATTTAATACCCTATTTTAATTTACTAAGGTAAAAAATGGAATATTATCTTGTTACAGGAATAGCTGGATTTATAGGATGGGGGGTAGGAGAATTTTTATTAAAAGAGGGAAAAGCAGTTATAGGAGTTGATAATCTTAATGATGCCTATGATGTTAGTCTTAAATATTGGAGACTAAATGAACTTAAAAAATTTGAAAATTTTAAATTTTATCAAATTGATATAACTGATTTTCAAGCATTAAAGGCTCTTTTTGAAATTTATCCTATTTTAGCTGTTATTCATTTAGCAGCAAGAGCAGGGGTAAGGGCAAGTCTTGAAAATCCATGGGTTTATGTTGATTCTAATATTACAGGAACTCTTAACCTTCTTGAACTTATGAAAGATTTTGGAGTTAAAAAAATGGTACTTGCTTCAACCTCTTCAATTTACGCAGGACAATCTCCACCCTTTCATGAAGATTTAAAAGTAGATACACCCCTTTCTCCTTATGCAGCCACAAAAAAAAGTGCTGAACTTCTTTCTTATACTTATCATTATCTTTATGGGCTTGATATTTCAGTGATTAGATATTTTACGGTTTATGGACCTGCAGGAAGACCTGATATGAGCATTTTTAGGTTTATTAAATGGATTTATGAAGAAAAACCAATTAAAATTTTTGGAGACGGGACTCAGGCAAGAGATTTTACCTATATAGATGATATTGCAAGAGGAACTATCGCTTCTTTAAAACCTTTGGGATATGAGATTATTAACTTAGGAGGAGGAAAAAATCCCATTTCTATAAATCAAATAATTGAAATTTTAGAAAGACTTATAGGTAAAAAGGCAAAAAAAGAATATTTAAATTTTCATAAGGCAGATATAAAAATTACTGGGGCAGATATAAGTAAAGCTAAAAAACTTTTAAATTGGGAACCAGAAATTGGTATAGAAGAAGGTCTTAAAAGAACTGTTAACTGGAGCAAAAAAAATATAGAACTTATTAAAAATATAAAAGTTTAAAATGAAAAAATTAGAAAGACTTTGCTATTTTGCTAATTATCTTTCAAAAAAAGGTTTAATTATTGGCTCTGAGGGTAATCTCTCTATAAGAGATAAAAAAGGATTTTGGATTACTCCTTCTGGTAAAATAAAGGAAAATCTTAAGCCAGAAGAAATTGCCTTTATAAACTGGAATGGAGAATTTTTAAAAGGTAATCCTTCCTCTGAATGGGGGATGCATTTAGAAATCTATCGTAAAAATCCAGCTGCTCTTGCTATTGTACATTCCCATCCAACATACCTTTTAGTGCTTAATCTTTTAGGATTCCCATTTAAAAATTTTTCTCTTTTTGAAGCACAATATTTTTTTAAAGAAATTAAAATAATACCACCTCTTCCTCCAGGTTCTTTTGAATTATGGAATAAGGTTTCAGAAGAAAGTATAAATTCTAATGTGCTTGTTCTTAGTAATCATGGTCTTGTAGTATGGGAGAGAGATTTAGAAACTGCTGTTAACCTTAGTATAATTTTTGAAAAACTTTGTAAAATAGAATATTTGAAAAAACTTGCAGAGGGGTTTAGGGATGAGAATAAGGTCTAAAGAATTTTTTAAAAGGGCATTAAAAAGTATTCCTGGAGGGGTTAATAGTCCGGTTAGAGCCTGTAAGGCTGTTAAGGCTGACCCTATTTTTTTTGAAAGAGGAGAGGGAGCCTATTTAATAGATGTAGATGGTAATAGATATATTGATTATGTATGCTCTTGGGGTCCTCTTATTTTAGGACATGCTCATCCTGAGGTTATAGCCAATGTATATTTTGCCTCTAAAAAGGGTACAAGTTTTGGTGCTCCTACTTGGCAAGAAGTTGAATTAGCAGAACTTATTAAAAGTTCTATTCCCTCAATTGAAAAAATCCGTCTTGTAAATTCAGGCACAGAAGCTACTATGAGTGCTATAAGACTTGCAAGAGCTTATACAGGAAGAAAAAAAATTATCAAATTTGAAGGTTGTTATCATGGGCATGTAGATTCTTTATTAGTTAAAGCTGGTTCAGGACTTGCAACTTTTGGAATTCCTGCAACTCCAGGAATTCCTGAAGAGTTAACTTCTCATACCCTAAATTTACCATTTAATGATTTTTCAGCAGTAGAAAAGGCTTTTTCAGAATATGGAAAAGAAATTGCAGCAGTAATAGTAGAACCTATTCCTGGAAATATGGGAGTAGTTTTGCCTGAAAAGGGATTTCTTGAGTTTTTAAGAGAAATTACTCTAAAATATAAAGCTCTTCTTATTTTTGATGAAGTAATTACAGGTTTTAGAATAGGAATTTCAGGAGCACAAGGAAAATATGGAATTAATCCAGACCTTACTTGTTTAGGTAAAATAATTGGAGGTGGTCTTCCAGTGGGAGCTTATGGAGGTAAAGAAGAGATAATGAATCTTATTTCACCAGAAGGACCTGTATATCAAGCTGGAACCCTTTCTGGGAATCCTATCGCGGTTGCTGCTGGAATTGCAACTTTAAAAGAACTTTTAAAACCAGGAACTTATGAAAAGCTTGAATATCTCTCTGAAAAATTAGAAAAAGGAATAAGAGAGGTATTAAAAGAGCTAAAACTTTCTTATCAAGTTAATAGAGCAGGTTCAATGCTTACACTATTTTTTACAGAAAAAGAAGTAAAAGATTTTCAGACAGCTTTAAATTCAGATACAGAAAAATTTGCTATTTTTTGGCAAAAAATGCTTGAAGAAGGTATTTATCTTCCACCTTCTCAGTTTGAAGCTTGGTTTATTTCTCTTGCTCATGGAGAAAAGGAAATAGAAAAAACTATTGCTGTAGTATATAAAGTTTTAAAAGAGATGCATTAAAATTCTTCTGGTTTTTTAATCCAGGGCATCATTGCTCTCAATCTTTTACCTACTTCTTCAATGGGGTGTTCTTTTTCTTTTCTTCTTAAAGCATTTAAAACTGGTCTTCCCGCCTGGTTTTCTAAAATCCATTCTCTTGCAAATTCTCCGCTTTGGATTTCTTTAAGAATTTTTTTCATTTCAGCTCTTACTGCCTCATTAATAATTCTTGGTCCTCTTGTAAGATCACCATATTCAGCGGTATCACTTATAGAATATCTCATAAAAGAAAGTCCACCTTCATATATAAGATCTACTATTAATTTTAGCTCATGTAAACATTCAAAATAAGCTACTTCTGGCTGGTAACCGGCTTCAACTAGTGTTTCAAAGCCAGCTTTAATAAGGGCAGAAACTCCTCCACAAAGTACTACCTGTTCTCCAAAAAGATCTGTTTCTGTTTCTTCTTTAAAAGTAGTTTCAATTACTCCTGCACGGGTTCCTCCAATTCCTTTAGCATAGGCAAGTGCCTTAGCAAAGGCTTTACCAGTTGTATCTTGATATATAGCTAATAAACAAGGTATTCCAGCACCTTTTTCAAATTCCCTTCTTACAAGATGTCCTGGCCCTTTTGGAGCAACCATAACTACATCAACATCTTTAGGGGGAACAATTTGGTTATAATGGATGTTAAATCCATGAGCAAAAAGAAGCATTTTACCAGGCTTTAAGGTTGGTTCAATTTCTTCTTTATAAACTTGAGGTTGGTTTTGATCGGGTAAAAGTATCATTATTAGATCTGCCTTTTCACAGGCTTCACGAACAGAGACAGGTTCAAAACCATGCTCTTTAGCTTTTTCGTAACTTCTTCCACCTTTTCTTACTCCCACTATTACATTTAATCCGGAATCTCTTAAATTTAAAGCATGGGCATGTCCTTGACTTCCATATCCCAAAACTGCAATTACTTTATCTTTTAAAATGGAAAGGTCAGCATCTTCATCTTTATAGATTTTCATTTTACCCTCCTTACACAGATTTTAAATTTACTTTCATTATAGCTTTGTTTGAATTATCTTTCAAGCAAAAAAATCAAAAATTTAACTTTGATTTGAGATAAAAGACAAGATAAAATTTATTTCTTTTTAACAGGAGGATGCTTAAGCTCTCTTTTTTGCAGGAGCTTAGGCAAAAATTAATTAGGTATAAAAATAAGAATATGAAAAGTGTTTCTCAATTTCTAAAACATCTTCTTTACTTAGACGAAAATCGCAAGCTTGGGCATTTTCCATTAAATGTTTTAAGTTTCCTGCTTTTGGGATAGCAACTACCATTTCCTTTTGAATAAGCCAATTAAGAGCTACCTGAGCTGCTGTTTTACCATACTTTTCTCCTATTTTTTTTAAAAATTCGTTTTTTGCAAGTAAACCCCTTGCAAGTGGAGAATAAGCCATCAAGGTTATTTTATTTTTTACACAATAAGGAAGAACCTCTTTTTCCACTTTTCTATAAAGAAGGTGATATTCTACTTGATTAACTACTATATCCGTATTACTTAGACATGATCTTGCTTCTTCCATTTGATAAACATTGAAATTGCTTACCCCTATAAATTTTACCATTTTTTCTTCTACTAGTTTTTCCATAGCTTCCATAGTTTCTTTTATAGGTATTTTAGGATTTGGTGCATGGATAAGGTAAAGATCAATATAATCTGTTTTTAATCTTTTTAAGCTTTTATAGGCAGCATTTATCAAATCCTTATATTTTAAATTTTCAGGTAAAACTTTAGTGACAATAAAAACACTTTCCCTTGAGAAAATTTTTATTGCTTCTCCTACTATTTCTTCGCTATGTCCTGCTCCATACATCTCAGCTGTGTCTATAAGAGACATCCCTAATTTTATTCCTTCTCTTAAAATTTCTATGTAATATTCATCCCTTGAGTAATCAGGAGAAAGCCTTCCCCCAATTTCCCATGTTCCCATACCAATAACTGGAATTTTTATTCCTGTATTATTAAGTTCTTTTAACTCCATTAAAAATTAAATAACATAAAATTAAAAGCTTACAATACTAATTAAGGCAATAGTAAGGTTACTCTTTGAAAAAAACTTGATACCGGGAAAAAATGGGTTTAATATCTAAAATTTATTATGAAAAAACTAATAGAATACAAAGACTGGATTTTAGCCATTTTCATTCTAAGTATATTTTTCTTTTATTTAGATAAAAAGATAGTTCTAATTTTAAAAGAGACAACTTTTTATTATAAGGAATTTGAGGTTTTTAAGGAAATCTTTAGCAAAATAATTGAAACCTTTCATAAAATTTTTTTATTTTCACTTATTATATTTAGTTTATATCTTTATTTTTTTAAAAATAAAAAATTGGGTAAGAGTTTGATTTTAAGTATGATAATAGCAGGTATCTTTTGCCAAATAAAATTTTTAATTGGTAGAGCAAGACCAAAAATTACATATGATACTTTTTTATTTATTGGTCCCAATTTAACCTATGAATATGCCTCCTTTCCCTCAGGGCATGTATTTTTTCTTTTTGTTATGAGTAAAATTCTTTCTTCAGAATATACTAAAGGGAGAGGTTTTTTCTATGGGTTAGCATTTTTGGTTGCCTTTCAAAGAGTTTTGGTATTTGCTCATTTTCCTTCTGATTTGTTAGGAGGAGCTTTTTTAGGATATAAATTAGGAAAATTTTTACATAAAAGACTTTTTAAAGCTTAAATTTTCGAAAAAGATAAGTTTTTACTATTTCTTTAGCTTCTAAGTAGTTCTTTATAAAAAATAAAGATTTATAAAGAATTTTACAATCCTCAAAAGAAAGTTTATTTACCATGTTTATAGCGGAAATTTCTCTTGTAGCATGAGGGAAAGGATCTTCTGGTGTGGGGATAATTTCTTCTTTAGGAATAATCTTAATATAAATAAGAGATCTTGCTGCTAAAAGATTTTCTATATGGGGATCTTCTTTTCTTTTTAAAATATATCTTAAAGTAAGAAGCTCTCCAGGAGGAAAAATCCAAGATCTGTTAAACTGAGGTTTTAAAAATTCCTCTAATAAGAATTTGTGAAAAATTTTCCAGGTTTTTTTTAAATTAATATGTAATAACTTTTTAAAATAAATATGAATGGTTCCGGACTCTATATAGATTTTGCCTTTTGGAGGTAAAAATTTTAATACAGCCTTAGCCCTTAGATAATCTCTTAAGCGAAATCTTTCTGCATCAGCTTTAGAAAATTCTTTTACTGTAGAAATGATTTTTAAAAAATCATCTCCTATAGAAGCTTCGTAAAACTCAATAAGTTTCCCTACAGCCTTATTTTCTTTTAAATAAATTTCCTTAACTTCTTGGTCCTCTAATAAATTTTCAAGATTTTCTTTTTCTGAGAAATTTTGTAATTTGCTTACTATTTCTAAATAAGGTTCTATTTGTAAAATAACTTTACCTTGGTTATAAAGACTTTTCATTAAAAGCAAAGTTTCTTTTACAAATTCAGGAAACCAAAAATCTGAACTTTTTAAATATTCCTCTAAAGAAACCTTATTTTCTAAAAAATCATAAAACAAAGGATTTTTAGGTTCTTCAAGAATAATAAAATCATGTTCCTGCATTAGTTTTTGAGCAAAAGGAAGAGTTTCTATACGATGAGGGGAAAAAGCAATAGTAAGAAAGTTTTCGGAAGAAGTATTTTTAATCATTTTTACGGGGATATTCCAAATAAAGAGTAACAGGTCCATCATTTATTAAATGAACTTCCATATAAGCTCCAAAAATCCCCTCTTTTACTGAAATTCCTCTATTTTTTATTTTTTCAGAAAGCATTTTTAAGAACTTTTCTGCTTTTTCAGGTTCAGAGGAAAGGTGAAAGGTAGGACGAGTGCCCTTTTTAAGTAACCCACATACAGTAAAATTAGAAACTAAAAGAATTTCTCCCTTAATGTCTTTAATACTCAAATTAAATTTACCATTTTCATCGGGGAAAATTCTTAAATTTACTATTTTTTCAGCTATCCAGTCAAGTACTTTTTCATCATCCTCTCTTTCTATACATGCAAGTACCAAAAGTCCATATCCTATTTCAGAAATTAATTTAGATTCTACTAATATAGAAGCCTTTTTGACTCTTTGAATAACAGCTTTCATTTATAATTTGCTTTAATATATTTTGCTCCTAATTCAAAGGCCTTTAAGTTCGGTTCAAAAACATGAGCTTTGGGATTTATTAATATTTCGCTTAAGGCATTTTTAAAAGTGTTTTTATTAAATATTTTAGTAATTTCGTAAAAAGCTCCTACAGCACAAAGATTTGCTAAAAGTGGCATATTAAGACTTTCAGCAAGTGAAATTACAGGTACAAAATAAAGGTTGTAATGTTTTTTTAAATTTTCTAAATCCTTAATATCTTCTGGTTTTACTAAATCAGAATTAATTATTGCTTTTCCTCCTTTTTTAAGTTTGGGTATAAATTTTAAAAAAGAAGGATAATTCATAATAATTAAAAAGGAAGGTGAATATACAACAGGGGAGGCAATTTCATTTTTGGAAATAATTACAGTACAATTACAAGTCCCTCCTCTCATTTCTGGTCCATAAACAGGGAGATAAGTTACTTCATAACCCTCTCTCATAGCAGCAAGAGCAATAAGATTTCCTGCAAAAAGAACACCCTGTCCCCCAAATCCAGAAATTATAAGATCTATTCTCAAGACTCCTCTCCTTTTAGAAATTTTTCCACTTTATCTTTAAAAGTTCCAAGGGGGAAAAATTTAATAAGTTTATCTACCTCTTTATTAGCAATTACAGGGTCCATTTTCCAGTTAACAGGGCATGAGGAGAGAATTTCTATATATCCAAAACCAAGATTATTAATTTGTGCAAGAAAAGCTTTTTTTAAAGCTTTTTTAGTTTCTAAAACTCTTTTAGGGGTGTTTACAGCAAATCTTCCAGAAAAGGCAACTCCTTCTAAATTTGCAAAAATTTCGGCTAATTTGGGAGGATATCCATAAAGATTTGGGTCTCTTCCTTCTGGTGTAGTGGTAGTTTTTTGTCCAGGTAGTGTAGTAGGAGAAAGTTGCCCTCCTGTCATCCCATAAACTGTGTTGTTTATCATTATAGCAGTAATTTTTTCTCCCCTTAAAGCTGAATGAAAACTTTCATTGAATCCGATAGCTGCAAAGTCTCCGTCTCCCTGATAAGTAAATACTATAAGCTCAGGCCTTGCTCTTTTTATTCCTGTTGCAGCAGCACAAGCTCTTCCATGAGGTGCCTCTAAAATATCCACATCTATATAAAAATATAAAAAGCAAGCACATCCTATAGAGGCAATACCCACACTTTTTTCCTGTATATTTAATTCATCTATAACCTCACATAATAGTCTATGCACTATACTGTGATGACAGCCAGGGCAATAATGAAAAAGATTCTTTTTTAAACTTTTTGGAAACTTGAAGGCTTTATACATTTTTTAATCTTCCTTTCTAATTCTTCAGGAAAAGGTATAACACTTGGTGGAAAGAAAAGTGAAATTACTTCAGCTTTTCCATTCACTGATAATTTTACATCCTCTACCATTTGTCCACAATTAAGTTCAGCTACAATAAATTTTTTAGGTTTTCTTTCATTTTTCAAAAGATTTTTAAGAGCTTTTGAAGGAAAGGGAAAAAGTGTAATAGGCCTAAAAAATCCTACAGGATAGCCTTTCTTTTTTAAATTAATACAAGTTTCTTTTGCTATTCTTGCCATAGAACCAAAAGCTACTACAATTATTTGATCTTCTTCTTCAATTTTCGCTTCATAGAGAACATCTTTTTCCATTTTTTTATATTTTTTTATTAAATTTAAATTTCTTTCTTTTAACTCTTGTGAGCTTAAGAAAAGACTCCTTATAATTCTACTTGGTCTATCTTTAGCTCCAGTTAGTGCCCAATTTTCATTTGGATATCTTTTAATTTTTAATTTTTTTAAAACTATAGGTTCTTTCATCTGACCTAAAATAGCATCAGAGAGAATCATTACAGGATTTCTATATTTTTCTGCCAATTCAAAGGCTTTAGCAGTAAGTTCATAAGCTTCTTGAGCATTATAAGGAGCTAAAACTAAAAAATGAAAATCTCCATGTCCTGAGCCTTTTACTGCTTGAAAATAATCTCCCTGTGAAGCTTCTATTCCACCAAGCCCTGGACCTCCTCTCATCACATTGACAATTACTGCAGGTAGTTCTTGAGCAGCTATATAGGAAAAAGTTTCGCACATAAGAGATATACCAGGGCTTGAGGAACTTATCATTGCCCTTGTTCCAGTAGCACAAGCACCAAGAAGCATGTTTATACCAGCGATTTCACTTTCTGCTTGTAAAAAAACACCTCCTCTTTTTGGAAGTTCTCTTGACATAAGTTCAGGAATTTCATTTTGAGGTGTTATAGGATATCCGAAATAACATTTACAATCTGCCTCTAAAGCACCAAGAGCAATGGCTTCAACCCCTTTTACTAAGATTTTTCTTATTCTCATTCTTGTCCCTCTTCTACAAAAACAACATCAGGACACATAATATAACATATTCCACACATATTACATTTCTTAGGATATTTAGCATAGACTACTCTATAACCTTGGAAATTTCTTTTAGAAGAAAAGTCTAAAACTTTTTTAGGACAAAAATGTATGCAAAGACCACAAGATTTACAACGCTCTTCAAGAATCTTTATTTTAAAAATTTCTTTCCCCTCTAAAGATTTTTAAGAAAATTTTCCAGAGTCTCAAAATTTTCTATATTATAACACTTAAAAGTTTTTCCTTCCAAAATTTGAGAAATGAGACCACAAAGTACTTTCTTAGGACCAACTTCTACAAAAACTTTGACTCCATTATTATATATATATTCCACACAATCAATCCAACGTACAGAAGAGGTTATTTGTTTTTTCATTAATTCTTTAATAGTGTCTCCAGACCTTTCCTCTTTTCCAGTTATATTACTTACAAAAGGAATTTGCGGGTCATTCCAGTTAAGGGAATTTAGTATTTTACTAAAGGCAATTTCAGCTTCTTTCATTAAAGGACTATGAAATCCTGCACTCACCTTTAGTTTTATCACTTTTTTTGCTCCTAAATTTTTAGCTTTTTCTGCTATTTCATCTACAGAAGGAACATTTCCACTTATTACTAATTGTTTTGGTGAATTATAATTAGAAATAACCACTATATCTTTAGCCTCTTTTACTAATTTTTCAAGTTCCTCTAGAGGAAAATCTATAATAGCATACATAGCTGAAGAACTTTTTTTTCCTTCTAAATCCATTAATTTTCCTCGTTCTTTAACAGCTAATAAAACATCTTCTAATGAGAGAACTTTAGATGCATAAAGAGCGCTATATTCTCCTAAGCTATGTCCTGCAACAAAAGAAACAGGTATACTTTTTTTTTCTAACTGAGATTTTAAAACTTCATAACAAGCTATATTAGTTATAGTAAGGGAAACCTGAAGATTTATTGTTTGAGTTAATTCTTCAAAAGATCCTTCGAAACAAAGACGCTTTAAAGGAAGGTTTGTTATGTTTTCTCCTTTATCAAAGAGATTTTTAATAAATTCAAATTTATCAAAAAATTCTTTTCCCATTCCTATATATTGTGAGCCTTGACCAGGGAAAACTAAAGCGATCATTCTTCCTCTTCCTCAATTACTTTTTCTTCTGGTATCTCTTCTACCTCTTCTAAAAACTTTAATTCATAATCTTCAGGAGGAAGAAGGTCTTCAAGTTCAGAAGGATTAAGAAGTTCTGCATCAATAAGCCATCCTTCTGTATAAGGGTCTTCATTTAAAATGTCTACATCATCTAAAACTTTTTCATTTACGGCTACAATTTTTCCAGAAACAGGCATAATTAAATCAAAAACCTCTTCTATGGTCTCAATACTTCCAAAAACTTCGTCTTTTTCAAAAGTTTCCTCCTCTTCAGGCAGATCTATATCTATTATTTCTGAATTTTTTAATTTAAAATAATCTGTGAGTCCTATTCTGACTATTTTTTTCTTTTTTTTCTTTATCCAAAGATGACTTTCTGAGTAAAGTCTATCTTCTGGTATTTTAAACATTTAAAACCTCCACAAAATATTTTAATGTTTTATAAACAGTTTTTTTAAAATGACAAGATTTAAGTTGAAAATTTTTTTAAAATTTTTTCTTTTAATTTTTGATTTAGATTATAAGCCCAAGCTAATACTATGGCTACAGCTTTATAAAGTTCTGGTGGAATTGGTTTATTTAATTCCAATTTGTAAAGTTCTTTTACTAATTTGGAATCCCTTTTTATAGGTATGTTATGATTTTTTGCAATTTTTAAAATTAGCTCAGCCAGATACCCTTCACCTTTTGCAACAACCTTAGGAGCTTCTTCTTCAGGATTGTACTTTAATGCAACTGCAAGTTTTTCTTCTTTTTCCATCTTTATTTTGGTTTACATTTTTATAGGAGTATGCTATAATCTTATTTATTTAAATTATAAACTATAATAATTTTCGGCAAAAACTTAAAGTTGTAAAGGAGGTGTTTATGAAACTTACCTTGTCTGTTATAAAAGCAGATATAGGGGGTTTCGTAGGGCATTCCTCAGTTCATAAAGATGTAGTTGATAAGGTAAGGGAAGTAGCAGAAGACGGAAAGGACAAGGGGATTATTAGAGATATATCCATTCTTGTTTGTGGAGATGACATTGCATTGGTAATGACCCACACAAAAGGGATAGATTCTTCAGAGGTGCATGAGCTTGCTTGGAGCGCTTTTAAAGAAGGAACAGAGATTGCTAAAAAACTAAAAATGTATGGAGCAGGACAGGATCTTTTAGCAGATGCTTTTTCTGGTAATATCAAAGGTATGGGACCAGGGGTTGCGGAGATGGAATTTGTTGAAAGAAAAAGCGAACCTGTAGTTATATTTTTTGCTGACAAAACTGCTCCAAGTGCTTGGAATTTACCTTTGTATGAAATATTTGCTGATCCTATGAATACAGCAGGGCTTGTAATAGACCCTTCTATGCATGATGGATTTATTTTTGATGTTATGGATGTTTATACTGGAATGGGTATTATGCTTAAAGCCCCTGAAGAAATTTATGATTTATTGGTTTTTATTGGGGCAACAAGTAGATATGTAATAAGAGCAGTATATAGAAAATCAGATGGAGAAATTGTAGCTTCTGCTTCGACCCAGAGACTATCTCTTATGGCAGGTAGATACGTAGGGAAAGATGATCCTGTGCTTATAATAAGAGCTCAAGCAGGTTTCCCAGCAGTGGGAGAGATTTTGGAACCCTTTGCTCGTCCTTGGTTAGTTGAGGGATGGATGAGAGGATCTCATACAGGTCCTCTTATGCCTGTTTCTTTTAAAAATGCTAAACCTACTCGTTTTGATGGTCCCCCTCGTGTTATAGCTGCTGGTTATCAAATAACTGATGGATATCTTATTGGACCTTCTGACCTTTTTGATGATCCTGCTTTTGATGAAGCTCGAAGACAATGCAATGTTATGGCTGATATTTTAAGAAGACAAGGTATTTTTGAGCCTCATAGGTTACCTCCTGAAGAAATGGAATATACTACACTTCCTAAGGTGTTAGAAAAACTAAAAGATAGATTTAAACTGGTAGAAGCTAAAAAATAATGGAACCCTATGTTTTTGATCCCAAAGAATATAGTTTAGAAGATGAAATTAAATTTCACTGTTATAAAGGAATTGTTTGTTTTAATAAGTGTTGTTATGATGTTAAGCTTGTTCTTTCTCCTTATGAATTTTTAAGATTAAAAAAAGCTCTTTCTCTTGATGTAGAAGAATTCATCGAAAATTATGGAGAACTTTATCTTGGAGAAGTAACCCAACTTCCTGTTATCTCTATAAATATGGATCCCATCTCTTTTGCCTGTCCTTTCTTAGATGAAAAAGAGGGATGTAAAATTTATAAAGATAGACCAGCTTCTTGTCGGCTTTATCCACTTGCTCGGTATCTGGTTAAAAATGAAAGGGGAGAAAAGGAAGAAGTATTTAAAATAATAAGAGAAACCCATTGTAAAGGACACTATGAAAATCGCTCTATTAAAATAAAAGACTATCTTAAAGAACAAGAATTGGAACCTTATTTGTATTTCAATGATCTTTGGGGAGAGATAATAATAAAAAGACAAAAATTTTCTGATATTCCTTTAACTGGAGATATTCTGGATATGATATTTTTGATAGCCTATAATCTTTCAGAATTTAGAAAAAGTATAAGAGAAGAGGAAATTGAAGGATTTCCAAAGGAATTTGCAGACTTACCTGATGAAGAACTTTTGGAAAAGGGATTAATTTTTATAAGAGACAAAATATTAACTGAAGAAAATCTTAATTGGTAAAAATTAAGTTATGAAAATAGGCAAAGACCTACAAGGAGATATTAATGTTATTCCCCTTGTAGATATAGTTCTTGTTATTCTTATTATTTTTATGATTACTGCTCCTCTTTTGACCTCAGGTATTGAGGTAGAACTTCCAAAAACCAAAGATACACCAATTACCCAAAAAGAAGAACATCCTTTAAAAATAACTATAACTAAGGAAGGAAAAATAAAACTCTACGGGGAAGAAATAACTTTAAATAGTTTAGTCCTTTGGGTTGCTGAAGCAAAAAAGAATAATTTAATAAAAGAGATTCAAATTGAAGCAGACAAAAATTGTCCCTACGGAATTGTAGCTAAGGTTCTTTCTGAACTTAAAAAAGCTGGTATTGAAGAATTAGGGTTGCTAACTCAACCTGAAAGCTAAATCTATGTTTACTAAATATGATATCTTTTCCTACTTTTTGTCAATCTTAATTAATATCTTCTTTTTATTAGTGTTTTTTTCAGCTCTTAATCTTAAAATATCTAAAGAAGAAAAGATAAAAGTAAGAGTTTCTTTTCCTATAGAAGAAATTAGGGAATTTGAAAGTTTTCCAAGAAAAGAGGAAGTGCAAAAAGAAAAAATTGTAACTCCTCATAAGGAAATTTCTAAAGAAAATAGAGTTTTTGAGGAAAAGATTTTAAAAGAGAAATTGGCAAGTATTAAAGGCAGGATATCTAAGGAGAGTTCCAAGTCAGATTATACTCTTTCTGAAAAGGAACTTAAAGAGCTTGAAGAAAGAATGATAGCTTTTCAAAAAAAGGGAGTTTCAAAAGATACCTTATCTAGAACTTCTTCTTTTGATACCTCTTCTGCCAGCAAAATCTTAGGGCTTGAGTATCTTCTTTTAGTAAAAAGAAAATTGCAAAATAACTTTGAAGTGCCTATTTATTTAAGAAGTCAAAGGGATTTAAAAGCAATAGTAGAAATAGAAATCTCTTCAGAAGGGAAAATATTAAATTATGAATTTATAAAAAAATCTGAAAATTCAGAATTTAATAAAGCAATAGAAAGGTGTTTAAAAATTTCTTCTCCTTTGCCTGTAAACGAAAATGTTAAAATAATAGTTGAATTTAAAGGAGAAGGTATAGGAAAAATAAAATAGGGAGTTTAAAAAATGATTAAATTGGCAGAAAGAGTAAAAAATCTTAAACCTTCTGCTACTCTTACAGTTGATGCTAAGGCGAAAGTACTTAAAGAATCTGGAGTTGAGGTAATTAATCTTTCTGCGGGTGAGCCAGATTTTGATACCCCAGATTATATAAAGGAGGCTGCTAAAAAAGCTCTTGATAATGGAATGACCAAATATGTGGCTATTCCTGGGCTTTTAAGTTTAAGAAAAGCTATTTGTGAAAGACTTAAAATAGATTATGGATTTAACTATACTCCTGAGGAAATTCTTGTAACTACAGGAGCAAAACAGGCAATATTTAATTTTCTTTTAGCAGTATTAAACAAAGGAGATGAAGTTTTAATCCTTTCTCCTTATTGGGTTTCTTATCCTGCTATGGTGGAGATTGCTGAAGGGATTCCTAAAATAATACCATCCTCTATAGAAAAAAAATTTGAGCCAGATATCTCAGAGATAGAAAAAAATATCACTTCAAAAACTGTAGGAATTATAATAAACAGTCCCTCTAATCCAACTGGGCTTATTTATTCAGATAATTTTTTGAAAGGAGTTTCAGAGCTTGCTAAAAAATATGACTTTTGGATTTTAAGTGATGACATTTATGATAAATTAAGATTTGATTTTAAACCTCCAAAAAATATTCTTTCTATCGCTCCTGAGCTAAGAGATAGAGTTTTTATGGTAAATGGGGTATCTAAAACTTATGCTATGACTGGTTGGAGGATAGGGTGGTTAATAGGTCCTAAAGAGATAATTAAAGTTTGTTCTAATATTCAAGGGCAGAGCACTTCTCATGCTACAAGTTTTGCTCAAAAAGCAGCAGAAATTGCACTTACTTCTCCTCAAGATGAAGTGGAAAAAATGCGTAAAATTTTTGCTCAAAGAGCTGAATTTTTAGCTCAAATTTTAAGAGAAATACCTGGGATTGAATTTATACCTCCTCAGGGGGCTTTTTATTTATTTGCTAAGGTATCAGCTTATTTCAATAAAAAAACCCCAGAAGGAAAAGAAATAAAAGATTCTGTTAGTTTTTCAGAGTATTTGCTTGATTCAGCTAAAGTTGCAGTAGTTCCTGGTTCCGCTTTTGGAGATGATGAATTTATTAGAATTTCTTTTGCAAACTCAGAAGAAAATCTCAAAAAAGCAATTTTTGAAATTAAAAAAGCTTTAGAAAGACTTAATTAAATTTTAATTTGGGCAAACTAATCTTTTTTCTTCCTTAACAAGCTTACCATATTCATAATACTGAACCGTTACCCATTCGCAATTTCCTTCTGATCCTACAGGTTTAGCATAAACTTTTTGAATTTCATCTTCACTTATATAAGTAACTGGCTTTTTAGTGGTGGCAGCTTCTTTTGCTGCTCTATCCATAATATAACCAGCTGTTCCACCAATTAGAGTTCCAACAGCAGCTCCTATTACTGCTCCTCTCCAACGATTATTTTTATCTATAAGAGCACCAAGAGCAGCACCAGTTACTGCACCAATTGCTGCTCCTTCTTTAGTCTTTTCCCCTGTTTCAGGGATACAACCTGTAAATAAAAAAAGTGAAAATAAAAAGGTTACTAATACAAAAAGCCACTTACATTTGATTAATTTTTGCATTTTCTACCACCCCCTGTAATTTTTAGGTTAATTTTGTTTAAATACATTAATAATACTTGACCAATTCATTTTAATCAATCTGTTTTAGTAAATTTTTATTTGATTATATCATTTCTTAAACCGTTTGTTCAAATAAATTTCTTTTATTTACACTCCCCAATCCATTTTCCGTTCATGTACTGAATGATATCCATTCCAAAATGTTTCATTTTTACTACACCATCAAAAGTTTCTCCTTTGTAGGTAACAGTTCCTTCACTTATAACAGAACCTTTAGGAGTTTTACATTCAACTGTCCAGCTTACATTGTCTCCACTTATAGTGCTTTTTGTGATTTTGCAATCTTGATTAGGGTTCAACCTTTTAAGGTATAGCATTATCTTTTGTTATACATTGAGTAAAAGTCTGTGTTGGCATTTGAAAGGGTATCTTTCCGGTTGTTTCAGTCTTAATGTTAATTTCCCATTTGCCTTCCTTCATATTGGGACCTGATGGCTTTCCTTTACAGGCAAAAAAGAATAAAGATACTACAATAAAAAGCGGTAAAATTTTTTTATACATTTTTACCTCCGTTTATATTCAAGCAAGCTTATTTTTAGTTACTTTAAATTTTCCTCAATATTTGATGTTTCAATTCTATCAATTTAAATACATCTTGTCAAGAAATTTGCTTTTCTGGATTAGAGCATTAGTATTTAAGATAACTATCTTTTCTCTATGAAAATATGAGAAGTATCTAAAAAGTTGCAAAACTTTCAAGAAAAACTGGGAGACAGGCTGTATTAGTCTTCTTTTATTATTTTAAATTATTAACTCTTCTGGTCTTTATTTTAAGATCTCATACTTCCTAACAGAAAGGGTCTTATCAATAATAGCCATCTGGTATATTTTACCATCTGGAGATACTTTTACAGGATAAAAGATTTCATAGGGAGCTTTCTGGACAAAAGGATTTATCCTTCCTATTTCCTTTCCCTCAGGATTAAAAATTAAAACCTTATTGATAAATTTACCCTTATCTTCACTAGCTCCGAAAAGATAAATATTTCCATTTTTGTCTTTCCATGGACCCATAATATAATTTAAATGCATGTTGAAATAAACGGTAATTTCTGGCTCCCATTGAGAGAGGCTTTCTTCCTTTGAATGATGAATAACCACTGTTGCTTTTCCAATTATTTCAGCCCTTATAACTCTTTTGCCATTTATAGAAAGCTTTCCAGGAATAGATATTCTTTCGATAATTGATGTGCCATCAAGGGAACCAATCTTTATAGATCTGTCATTCATATTTGCCCAAATTCCTGAGAATTTCCCCTCTCTGATACAGTAAATTTCTGTTACTTCAGGAGCGTAATG
>CAYXGJ010000002.1:0-145911 GCA_964464535.1 uncultured Thermodesulfatator sp. | reverse complement strand
TTAAATAAAAAGATAAATAAGGCTTGAAAGAGCTAAAAAGGGACCAAAGGGAATTTCTGTTTTTAGACTTAGCTCCTTTGAGACCCCTTTAATTTTATAAAAAAGATATACCCCTAAAAAGGCTAAAATTCCTGTAAAAGAGGCTAAAACCAAAATCCAGTAAAAACTTTTGTATCCTAAAAAAGCTCCTATTCCTCCCATAAGCTTAAAATCTCCCATTCCCATTCCTTCCCTTTTAGAGAATTGATAATATAACTCATTTATTAAAAAAAGAAGCCCGACTCCGGAAAGGGTAGATAAAAGAGCAGTTTCAAAATTAACTAAAGGATTAAAGTTTATTAAAGAAAAGATTAAACCTCCAAAAATAAGCCCAAAGCTTAAAAAATCAGGAATTTCTTTTATCTTTAAATCTATAAAAGTAACTGGAACAAGAAAAAGTACAAAAAAGGAAAAACAAAAAAAAGTGTCCCATCCATAAAGGGGCTTAAATTTTAGATAAATTAAAAGTAAAAAAAATGCAGTTAAAACTTCTATCAAAGGATAAAGAGGAGAAATAGGAGCTTTACAATAAGCACATTTTCCTTTTAAAATTAGATAGGATAAAAGGGGAATATTGTGATACCATTTGAGAGTTTTTCCACAATAGGGACAAAAAGAAAATAAAGGCTTTTTAATAGATAAACCCTTGCTCCACCTATAAATTACTACATTTAAAAAACTACCTATGCAAAGACCAAAAACAAAAATAATAAATTTCATTTTAGATCTTTTAAGTTATTCCTCTATTTTTTCTTCTGTAGAAGCTTTTTCTGAAACTTCTTCTTTTCCAATTTCTTTAAGAGCGGTTTGATAAGCTTTTTTAGCTTCTTCTATATAAAGAAGTGCCTTTAAATAATAGTTCCATACAGAACGCATATTTTTATCTATATCAATTATTTCTATACCAAGCCCAGGGTTTTCAGGAGTACCGTGATGGACAACTACTCCATAAATAGGCACAACCCCAACATCTGGGATTTCTACCTCAAAATAAACAAGTTTTTCAATGGGAATTTTCTTATCCGTTTTTATAAAACATCCTTTGTAGGAAATATTTTGAACCTCATAAGCTTGATCTTCCTCAGGGAAAGAGGCACAAAGCTTGGTTAAACATCTTGGGTATCTTCTAAGGTCTATCATTGGTTATCTCCTTTAAAATTTTTGGTATAGTTTCTGCTACCTCTGTAGCAGTATAGCCAAAGGGTCCTAAATTTTTACTCAAATATCTTCCTGCGGATCCATGTAAATAAACTGAAAGAGAAGTTGCTATGAAAGGCTCATACCCTTGTGCTATAAAAGCTCCTATAAGACCTGATAAAATATCTCCTTGCCCTCCCTGAGAAAGACCGGGTTCATCTATAGAAGATATGCCACATCTTCCATCAGGAGAATATATAATACTATGAGGTCCCTTTAAAACTACTATAGAATCTGTAAGTTCAGAGAGTTTTTTAGCTGAGCCTAAACGGTCTTTCATAATTTCCTCTTTAGGAACTTTTAAAAGTCTTACTGCCTCTCCAGGATGGGGGGTTAAAATTTTGGGTGCCCTATAATTTTTTAAAATTTCAGGATTTTCTGAAAGATGAGTTAAGGCATCAGCATCAATAACTAAGGGGATATTTAATTGGGATATTAATTCAAAAAAGAGTTTTTTAATTTCTTCACTTAATCCTAAACCAGGACCTATAATTAATACACTTTTATTTTTGGCTAATTCTAAAAGTTCTTTTAAATTCTTATAAGAGATTTCACCTTTATCATTTTCTTCAAAGCCTGCGGTTAAAATTTCAGGAATTAGGGAGCAATATATATTTTGAAGGGTTTTAGTTGAGGCAAGGGTTACAAGCCCTGCACCACCTTTTAAACTACCAAGAGCACAGAGAGCCCCTGCACCACTTTTGCCTTTACTCCCAGCTAAAATAAGCACATGACCAAAAGTTCCTTTATGAGTATAACCTTTTCTTGGTTTTAAAACTCCTTTAGCCCAATTAAAATCTAAGTATTCTCTTTGAGGAGCTTTTTCTTCAATAATTTTTTTTGGAAAACCAATAGGCACAATTTCAAGCTTCCCTGTATATTCTTTTCCAGGATAAAAAAGATGTCCTACCTTAGGAAGTTCAAAGGTTACTGTTAAGTCAGCTTTTACTGCAGTTCCTAAAATTTGTCCAGTATCAGAACAAACTCCAGAAGGAATATCAACAGCTACTACTTTAGCTTCTCTTTTTATTTTATAAGCATTTATTTCCTCTATTACCTCTTTAAAAAATCCATCTATTACTCTTTTAAGACCTGTCCCAAAAATAGCATCTACAATAATTTGAGGAGAAAAAAAATAAAGTAAATCTTTAAAAGTAGAAATATTTTCAGGTTTTTCTAAAGAAAAATTTAATTTTTCAAGAATTTTTAAATTAGTCAGAGTTTCTCCTTTATATTTTTCTTTATCACTAAGTAAAGCCACTTTTATTTCATAGTCTTTATCCCAAAGATGACGGGCACAAACCATTCCATCTCCGCCATTATTTCCTGGTCCACAAACAATTAAAACTTTTTTATATTTTTCTTGTGGATAGTATTTTAGAATATTTTCAGCTACTCCTAAACCAGCTCTTTCCATTAAAATTTCAGCAAGGATCCCAAGAGAATTAATTACCAATTTATCCAGCTCTTTCATTTCAGACCCTGTAACTACTTTCATAATAACCTTTTATTTTAATTTTCCTAAAATTACAACTACACTTATAGTATATTCATTTTCATGAGATAGGGCAAGTAAAATTTTTTTGCCACCCTTTTTTTTAAATATTTCTTCAGCTTTTCCTTTAACTTCTAAAAAGGGAGTTCCTTTCTTAGGGTCTCTTTTCAAGATTACTTCTTTAAAAGAAAAGAGGCTATATCCACCCACAGCTTTAAAAAAAGCCTCTTTTGAGGCAAAAGAAGATGCAAGATGGAAAGAAGTATTTTTTCTTTTAAGGGAGTATTCTATTTCTTCTTTTGAAAATACTTTTTTTAAAAATCTTTCTCCATATTGATTGAGTAGTTTTTCAATTCTTGGGATATGAACTAAGTCAATCCCTATTCCTATAAAGTCCATTTATTTTTTGTAAGCTCTTCTATAAGATTAATTCTTCTTTCGTGTCTACCTCCTTCAAAGGGAGTTTCTAAGAAGGTTTTTACAATTTCTATAGCCATACCTTCACCTATCATTCTTCCTCCAAGAACAAGGATATTAGCATTATTATGAAGTCTTGCCATTTTAGCAGAAAAAGGTTCATGACAAAGAGCTGCTCTTATCCCAGGAAATCTATTAGCAAAAATACTCATTCCAAGACCTGTTCCACAAATAAGAATCCCAAAGTCAGCTTCTTTATTAAGAAATTTTTCTACAGCTTTTGCTCCATATTCAGGATAATCTACAGATTCAGAAGAAAAACAACCTACATCTATAACCTCATATTTTTCTTTTTTTAAAAATTCTTTTATTTTTTCTTTAAGGAAATAACCTGCGTGATCTGAGGCTATTACTATTGATTTTCCCATTTTTTAAAAATTAAGCAAGCATTGTTTCCGCCAAAGCCAAAAGCATTAGAAAGGGCTATTTTAATGTCTGCACGGCGAGCATAATTTGGAACATAATCAAGATCACATTCTGGATCAGGATTTTCTAAATTTATTGTAGGAGGAACTATTCCTTCATAAAGAGCAAGAACAGTTATTACTGCCTCTAAGCCACCTGCCCCTCCAAGTAAATGCCCAGTCATTGATTTAGTTGAGGAAACCATTAATTTATAAGCATGTTCTTTAAAAACACTTTTTATAGCTCTTGTTTCAGCTACATCATTAAGAGGTGTGCTTGTTCCATGAGCATTTATGTAATCCACCTGAGAAGGTTCAATTTCTGCATCCTGAAGAGCTAATTCCATACATTTTGCAGCACCTTCCCCATTGGGAGGGGGTGCTGTCATATGATAGGCATCTGAATTAAAGGCATATCCGATTATTTCTGCATATATCTTAGCCCCTCTTTTTTGAGCATGTTCTAAATCTTCTAAAATTAATATTCCACATCCTTCTGCTACAACAAAACCATCTCTTTTACTATCAAAAGGACAAGATGCTTTTTCAGGTTCTTCATTTCTTGTAGATAAAGCTTTCATAACTGAAAATCCAGCTATACACAAGGGAGTTATTACACTTTCTGTTCCTCCACAAATCATTACTTTAGCTTTACCTTCTCTTATTATTCTAAAGGCTTCTCCTATAGCATGATTCCCAGCGGCGCAAGCAGTACATATTGCATTGTTAGGACCTCTTGCTCCAAATAAAATAGCCACCTGTCCAGCAGCCATGTTGGGGATGATCATAGGTATAAAAAAAGGACTAACCCTTCTATAACCTTTTTCATCAAGAATCCTTGTATAATGTTCAACAAGTCCAACTCCTCCCATTCCAACACCTATAATAACTCCAACCTCATCCCCAAGATCCTCTAAAGGCAACTTTGCATCTTCTAAAGCCATTCTTGCCCCTGCAATAGCATATTGAATAAAAGCATCAATACGAGAAACAAGCTTAGCAGGCATAAATTCTTCAGGCTTAAAATTCTTTACTTCACCTGCAATTTGACTGGGAAAAGAAGAAGCATCAAACTTAGTAATTCTTCCTATTCCAGATTTGCCAGCTTTAATATTTTTCCAAGTTTCTTCAACTCCTATTCCAAGAGGAGTAACTGCACCAAGCCCTGTTACAACTACTCTTTTTTTCACAACTTTACCTCTTAATTATTGTTCACCTGTTTTTGCCTTTATGTATTCTATAACATCCTTAACAGTTCTTAACTTCTCTGCTTCTTCATCAGGAACTTCCATTCCAAAAGTCTCTTCCATAGCCATTACAAGCTCCACAAGATCAAGAGAATCTGCTCCTAAATCATCTACAAATGAGGCTTCAAGTTTAATCTGATCTTTTGAAAGATTTAATTTTTGAGAAATAATCTCAATAACTTTTTCTTCTATAGACATAGATAACCTCCCGCTAGTAATTTTTTCCTACTTTTTTTTACCAGATTTTCTTAAAAAAACAAGATAAAAAACTAATAAATATCAAAAAAGATAATAAAATCCCTGCAACAAATATACCTTTTCTTAAAAGAGTTTGTAAAAAAAGACAAAAAGTTAATAAAATAAAATACCAAATTAAACCTTTAAAAAAGGGGATAATCACTTGAGAGGGTGTGTAGTTTTTTATAAAAATCATAGTAGGGAAAAATCCTAAAAAAAGAGGTAAAAAAGGATAAATCACTTTTAAAAATATTTCCGCTACTTCTTCTTTATAAGGTCTTTTAACCATTTTTAAAAATTTATATCTTTCAAATAATTCTTTAAGAGACAAAAATTTCAAAGGTTTTTCTACCATTACTAAAGTTTCTGGTTTTATAGAAAGATTAGCTTCTAAGTTCTTAAAAAACTCAGGAGAAAAATTTTTATTTTCCTCTTGAGTAATAACCTCCTTTAAAAACCACTTTTCAGATTTATAAAATCCCTCTTTAGCCCATATAATTTTTTTTAGCTCTTCTTTATTTATAAAAACAAGAAGTATATCCTGCAAATATTCACCTTTTGGTTCTAAAGGTTTAGCTATGAGATAAAAATCAGGACCCCTAATAAAAATTTGTTCATTAAATACTAAATATTGTTCTCTTTTTTCAGCTATTCTATAGTCCCAAGTATAAAGACTTAAGAAGGCTGCTTTAGGAAATAGGATGCTTATTGCCAATCCTAATAATAGAGCAAAAACACAAATTCCCTTTCCTGTAAGACTTATTAGTTCTTTTTTTGAAAATCCAAGAGATAAAAAGCCAAGTAATTCTCCTGTTCTTGTTAACCAAAGAAATAAAATTATTCCTGACAATCCACAAACAAAGGGAAAAAATTCATATAAATTGGTTAAGGATTTCCAAAAAATATAATCTAAAAAGAGATAAAAAGGTTTTTTAAAAGATAAAAATTCTCCCAATTTATCAAAAAAATCAACTAAAAAGTAAAAAGAAGAAAAAATAAATAATAAAAGTAAATTTATCTTTATAAGGTCAGCTAAAAGATATTTTTTATAGATTTTCATAAACATAACTCTCTTTTTCTTTTTAATCCCACATATTGAAAAACAAGTAAAATACTAATTAAAAGATAAAATATAACAAAACTCCACAAGGGAAAAATTTTTCCGTTTTCTCCTAAGGAAGAAAAAAAATTATAAAAAATGAAAAAAATTAGAAAGGCTGTAATTCCGACAAAAAAAAGCAAAAATCTGTAAGAGGTTTTAAGGTAAATACTAAGAAAAAAAGCTTGAAAAGCTAAGAATAAAACCGAAAGGGGAAAGAAAAATCTTTGATAATATTCATTGAAATATCTGAAATAGTTTGAAGTTCCTGGTTTAAGTTTTTTTATTTCCTCTTTTAATTCTGAAAAACTTTTTTCCCCTCTTTTGAAATAAAGCCTCTCTTCTTCAAAGGTTTTCATATCTAACCTAAACTTATAATCCCCAAATTTTAAGACTTCTATATTATTTTGAGGATCTACAAAAATTCCCCATCCTTTTATTAAAGTAAATATATTTTCTTCAGGAGAATAACTTCCTTCTTGAGCAATAAAAAAACCTTTTTTACCTTCTTTCTCTCTTTTTAGAAAAAATATATTCTTAAAATAATGAACTTTGTCTCTTAATTCTGATTTTCTCACATAAAGAGAATAATCTTTCCCTAAGGCAATAGGTCTTTTTTCGGGAAAAGATTTTTTTGCTTGAGCCTTAACAAGTTCTATTTGAATTTCTTTTATTTTTCTTTTAGACCAAGGAGAAAGAAAAAAATGGGCTAAAAAGATCATTATTAAACTAATTAAGGAAAAAATAAAAAGGGGTTTCATAAACTCCTTTAAAGAAAAACCTAAAGAACAGAAGGCAAGCACTTCTTTTTCATATTTCAGTCTATGTATAGCAAAAAGAACTCCCATAAAGACTGATAAATTATAAATAAAAGAGAGAAGTTGAAAAAAGATAAGAATAAAAAGTTGAAAAATAATTTTAAAAGATGGATTTAAATCTAAAAAAGTTTGTAATTTGATTATTCCCTGAACTAAGGTTATAATAGCACTAAATATTATGAAAAAAGAAAAAGTATAAAAAGTATATTCTTTAATATGATATTTCCAGAAAATTCTCATCTAAATAATTTTAAAATTTTTTTGATAAATTTAAAGAAATTTTGAATGAAAAAATTAGATTTAGGACTATACCTTCATGTGCCCTTTTGTTTAAAAAAGTGTCCTTATTGTGATTTTTATTCTTTAGAGATGAAAATTTCAAAATATTTAGAAAATAAGTTTTTAAAAGCTTTAAAGGAAGAATTAAAACTTTTAAGGTTTTTTTTAGAAGAGAAATTTGGAATAAAAGATCTTTCTTTTATAACCTTTTATGCAGGTGGCGGGACTCCTTCTCTTCTTTCTCCTTATTTTTATGAAAACCTTTTCAATTTTTTAAACAAGAATTTTAAATTTTCTCCGAAAGAATTAACTTTGGAAGCAAATCCTGAAACATTTACTTTAGAAAAGACAAAAGCTTTTTATGAAATAGGATTTAATCGTATAAGCTTAGGAGTGCAAAGTTTTTCTTCAAAGGGTCTAAAATTTTTAGGAAGACTCCATACCTTAAAAAATATTTTTAAAGCCTTAGAATTTATTGTTAAAAGCGGTTTCAAAAATTTTTCTTTAGATTTTATATTTGGATGGAAAGGACAAGGAGAAAAAACTCTTAAAAAGGAAATATTTAAGGCTTTAGAATTTAAACCTCCCCATTTGTCTTTTTATGAATTAACCTTAGAAAAGGGAACACCTTTTTATCAAATTTTTAAAGGGGAAAAATATTGGATAAAGGACGAAAAATTAATGAATTTTTATAAAATAATTGAAGAAACCTTAAAAATAAATGGATATGAAAGATATGAAATTTCTAATTACGCCATACCTACTTATGAATGTAAGCACAATCTTCTTTATTGGAAACTTAAACCATACTTAGGATTGGGGCCATCTGCTACCTCAAGAATAAAAAATCTAAGATGGAAAAATCCAAGAAATTTAAATTATTATTTAAATTCACTTTTAAAAGAAAAAAAACTTTCCTTAAAAATAATTGAAAATCTTAACCATTACGAGTTAGCAAAAGAATATATATTTATGGGATTAAGATTAAAAGAGGGTATTAGCTTGAAAGAATTAAAAAGAAAATATAATTATTATTTACCAAAAGATATTTTAGATACCTTGATAAAAGAAAAATTAATAAAAAGGAGAAAAAACAGAATATCCCTAACTTTTAAAGGGAAACTTCTTCATAATCAGGTAGTTTATTATTTATGGGAAAATCTATGCAGTTAGTTCCTACTCCCTTTTTAGAGGGCTCTATAATTGTTTATCAGCCTGAAAAAGGTTTTAGATTTGGTATAGATTCTGTTTTATTAGCCCACTTTTTAAGTCTAAAACAAAAGGATTTGGTTTTAGAAGTTGGAGCAGGATCTGGTATTATTTCTCTCATTGCTTTAAAAAGATTTCCCTATTCAAAAATTTTTGCTTTGGAGCTTGAAACACTTTATATAGAATGTCTAAAAAAAAATATCCTTGAAAATAGATTTCACGAAAAACTATTTGTAATTAAGGGAGATATTAGAAATCCACCTTTTAAACCTGGTAATTTTGATATAGTTTTTTCTAATCCTCCCTATTTTAAAAGCAAAGCTGGAAGAAAAAGTCCTTATGAAATTGAAAATATTACCAGAAAAGATATAGAGTGTGATCTTAATGAATTTTTAAAAAAAGTAAGCTCTCTTTTAAAAAATAAAGGTAAACTCTATTTAATTTTTACAGCTTTAAGACTTGCAGAATTAATATATCTTCTTAAAAATCATAAACTTGAACCTAAACTTTTAAGACTGGTTTATTCCTATCCTGGTTCAGAGGCAAAACTTGTTCTTTTATGTGCAGTTAAAAATGCTAAAGAAGAAATAAGAATTTTCCCTCCTCTTTATATTTATAAATCCCGCAAGGGTGATTACACTGAAGAGGTAAAGAATTTTTTGAAAAGAATTGAAAAGAATTGAAAAGTGTCTTACAATAACTAAATATGAGAGAAGCTCTTTTATACGAACATTTGGAAGATAAAAAAGTAAAATGCAATTTATGTAATCATCATTGCATTATTTATCCCAATCAGGTAGGGATTTGTGGAGTTAGAAAAAATGAAGAAGGGATTCTTTTTTCCTTAGTTTATGGAAAAATAATTGCAGAACACTTAGATCCTATTGAAAAAAAACCACTTTATCATTTTTTACCAGGCTCATGGAGTTATTCTATAGCAACTGTAGGTTGTAATTTTCGTTGCAGTTTTTGTCAAAATTTTGAAATTTCTCAATATCCTCAAATTTATGGAGGTATTCCTGGTAAATTAACTTCACCAAAAGATATTGTAAAAATAGCTAAAGCTCAAAGGGCAAAAAGTATTTCCTATACTTACACTGAACCTACTATCTTTTTTGAATTCGCCTATGATTGTGCCAAATTAGCTGAAAAGGAGGGATTAAAAAATGTTTTTGTTTCTAATGGTTACATGACAAAAGAAGCAATTGATTATATTAAACCCTATCTTCATGGAATAAATGTAGATTTAAAGGCTTTTAGAAAAGAATTTTACAAAAAGTTTTGTAAAGCTAAACTACAACCTGTTTTAGATAATTTAAAATATTTAAAAAGCCAGGGTATATGGGTAGAGGTTACCACTCTTATTATTCCAGAAGAAAACGATGATTCAGCTGAATTAAAAGAACTTGCAAATTTTATAAAAAATGAGCTAGGGCCTGATGTTCCCTGGCATATTTCTCGCTTTTTCCCCCATTATCAACTCTTGGATAAGCCCTTTACTCCTGAAGAAACTTTATTAAAAGCTTATTATATTGGAAAAGAAGCTGGTCTTTATTATATTTACATAGGAAATGTTCCCGGAAATCAATATGAAAATACCTATTGTCCAAAGTGTAATTATTTAATTATTGAAAGATATGGTTTTAGGGTTTTAAAAATAGATCTTAAGCCTGATTTAACCTGTCCCAATTGCGGTTTCTTTATCAATGGAGTCTGGAGTTAGAGATTTTAAAATTTTTGCACCCAGCTGTCCACAGGCAGCATCAATCCCAAGACCTTTACTTTTTCTTACAGTAGTTAATATTCCCTTTGAAAGAAGGTATTTTTGAAATTTTTCTACTATTTCTTCAGAAGGTCTTTCAAAAGGAATTTCAGGATGAGGATTAAAAGGAATAAGATTTACTTTAAAAGGATATCCCTTTAGAAGATCTGCCAGTTTTTCTGCAGACTCCAAACTATCATTTACATCTTTTATTATTACATATTCTATTGTGGTTCTACTATTTTTTATACGGGGAAATTTTTTACAGGCTGAAATAAGTTCTTTAACAGAATATTTTTTAGCTACAGGAATAAGTTTTTTCCTAATTTCATCTGTGGGGGCATGTAAGCTCAATGCCAAAGCGGTAGGAAACTCCTTAGCAAGTATCTCCATTTCCTTTAAAAGTCCTACAGTTGAAACTGTAAGTCTTTTTCTGGAATAGTTAAATCCTCTTGGATGAGCAAGTATTTTTAAAGCTTTTATAAGATTTTTCAAATTTAAAAGAGGTTCTCCCATTCCCATAAAAACTATATTTCTTAAAGGAAGTTTTTCTTTCTTTTCTTTTAAATATCTTCTTGCAATAACTACTTGAGAAAGTATTTCATAAACTTCTAAATTTCTTTTAAAACTGAGTTTCCCTGTAACACAAAATTTACAACCTATAGGACATCCTACTTGGGTTGAGACACAAAGAGTATAGTGATCCCTTTCTGGGATTATAACTGTTTCAATTAAATTATTGTCTTTTAATTTTAAAGCAATTTTAACTGTTCCATCTATATCCTCTTCTCTATCAACTATCTCTGGAAGTTCAAGAGAAAAATTTTCAGAAAGCTTTGTTCTTAAACTCTTAGGAAGATCTGTCATTTCTTCAAAGCTTATGGCATTTTTACAGGTAATCCAGTGAAAAATCTGCTCTCCTCTATATAAAGGCTCTCCAAAAACTTCCATTAAATTTTTAAATTCTTCCAACTCACAATTTCTTAGATTAGGTTTCTCCATAACTTATTAAAGTTCTAAGGGTTTTACTAAATAAACTGTAGAAAGCTCACTTAATTCTTTTAAGGCTTCTGCTGTGGGAGGTTGATCTAAACTAAGAAGTATTACATTTGCTCTTCTCGTAGGATCTTGTCCTACATGCATTCTTGAGATATTTAAATTGTGATTACCAAGAATGGTCCCTATTTTCCCTATAACCCCTGGTCTATCCTCATTAAAAATATAAAGCATGTGTCCTTCTGGCAAAGCATCCAGTCTAAATCCATTAATTCTAACTATACGAGGTTCTTTTTTACCAAAAATAGTTCCTTCAACAACTGTATAACCTCCAGTATGTTTCACTTTAGCACTTATGAGAGAAGTAAAATCTTCTGAAATTTCTGTTTTAGATTCTATTATTTTTATATCCCTTTCCTTTGCTCTTATAAGGGCATTAACATAATTAACATCTTCTTTTAAAAAGGATGAAAGAAGCCCTTTAACAAAAGCAAGGGTTATAGGTCTAACATCTAATTGGGAAATTTCACCTTTGTAGGTAATTTCCACTTTTTGAATAGCTCCCTCTGTAATTTGGGCAGCAAGTAAACCAATTTTTTCTGCAAGAGTTAATATAGGTGTAATGATTTTTAAAATCTCTAGTGGCAAAGAAGGAACATTTACTGCATTTCTTATTATTCCCTTAAAGAGATAATCAACTATCTGTTTTGCTATTTCTATGGCAACTATCTTTTGAGCTTCTATGGTTGAGGCTCCAAGATGGGGAGTTCCAATAAAATTTTCTAAAGAAAGTAAAGGATGATTTGGATCTACCGGTTCTTTCTCGAAAACATCAAGAGCTGCTCCTGCAACCTTCCCTGAAACCATAGCCTTATAAAGTGCTTCCTCATCTATAATTCCTCCTCTAGCACAATTTATAATGTAAACTCCGTCTTTCATCATAGAAAAGGCTTTTTCATCTATAAGATGATAAGTCTCTTTTGTTAAAGGTGTATGAATAGTGATAAAATCTGATCTTTTATATAATTCTTCTAAACTTACAAGTTCTACTCCCTTTTTTTCTGCTGTTTCTGGAGAAATATAGGGATCATAAGCTATAACTTTCATTTTCATTCCAAGAGCTCTATCTGCAACAATACTTCCTATTCTTCCTAATCCAATAATTCCTAAAACTTTATTATTAAGCTCCACCCCCATAAATTTCTTTTTTTCCCATTTTCCTTCTTTTAAACAAATTACAGCTTGAGGAATATTCCTTGCAATTGCGAAAAGTAAAGCCAAGGTATGTTCTGCTGCAGATAAGGTATTTCCTCCTGGAACATTCATAACCACAATCCCTTTTTCGTTCGCAGCTTGTAAATCTACATTGTCAAGTCCTGTTCCTGCTCTTCCTATAACTTTTAAATTTTTTGCTTTTTCAATTACTTCCTTAGTAACTTTTGTTGCACTTCTTATAACAAGTGCATCAAATTGAGGAATTATTTCTAACAATTCTTCATAAGAAAGACCTGGTTTATAAACAACTTCTAAGCCTTCATTTTTTAAGATTTCTATTCCCTCTTCTGAAATAGGATCTGAAATTAAAACTTTCATTTTTTACTCTCCTTTTTTAGAATTTTTTTATAAATATTCCTCTTTTATATAATTTAAAAGGACTTCTTCAGCCTCTTTTATTCCTTTACCAAAGGAAATCTTATATCCAAAAAGGTTCAATCCTATCTCCAAAGCTGAGAGAGCTATTAAAAGATCAAAAGGAGATTGGTTCCCCATATGAGTAATTCTTAAAATTTTTCCTTTAAGATGATCCTGCCCTCCTGCAAAAACAACTCCTAATTTATTTCTTAAAAATTTTAAAAGTTCCCCTGTATTTAATCCATTTGGGGTCTTAATAACTGTAAGAGATTCAGAAGGAACTTCAGGAAAAATTTCTAAATCCATTGCCAATATAGCTTTTCTACAAGCAAGAGAAAGTATTTGATAATGTTTAAAAAGTCTTTCAAGCCCTATTTCTTTTATACGTTTAAGCATTTTTCTTAATCCTATAAGTAAACTCACAGCAGGAGTAAAGGCTGTGGTATTCTTTTCGTAGGCCTTTTTTTCTTTTTGGAGATCAAAATAATATTTAGGAAGTTTTGATTTTTTAACTAAATCTTGAGCTTTATCTGAAAAGGCAATAAAAGATAATCCAGGAGGTAAGCTTAAAGCCTTTTGAGAACCTGTAATAACTACATCAAGCCCCCATTTATCCATTGGAAGATCATATATCCCAAGAGCAGTGATAGCATCAACTACTATTACTGCGGGAGTATCTCTAACAATTTCTGCAATTTCTTTAATAGGATGTTTCACCCCGGTTGAGGTTTCACAAGCTTGAATTAAAACCCCTTTTATATCTTTTTTTGTTTTTAAAATCTTTTCTATCTTTTCAGGTTTTACAGCTTTTCCCCAGGAAACTTCTATAACTATTGGTTCTAAACTATAGGTTTGGGAAAGTTCCAACCATCTTTGCCCAAATTTTCCACCAACTACCACAATCACTTTATCTTGTGGAGAAAAGAGATTAACAATAGCTGATTCCATAGCCCCTGTTCCTGAGGAAGCAAAAAAATAGACCTCCTTTTTGGTCTGAAAAAGATATTTCAGATCTTCTCTAATTTCTTTTAAAATCTCTGAAAATTCTGGTAATCTATGATGGGTAACAGGTTGAGCCATAGATAAAAGTACTTCTTCTGCTACAGGAACTGGACCTGGAGTAAAAAGATACCTTTTGTTTAAAAATTCCACTTTATCCTCCTTTGATAATTAAATTTCTATATTCAAAATTTCAAAATTCTTTATTCCTGAAGGAGTATTTACTTGAACTTCATCCCCTATCTCTTTTCCTATTAAAGACCTTGCCAAAGGAGAATATATAGAGATACTTCCATTAGATGGATCTGCTTCATAGGGACCAACAATTCTATAAGTAATCACTTCTTCTGTATCCAAATTTAATAATTTTACTTTAACTCCAAACTGAACCTTATCAGGAACTTTATTAAGAGCGGGAATTATTTCTGCATTAGCTAAAATTCCTGATAATTCTTGTATCCGACCTTCTATATAGGCTTGTCTTTCTTTTGTTGCTTCATATTCAGCATTTTCTGAAATATCTCCGTGAGCTCTTGCTTCTTCTATAGCTTTCACTACATTTCTTCTCTCAACCTTAATAAGATATTCGAGCTCTTTTTTAATTTTTTCAATACCTTCTGAAGTAAAAGGTATTTTGTTCATAAGAAACCCCTTTTGTATATTTAAATTAATGTCTAAATGCCCTTTGTCCAGTAAACATCATAGCTATAGGAGGCTTATATTCATTGCAGGCTTGAATTACTTCCCAATCTCTTATAGAACCTCCTGGTTGTAAAATAGCTGTAATACCATGTTTGGCTGCTACATCTACGGAATCTCTAAAGGGTAAAAATCCATCTGAAATCATAACTGCACCTATAAGACCTGCCTTTTTTTCTTTGGTTTCCTCATCAATTTCCTCTTTTTGAATTTTAGGTCTTTGACCTTTTTCTATCTCTAATTCTAATTGTTTATAGGGTATTTTATATTTTTCATAGCAGAGAAGATCAGCATATTTGGTGTAGGCTTTAAAAATAGCTATTTCAACGCAGCCAACTCTGTCTTGCTCTCCTGTTCCTATACTTACTGTACATTCATTTTTCACAAATAACACTGAATTAGAAGTAACTCCCATCTCAACCGCCCATCCAAAAATCATATCTTTTATTTCTCTCTCATCAGGTTCTCTAAGACATTTATATTCTATTCCATCTTTTATAGCTACTGCAGGAAGCAAATCTTCCTTTTTTCTAATTCTATTTAATTGAGAAACTTGAACAATTATACCTCCATCAATAAGGCTTTTAAACTCAATCACTCTATATTTGGCATATTCTTCTAACTTGTCCAATTTTTTAATTTTAATAATTCTTAAAGACTTTCTTTTCTTTAAAATCTCTATACTTCCTTCTTCATATTCAGGTGCAGCCAAAACTTCAAAATATTGTTCTGCTATAGCTTCTGCACAAGCTTTATTAACAGGTCTATTTAGAGCTATAGCTCCACCAAAAGCAGCTATTCTATCTGCCTGATAAGCTTTTAAAAAGGCCTCTTCTATTGTATTTCCGTAAGCAACTCCAGAAGGATTGTTATGCTTAACAATTACACAAGCAGGCTTTTCAGTTAAATATTTTAAAATGTTAAGTGTATTATCTATATCAGTAAGATTAATTTTACTAGGGTGTTTACCAAATTGAATAAAATCACTTTCTTTTAAACTTGAAATTAAGCCAAGACCAGGTTTAATAAATTCACACTCTCCTAAAACTAAATTGCCTGCAACTAATTCATAGATAGCAGCCTCTTGGTCTGGATTTTCTCCATATCTTAAACCCTTTTTTTCAAACACACCAGATTCTATTTCCACCTCCCATCTTTTTTTCTTATAAATAAGGGTTTGATCTCCAAAGGTAATTCTTAATTCTGAAGGAAAGGGATCTTCTACAATTGTCCTATACATTTTTTTTAGGCTTTCAGCCATAAGTAAGCCTCCTCTATTTTTTCGAAATTCAATAAGCTCAACTCTTTTTAAGAGATAAAATATACTTTATCATATCTTCAGCAATTCTCCAACTTGCTCCAGGAGGACCAATCAGCCTTTTTATAACAGAAAGCTCTTTTTTAACCTCATTTCTTGCTTTTTCATTATCTATAAACTCATTTATTTTCTGAGTAATAGCTTTTATCTTATCTTTTTCCCTTATTACTTCTGGATATATTTCCTTTTGCAAAATTAAATTAGCAAGACTAATATAGGGAACTTTTATCAATTTTTTCGCAATAAAATACATCCAAGAAGGCAAAGAATAAGTAACTATAGCAGGAGTTTCAAGAAGAGCAGCTTCTAAGGTAATGGTTCCTGAGGCAAGAAGAGCAACTGTAGAATATTTTAAAACTTCATACTGAGTATTTTCTATAACCTTAAGTTGGGATCTTGCTCTATCCCATAAAAAAGAATCTTTAAGCCCAGGGGCTTTAACCATTATCCCTTGAATATGAGGATTTAACTTTTTTAAGTTTTCAAAAATTTTTAAAAACATGGGTATGTGACGAGTTATTTCTCTTTCCCTACTACCTGGAAAAAAACTTACTAAGGGTTCAGATTTATCAAATTGGTATATTTCGTAAAAAAATTTTTCTGAGAGATTAGTTTTTATTAGATCTAAAATAGGATGTCCCAAATAAATAGTAGATATCCCATAAGAAGAAAAAAATTCTTTTTCAAAAGGAAGAACTACATATAATCTATCTACATATTTTCTTAAAATATGAACCCTCTTTTTGTTCCAAGCCCATGCTTGAGGGGCTATATAATATATTACAGGATATCCTAACTTTTTAGCCAATTTAGCAATTTTTAAATTAAAACCTGGAAAATTTACTAATATTATTGCATCTATCTTTCTTTTTCTTAAAAATTCTTCAATTTTTTTGTAAATAAACCAATATTTTTTAAGCTCAGAAAAACTTGGTAATCCCACTAAAGCAAGTGATTCAGCAGAAAATAATATCTCTATACTAAGACTTCTCATCTTAGGTCCACCTATTCCAACAAATTGAAAAGCTGAATTTAGATCTTTTATTCTTTTAATTAGTAAATATCCATAGATATCTCCAGAAATTTCACCTGTTATTATTAAAATACGAGGAGAGCTCTGATAGATCATAGATATTTTTTAAAATTATTTTCTACTTGCTTTTTTATTTGAAATGCAAGTCCAAGTGATTTTAAAGCAGACTCTCCTGTCACTTTAACTTCGCCTTTATTAATAATACATTTAATAAAGGATTCAAGCTCCTCTTTTAAAGGGTCACTTTCTGGAAAAGATTTTTTATCTAATTTATATTCCTTGGTTTGGAGATCTACTCTAACCTCTAAATAGCTTTTTTCTATGGTATCAACTACATAATAGGCACCTTCTGAAAAAACTCTAAACTTTCTTTGTCTATTAAGAGAAACTCTACTCGCAGTAAAATTACAAGTAGTTCCGTCTTCAAAAACTACTCTTGCATTTACAATATCTGGCAATTGAGTAAAAAGCGGGGCTCCTACAGCATGAATAAACTCAATTTTTTTATAGTTTTTTAAAAGTAAGGCAAGGTCAAGATCATGTATCATAAGATCTAAAATTACATCTATATCAAGATTTCTTTCTGTAAAAGAGGATAATCTATGAGCCTCTATAAAAAGAGGATCCTTTACATTTTGCAGAAGTTTTTTTACTGGTTCTTGAAATCTTTCAATATAACCAATTTGAAAGGGAAGATTTTTTTTGATTGAAATCTCAACAAGCTCCTCTGCTAAACTTAATTCGTGAGCAAGAGGTTTTTCTAAAAAAACAGGTTTTCCTGCTTCTAAAAAATCTTTAGCAATTTCATAATGGGTAATGGTTGGAGTTGCTATGCTTACTGCATCAACTAAGGGGATAACCTCTTTATAGTTAGTAAAAGTTTTTATGGAGTGTTTTTTTTCTTCTAATAAATTGAGAGTTTCTTTAATTCTTTCTGGATTTATATCTACTATGGCTAAAAGTTCTGCTTTTGGAATTTCGGTAAATTTTTTAGCATGAAATCTTCCTAAATGCCCTACTCCTATAACTGCTACTTTTACTTTATCCATTTCTATTCTTCTTTACCTTTATATCCTAATATAGAAATATTATTTTTATCAGCTAATTTGATAGCCTCTTCTTTTTGTAAAAAAAATGTTTTCTCTGCTTCCAAAGCTAAAACCTTAGCTTGTGCTTTGATAAGTGTTTCTATAGTTTTTAATCCAACTACAGGTAGGTCCATTCTTAGGTCTTGAATGGGTTTAGCTACTTTTATAACTACAGTATTTTTTCTAAGTTTACCTGCCCTTAAAATTGTTGCATCTGTTCCTTCCATAGCTTCTATAGCAACTGTCATCTTATTTTTTACAACTACACACTGTCCAATATCTAAAGATCCAATTATTTTAGCAATTTTAAACCCATATTCTATATCTTCCCATTCTTCTTTTGTAGGAGCTCTTTTAGTAAATATTCCTTCAGTAGTTAAAAACTCTTGTAAAAATTCTGAGGGACCCTTTATTACAAATCCTTCCTTTTCCAATTCTTCTATAACTCCCTTTAAAATTGAATTATCTTCTTTAATTATAAGCCTTCTCCATAAAGCTAAAGCTTTAAAATCTGGAATACCAACTTTTAAAGCATGACTTTTATCTATTTTCCCTAAAAAAACAAGCTTTTTAATCTTATTCTCTTTAAAAATTTTAATAAGTTCCCCAAATTGACCAATGGAAATTTTAAAAACTTTAGAAGTAAACTTTTTTAGTTTTTCTTTTTGGTGATTGGAAAAACAAATAGCAACAATTTCATAATTCTTATCTTTTAAGCTCCGGGCTAAAATAACAGGAAATTCGCCTTCTCCTGCAATTAATCCTATTTTATTATCCTCAAAATCCATAACAAATAACTAAAATGCCTCCTCTCCTTCAAAGGGTTTCCTTCTCATTATACCCTGTTTTGAAGGTTTTTCCAAAAATAGGATAAGCCTTTCTATAACCGGATCTTCACCAAATATATCTCTTAATTCTGTAATTATTTCTTTAATGGTTGAAGGAGCATCTAAAAAATATCCAATTGCTTGTGAGATTTTTCGAATATCTTCTTTAGTAAAACCTGCTCTTCTTAATCCTACAAGATTTATTCCTTGTATCTTAGCAGGAATACCAAAAACCTTTACATAGGGAGGAACATCTTTATCTACCCCGCTCATAGCACCAATAAAAGCATAGGCTCCTATTTTGCAAAACTGATGAACTCCTGAAAAACCACCCATAACTACTTTTTCCTCTACTCTTACATGCCCTCCTAAGGTAGCATTATTTGCCATAATAACATAATCTCCTATTTTACAATCATGAGCCACATGGACATAACTCATAAGAAAACAATTATTTCCTATATATGTAATTCCATCATCAAAAGTAGTTCCTCTATGAATAGTTACAAATTCTCTAATTATATTATAATTGCCTATTTCTACTCTTGTTTCTTCACCTTTGTAACCAATATGTTGAGGAGGTGTTCCAATTACGGTAAAAGGACCTATCTGATTATATTTTCCTATTTTGGTATTGTTTTCAATATAGGAATGAGCCTTTATAATTGTTCCCCTTCCTATATAAACTTTTGGTCCTATATAAACACCTGGACCTATTTCTACATCTTCTTCTATTTCAGCTGAAGGATCTATGTAAGCTGTAGGGGAAATTTTATTCATTTGTTTTCTCCTCTTTATTTAAAATTCCTGCTGTAATTTCTGCCTCTGCAACTATTTTTTCATTAACTTTAGCAGTAATTGCAGTCTTAATTATATTTCCTTTTCTCCTAAAACCTTGAACTTCAATAATAAGTGTATCTCCAGGATAAACAGGTTGCCTAAATCTTGCTTTATCAATTCCTGCAAGAACAAAAAGTTTTCCTTTATACTCTGGAAATATAACCATAAGCCCTACACCCGCCGCTTGAGCCATGGTTTCTAAAATTAAAACCCCTGGCATAATGGGATTTTCCGGAAAATGCCCCATAAAAAAGGACTCATTAATAGTAACATTTTTAATTGCTTTTACATACTCCTTTTCTGCATCTACCTCTACAACCTTATCAATCATTAAAAAAGGATATCTATGAGGTAAAAGTTTAAAAATTTCTTCCAAAATTATCTCACCTTTTTTCATTTTAATTACCTCCAGATTTTTATCTTTAAAAGTTCATCCTATAATATCATAAAATTTTTATCCAAAAAGAAAAGTTTTCATTGCAAAATTGAATCTTACTGGTAATTTTTGAACATGGATAATCTTAAAGAAAAAAAATTAAAGGAGCTTCTCAATTTTTTACAAAAAGATTTTCCTTTAGTTCCAGAACCATTCAAAATTTTAGCTGAAAAATTTGCTCTTGAAGAAAGGGAAATTATAGATTTTTTAAAAAATTTAAAAAAAAAGAGAATAATAAGACATTTTGGAGCAACTGTTAATTCTTATAAACTGGGATATTTCACTTGTTTATGTGCAACAGTTATACCTGAAGATAAAATAAAAATAGTTTATGAAATAGCAAAACTTCCTGAAATAACCCATGCTTATCTAAGAGAACATAAACTTAATTTCTGGTTTACAGTGGTTACAAAATCAGAAAAGGATTTAAAAGATTTTTGTAAAAATTTAGAAGAAAGATTTGAAATAAAAATAAAACTCTTTCCAGCTATTAAAAAATTTAAGGTAAAAGCAGTGTTTGAAATTTAAACTTATTGCATAGCTGCACCAGCCATAATTCCAAGAACAGTAATAGGTACCTGTTCTTCTACTCCTTTAGCAGCCCTATTAACACTCTTTAAAGTTTTTTTAGCCTCTGTATAAAGGGAATCATCTTTTAATAATTTTCCAAGAGTCCCTTGCCCACTTTCTATCTGAGCTGTTATCTTTCTTAGATCTTCAGAAATAGCTTTTAAATCTTTATAAAGCTTCTCATCGGTCATCAATTTACCAAGAGTTCCTTCTCCCTTTTCAAGTCTCTTAGAGACACTTTCCAAATTAGCTACAGTTTGTCTTAAGCTTTTATACAATTCTTCATCTTTAACCAGTTTTCCAAGAGTCCCTTGCCCACTTTCTATCTGAGCCGAAACTTTTTTCAAATTTTCTGCTGTTGCAGTTAAATCTTTATAAAGCTTGTCATCACTTATAAGTTTGCTTAAAGTACCCTCCCCTTTTTCTATTCTTTCTGCAATAATTTTAAAACTTTGAGAAGCATCTCTAATATTTGCTACTAAAATTTTCAGATTTTCTTTACCTTCTTCAGTACCAATTAATTCCTTTAAACCCTCTACAGTAGGACCAACACTTGCTAAAATTTCATCCACAGAAATTGCACCTTCTGTATAAGCTATCATAGAACCAGGTTGTAGATAGGTAATAGAAAATCCAGGTTTAATATCTACAAATTTATCTCCTAAAACACCATAAGTTCTTATAGCTGCCTTTGAATCTTCCCGAATCTTATAGTCTTTATAAATTAAAAGCTCAACTTTAGCTTTTCCTTCAGGAGTTAGTTCAATCTTTCCTACCCTTCCGATAGGAATCCCTGCCATTTCTATTTTAGCTCCCTTTGTAAGACCAGAAATATTATCAAATACTGCATAAATTTTGTAAACATCCTTCGGGGTAAAGGCCTCTTCTGCAAGCTTAAAAGTAAGATATAAAAGAGCTATAATTCCTAAAAATACAAATATACCGACTTTTATCTCTGTTCCCCCTTTTATAGCCATTTTTAAACCCTCCTATTATTTAATTTATAACGAAGCACTTTCTACAAATTTTTTAACAAATTCATTTGTAGATGCTTTTATTTCTTCAGGAGTCCCTACTTCTATGATAATCCCTTCATGTAAAAAGGCAATATAATCTGCAAATTTAAAAGCAAGATTAAGGTCATGACTTACTATTACACAGGTAAGATTGTATTTTTCTTTAAGACTTTTGATTAAGTCTAAGATAGAAACTTGTAAAATTGGATCAAGTCCTGTAGTTGGCTCATCAAAAAGTACTACTTGGGGTTTAAGGGCAAGGGTTCTTGCAAGAGCTGCTCTCTTTTTCATTCCTCCAGAAAGCTCAGAAGGATATTTATCTTTAGCAGACAGTAAATCTACTGCAGATAAAAGTTCCTCTACTGTTTTTTCCATTTCAGATTTTGGCATTTTAAAGTGTTCTTTTAAAGGAAATATTATATTCCCCTTTACAGTCAGAGAATCAAAAAGTGCTCCTTCTTGAAATAAGAAACCTATTTTTCTTCTTATTTTCTGTAATTCCTTTTCAGAAAGTTTGGTAATATCTTTATTTTCGAACCATATTTCACCACTATCAGGTTTTAAAAGTCCAACTATATGTTTTAAAAGTACACTTTTACCTGTTCCGCTTTGTCCCATTATAAATGTGACTTTTCCTTCAGGAATAAATAAATTAACTCCTTTTAAAACTTCAAGTCCATTAAAACTTTTTTTGAGTTCTTTTATAGTAAGCATATTTGTTAAAAGAAAAGAGTAGTTAAAATATAATCAGAAACTAAAATACCTACTGTAGAAATAACTACAGCTTCAGTAGTAGCTCTTCCTACACCTTCTGCTCCTCCAGAAGCATAATATCCCTTATATCCACAAACCACTACTAAAAAGGCGCCAAAGAAAATGGATTTAATTATTCCACTCATAATATCTTTTAATTCTACCATATCTATCATTCTTGCTGTTAAAAGCCCAGGATCTATATGAAGTAAAAAAGTTCCTATTATATAACCTCCTGTAATACCCACAAAATCTGAAATAGCTGTTAAAAGGGGTAAAACTATTATAGCAGCCCATAGTCTTGGGCTCATAAGATATTGAATTGGATTAACAGCCATAATTTTAAGAGCATCAATTTGCTCAGTTATTCTCATACTTCCTAATTCAGCAGAAATAGCTGATCCTGCTCTTGCAATAACTACTACTGCAGTAAGAACTGGTCCTAATTCTCTAGTAAGAGTTAAGGCAACCACACCTCCAAGTATACTTTGAGATCCTACCTTAGCTAAAGCAATATTTACTTGATAAGCAGTAACCATTCCAGAAAAAAGGGAGGTTAAAATTACTACTAACCAGGATTTTACTCCAATAAATTCCATATGTTTTATAAGAAGTTTTACTCTATAAGGAGGAAAGAAGGAATAAATAAAGCTTTTTAAAAAGAAAAGAAAAATTCCGCCACAATCACTAAGAATTTTAAAGAAAGCTCTTCCTAAGAAAGAAAAAGGATTCATTCTAAAATTGCTCCTTTAGCTCCTGATTGTACCAAGCTATAATATTTTTTCAATATTCCTTTTAATTTTTTTTGAGGAGGTTTCCATTTTTTTCTTCTTCTTTCTAATTCCTTTTCTGAAACCTTTAGATTAAGCCTTCTTCGGGGGATATCTATTTCTATAATATCTCCGTCTTCAACAAGTGCAATCGGACCTCCTTCTGCTGCTTCTGGAGAGACATGTCCAATACAAGCTCCTTGTGTTCCACCACTAAATCTTCCATCAGTGATAAGAGCAACAGAATCACCTAACCCCATTCCTATAATTGCTGAGGTAGGAGAAAGCATTTCTCTCATTCCTGGTCCACCTTTAGGTCCTTCATATCTAATAACTAAAACATCTCCGGATTTTATCTTCCCCTCTAAGATAGCTTGATAAGCCTCTTCTTCTGAATTAAAAACTTTTGCTGTTCCAGAATATTTTAACATCTTTGGAACAATAGCGCTTGTTTTTACTACTGCACCCTCAGGCGCTAAATTTCCATAAAGTATAGCTATTCCCCCTTCTTTATGATAAGGATTTTTAACTGGTCTTATTACTTCATAATTGAGAACTTTTACTCCTTTAAGGTTTTCCTTTAAAGTTTTTCCTGTAACAGTTTTTACCTCAAGGTTTATTATTCCTAATTTAGAAAGTTCTTTCATTACTGCTGGTATTCCACCTGCAAAATGAAGGTCAACAATTCCGTGTTCTCCTGCAGGAATAAGTTTGGCAAGAACTGGAGTTTTTCTTGAAATTTCATCAAAGGTTTTTAAATTGATATCTATTCCTGCTTCTTTAGCAATAGCTAAAAGATGAAGAACTGTGTTTGTAGAGCAACCTAAAGCCATATCAACAGCTATAGCATTTTCAAAAGATTCTTTGGTGATTAATTTTTTAGGAGTAAGATTTTTCTTGACAAGCTCCATTATCTTTCTACCAGTTTCCTTAGCAAGTCTTATTCTATCAGCAAATACAGCTGGAATTGTGCCATTGCCAGGAAGAGCAAGACCTATAGCTTCAGAAAGACAATTCATAGAATTTGCTGTAAACATACCAGCACAAGAACCACATGTGGGACAAGCACAGGCTTCAAGTTCTCTTAATTCTTCTTCAGTCATTTCTTTAGCTTTAACTTTACCAATCCCTTCAAAAACTGAAATAAGATTAGCCCTTTTTCCTTTATAACTTCCTAAAAGCATTGGTCCACCAGCTATAATTATAGAAGGTATATTAAGTCTAAACATAGCCATAAGCATACCAGGAGTGATTTTATCACAGCTTGTTACTAAAACCAAACCATCAAAAGCATGAGCCATGCTCATTATTTCTATAGAATCAGCAATTATTTCGCGACTAGGCAAAGAATATTTCATACCTTCGTGATTCATGGCTATACCATCGCACACCCCTATTACACCAAATTCTACAGGAACTCCCCCCTCTTCTCTAATTCCTGCTTTTACTGCAGATACAATTTGCCTTAAATGAATATGACCAGGGACTATTTCATTAAAGGAGTTAGCAATTCCAATAAGTGGTTTTTTTAATTCTTCATCCGTAAATCCAAGAGCTTTAAATAAAGACCTGTGAGGGGCTCTCTCTAAACCCTTTTTTACTCTATCACTTCTCATAAAAACTCCTTATTTTAAAATTAATTAATTTTAAATAAATGTAACCTTGCTGTCAAGAAAATTTGTATTAAATTTTTAAAAATTAAATATCAAATCAAGGAGGTAATTTTAATGCTTAAAGATGAGGTTGAAAAAGCTTTATCAAAGGTTAGACCTTATTTACAAGCAGATGGAGGAGATGTAGAATTAGTAGAGGTTACAGAAGAAGGGGTAGTAAAGGTAAAATTAAAAGGTGCTTGTGGTTCCTGTCCCATGGCTCTTATGACTCTTAAAATGGGAATTGAAAGATATCTAAAAAAAGAAATTCCTGAAGTAACTGAAGTAATAGCTGTTTAAGAAACTTTAAAAATTGTTAAAATCCATCTTAGGTGGGAAAAAATGGCAAGAATTACAGTAGAGGATTGCCTTAAAAAGGTACCCAGTAGATTTAGACTAATTCATTTAGCTATAGAAAGGATAAAGTGGTTAAGAGAGGGAATTCAACCTCTTATAGAATGTGATAATAAAGAAATTGTTACTGCTTTAAGAGAAATTGCAGCAGGATTAGTTACTCAAGAAAATATAAAAGAATTGGATAAAAAAGAAAAGATTACCTCTCCTTACGAAATTTCTGAAATTTTAAAACAAAAAAGTTTAAACAAATAAGATGGTTTATAAAGATTATTATACTATCCTTGGAGTTCCAAGAGACGCAACTCAAGAAGAGATAAAGCGTGCTTATAGAAGACTTGCTTTAAAGTATCATCCTGACAGAAACCCAGGAAATAAAGAAGCCGAAGAGAAATTTAAGGAAATTTCAGAAGCTTACGAGGTTCTTTCAGATCCAGAAAAAAGAGCAATATATGATGCTTATGGCTATTCTGGATTAAGATCATCAGGTTATAGAGGATTTGAAAATATTTCTGATATTTTTAAAGCCTTTTCCGATATCTTTGAAGAATTTTTCAATTTTTCTTTTGAAGAAAAATTCCATACTAAACCGAGAGATGGAGCTGATCTATCTTATGAGATAGCTTTAGATTTTGAAGATCTTTTCCAAGACAAAAAAGTAAAATTGGAGATTGAAAAATTTGAAATATGCGATTTTTGTAAAGGATTAGGTTATGATCTAGAAAAGGGAGTTAAAATATGCGAGGTATGTAAAGGTACAGGAAGGGTTACTTACACAGAGGGTTTTTTTAGAATAAGTTATACCTGTCCAGATTGTAAAGGTAAGGGAAAGGCTTATATAGCACATTGTGAAAAGTGTAAAGGATCAGGTAAAGTTTGGAAGAAAAAGGAATTTGAAGTTGTTATCCCTGCTGGTATTGAGGATGGAAGTATTTTAAGAATACCAAAAGAAGGTGAACCAGGACTTTTTGGCGGAAAACCTGGGGATCTATTTTTAAGAGTAAAAATAAAACCTCATCGTTATTTTTATAGAGAAAAAAATGATGTAATAGGTCAATTAAAAATTAACCTTGTTTCTGCCATTTTAGGAGATAAAATAAAAATCCCTTACTTTGGAGAGGAGCTGGAAATACAAATACCTCCAGGAATACAGTCAGGAGAGGAAATAATTATTGAGGGAAAAGGTCTTCCTGATGTAAAAACAAGTAAAAGAGGTAATTTAATTTTGAAAGCTCAAATAGAGATACCTAAAAACCTAAGCAAAGAGGGAGAAAAGTTATTAAAAAAATTTGCTGAGGTAGAAGGAATAAAAAATTTTGGTAACGAATTACTTTCAAACCCAAAGATTTCTAAAAATAAGAAAAATAAGTTTTGGGAAAAATTTATCTTCGGAAATAAATAAGAGGTTTTCAAAATGTCTCAATTTTCTCATTTTACAGAAAAAGGTGAACTTCATATGGTAGATGTAAGTGAAAAATTAGATACAGAAAGAGTTGCCATAGCAAAAGCAGAAGTAATTTTCCCAGAAGATATTTATCCTCAAATTATTTCTCAAGATATTCCAAAGGGGGATTTTTTAGCTTGTGCAAAGGTAGCTGGAATACTTGCAGCTAAGAAAACTTCCGAACTTATACCCCTTTGTCATCCTTTACCTATTTCTAAAATAGACATAGAATTTGAATTTGTTCCAGAAAAATTTGCTATTGAAGTTACAAGTAAAGTAAAAACTGTAGCAAAAACAGGGGTTGAAATGGAAGCATTAATAGCTACTTCTATAGCAGCTTTAACTATTTATGATATGTGTAAATCCTTACATAAAGGTATAAAAATTACAGATATCCGTCTGATTTATAAGAGTGGTGGTAAAAGCGGAGAACTTATTTTAGAAGAAAAATCTTAGGGGGTTTTTATGGAAAAAGAAAAACTTGATTTTTTCAAACAGTTACTTTTAAAAAGGAGAGAAGAAATTCTAAAGGATGTTATGGAAACTAAGAAAGAATTGACAGAAATAGGAGAACCTCTTCCTGACACCTTAGATCAAGCAACCAGAGAAAGTAATCTTGCTTTTGAATTAAGACTAAGAGATAGAGAACAAAAACTTTTGAAGAAAATAGAAAAGGCTTTAAGAAAAATAGAAGATGGAACATATGGAATATGTGAAGCCTGTGGAGAGCCTATAGATGAAAAAAGACTTATAGCTCGTCCTGAGGCTACTCTTTGTATTGATTGTAAGAGAGCACAGGAGCGGATGGAAAGAATCAAGGGCGAATGAAATTTGTTGAAGTTATTAAAGTCTCCCAAAATAATCTTAAAGGTTTTGATTTAAGATTACCTTTTTATAAGCTTGTTGTAGTTACAGGAATTTCTGGTGCTGGTAAATCAAGTTTAGTCTTTGATACCCTTTATGCTGAAGGACAGAGAAGATATTTAGAAACCTTTTCTTCATATGTAAGACAATATTTTGAAAAACTCCCCAAACCAAAAGTAGAAGACATAAACAATATTCCTCCAGCTCTTGCTTTTCCTCAGGGAAATTATATTAAAACTTCCCGTTCAACAGTTGCAACACTTACTGAAATAAGCCATTTTACTAAAATGCTTTATTACAAAGCAAGTATCCCAAAATGCCCAAGATGTAATCAATATATCTACATTAAAGACCCTCATTTGATTGCTAAAGAAATTATCCAAAATTTTAAAAACATACCTATTTATTTACTTTCTCCACAAAAGATAAAAACAGATTTCAATTATCTTAAAGAGGGACTTCTTTCTGCAGGATTCAGTAGAATTTTCTGGGATGGTAAAATATGTGAGCTTGAAGAAATAGAAAAATTTCCATATGTTGATGAAATAGAAGTGGTTATTTATAGGCTTAAACCTTCTGAAGAGGATCTTTCAGAGATCGCTCAAGCTATTGAGCTGGCTTTTAAATTTTCTGATCATATAAAAGTGAAAACATTATATGGCGAAGAATTTACTTATACTCGCGAATTGGTATGTCCTACCTGTGGATTTAAAGTTCCCCAAAAAACTCCAAATCTTTTTTCTTTTAATACTTCTCAAGGAGCTTGTCCTGAATGTAAAGGATTTGGAAATCTTTTAGTAGTAGATTTTAAAGCCTTGGTAAAACATCCTGAAAAATCGATAAAAGATGGAGCAATTCCTCTTCTTGATTATCCTTTTATGTTGGAAGTAAAATTTGATCTTATAGATTTTTTAAAAAAACAAGGAATAGATCTAAACTTACCTTTTGAAAGATTTTCTTCAGAAATAAAAAGGAAAATCTTTTTTGGAGAAGGAGATTGGTATGGACTTAAAGAAGTTATAGATTGGCTTGAAAGTAAAAAATATAAACCTCATATAAGAATCCTTCTTTCAAAACTGAGAAGAGAAATAACCTGTCCTATATGTAAGGGAACTCGTTTCAATTCACAAGCGCTTATTTTTTATATTCAAGACTTAAATATAGGAGATTTTTACAACTTAGAAATATTACAAGCAAAGGAATTTATAAAGGAATTTCTTTCTAAAAATAGATTACCAGCTGAAGAGAGACTTGCAAAGGAGATTTTAAAAAGGCTTTTTTATTTAGAAGAGGTTGGACTTTCCTATCTCACCTTAAACAGAGCAAGTAAAACTCTTTCTGGAGGAGAAGCAAGTAGATGCCTTTTAACAAGAGCTCTTTCTTCTAATTTAGTAGAAACCCTTTATCTTATTGATGAACCAACAACAGGTCTTCACCCTACTGATACTCAAAAGATACTTAAATTTATGGAAAATTTGGTTTCTCAAAATAATACTGTAGTTATAGTAGAACATGATCCAGAAATTATTACCCAAGCTGATTTTTTAATAGATCTTGGCCCTGAGGGAGGAGAAAAAGGGGGTTATCTTCTTTATGCAGGAACTCCAAAGAAGATATTTGAAAAAGATACCCCTACTGCTTTAGCACTTAAATACTTAAGTTCTCAAAGAAAAGTCTCTTATTATACTTCTTACTCTTACCCCAAAAAATTAAAAATAATAAAGGCTAAAAAATATAATTTAAAAGAAATAACTTTTTCTTTACCTGTTGGTGCTATTACCTCTATAGTAGGAGCTTCTGGCTCTGGAAAATCAACCCTTCTTGAAGAAATAATTTACAAAGGTATCACTGCTTACAAACAAAATTTAAGTTTTGATTCTTGTGAATCTATAGAAGGTTATGAACATTTTTCTCAAGTTCTTTTTATTACTCAAGAACCTTTAGCACGTTCTCCAAGAAGTATAGTTGCTACTTATATAGGAATTTTCCCCTATATTAGAAAACTTCTTGCAAGCACTCCTCTTGCTAAAAAATACGGATATACTGAAACCTTTTTCTCTTTTAATTCTGAAATTTCACAATGTTCCGAATGTAAAGGTCTTGGTTTTGAAGTTATAGAAATGCAGTTTCTTTCAGATCTTGTCATTCCTTGTGAGGTATGTAAAGGAAAAAGATATAAAGAAGAAGTACTTGAAATAAAATGGAAAGATAAAAATATTGCAGAAATACTTGAACTTACAGTAGATTCTGCTATTGAATTTTTTGAAAATCATCCTCCTATAAAAGGAACTTTAAATATCTTGCAAAAACTTGGTCTTGGTTATTTAAAATTGGGACAACCCCTTTCGACTCTTTCTGGAGGAGAAGCACAAAGATTAAAAATTGCAGAAATTCTATCTCAAATAAAAAGTGAAAAAGCGCTTATTCTCCTTGACGAACCAACAGTAGGACTTCATTTAAAAGATATAGAAAAACTTGTTTCTTCTTTAAAATATCTTAAAGAAAAAGGACATACCATTGTGGTAGTTGAGCATCATCCTGAAATAATACTTTCCTCAGATTGGGTAATTGAACTTGGTCCTGAAGGAGGAGAAAAAGGAGGTTACCTTATCTTTGAAGGATCTTTAAAGGATTTTTTAAATTTAAAAGATCAAAAAAGTAAAACAGCTTATTATTTAAAAGAATATTTAACAGGTTTAAAACTTAAAGAAAAAGCTGAAAAGGAAAAAAAATATCATTATGAAGATACTTACATAAAACTTAGAGGTATAAGACATCATAACTTAAAAAATATAGATGTAGATTTGCCAAGAGAAAAATTTATTGTGATTACAGGAGTTTCTGGCTCTGGAAAATCAACTCTTGCTTTTGATGTTATTTTCACTGAGGGACAAAGAAGATTTTTAGAAACTTTACCTGCCTATTTAAGACAATTTTTAAAACTTTATGAAGAAATAGATTATGACCTTATTTCTGGTATTCCACCTACAGTGGCTTTAGAACAAAAATCAGGAGAATTATCTCCTCGTTCTACAGTTGGTACCCTTACAGAAATACTTCCTTATTTAAGACTTCTTTATTCAAAGATAAGTAAAACCTATTGTCCAAAATGTAATTTCCCATTAATACCTCGTTCAGAAAAGGAACTTCTTGAATTTGCTAAAAAACTTTTTAAGGAAGAAAAACTTGAAAATGCTGAAGTTTCCTTTCTTGCACCCATAGTAAAACACCGCAAAGGAATTTACAGGAATCTTTTTGAAAAGCTTTTAAACTCCGGATATTACGAAGTAAGAATTGATTCAATTTTCTATAAACTCCCACCTATACCTTCTTTATCAAGATATAAAGAGCATACCATTGAAGCTTTAATAGGTAAGACTAATTTTAAAAAATTTAAAAATTTTGAAGAGCTATTTTTAAAAACTTTAAAGGAGGGTAAGGGAGAAGCTTTACTTCTGGTAAATTCTAAGGAATTTCTTTTTAGCCAAAAGAGAGCCTGTGTAAAATGTGGAGTTAGCCTTCCTGAACCTGATCCCTTGCTTTTTGCTTTTAATTCAAGAATCGGTGCTTGTTCTCACTGTCAAGGTCTTGGGAAAATAGAAGATAAGGTCTGTCCTTTATGTAAAGGAAGTAGGTATAAAGAGGAAGTTTTTTATTATAAAATAAACGGTCTTTCCCTTCCTGAATTTTGTGAACTTAGTATTGAAAAGGCAATAGAATTTTTAAAAAACCTTAAGCTTGAAGGTAAAGAAAAAATTTTAGCTGAAGGACTTATTTCTGAAATAATATCAAGACTCAAATATTTAATTGAGCTTGGTGTAGGATATTTAACCCTTGGAAGATCAGCAGATACTCTATCTTCTGGAGAAGCTAAAAGAGTAAGAATATCCGCTGAAATTGGAAGCAATCTCACAGGGGTTGCTTATATTCTTGATGAACCAACAATTGGACTTCATCCTAAGGATAATGCTAAGTTGATAAAAGTTTTAAAATCTTTAAAAAATAAGGGAAATACTATAATTGTAGTTGAGCATGATGAAGAAACTATTCTTTCTGCTGATTATATTGTAGATCTTGGTCCAGGAGGAGGAAAAAAGGGAGGAGAAGTTATATTTGTAGGAACTCCTTCTCAACTTCTTAAAAATGAAATTTCGGAAACTGCAAAAGCTCTTAAAGATATAAACAGAAAGAAATTAAAGAGTCTTAAAAGAAAACCTTCTAAATTTATTCTTTTAGAGGGAGCTTATTTAAGAAATCTTAAAAATATAAATGTATCTATTCCCTTAAATTCACTTACAGTAGTAGTAGGAGTTTCTGGTTCTGGAAAATCAACTTTAATATGTGAACTTCTTTATGAAAATTTAAAAAAGCTTTTGAGTATAAAAACTAAGTCAAAATTAGATTTATGGGGAGTTAAAAATGTAAGAGGATTTGAAAATATAAAGAGAGTTTACTTAGTTGATCATTCTCCGATTGGAAATACACCAAGATCTACTCCAGCAACTTATATAAATGTTTTTACTAATATTAGAGAAGTTTTTGCAAATACTCCTTTAGCAAGACAAAGAGGTTATAAGGAAGGCAGATTTTCTTTTAATACTGAAGAAGGGCAATGTCCTTATTGCAAAGGACAAGGTTATCTTAAAGTGGAAATTAAATTTTTACCAGAAGTATATCAGGTATGTGAATATTGCGGAGGTAAAAGATATAATCCAGAAACCCTTGAAGTCTATTTCAAAGGAAAAAATATTTCTGAAGTTTTGAATATGGATTTTTCTGAAGCAAAAGAATTTTTCAAACACTTCTCCTCTATTTATCAAAAATTAAATACTCTTTGCAACATTGGTCTTGATTATTTGAATCTTGGTCAACCAAGTCCTTCTCTTTCTGGAGGAGAGGCTCAAAGAATAAAACTTACTAAGGAATTTGTCAAATCCTCAAAAGGAGGCTCTCTTTTTATTTTAGACGAACCCACTACAGGACTTCATATAAATGATGTGGAAAAGTTAGTAAATGTATTGCAAGGACTTATTGATAAAGGACATACTGTTATTGTAATAGAACATAATCTTGAACTTATTAAATGGGCAGATTGGGTAATTGAACTTGGTCCTGAAGGAGGAGAAAAAGGAGGTTACCTTATCTTTGAAGGACCTATTGAAGAATTTTTAAAAGCTAATACTATTACTTCAGAAATCTTGAAAGATTACCTAAACATTAAGTAATTTATTTTTTTGTATTTTTTAATTTTTGTGGTATAGTTTTCAAAAAAAACAAAAAGGGAGATTAGCCTTATGAAGGTTAAGAACTGGATGATTACAGAAGTAATTATAGCCTCCCCAGAAGATACTGTAGAAGAGGCAATACAACTAATGAGACGATTTTCTATTAGGCATATTCCTATTGTTATAGAAAATGGAAAATTAGTAGGACTTGTAACTGAAAGCAATTTAAGAGCTTATCTTTCCTCTGAAAAATTGCAACTTCCTTTAAAGGAGGTTATGATTTTAAATCCTATTACTGTAGATCCTGAAACTTCAATTGATGAAGCAGCAAGAATTATATATAAATATAAAATAGGTGGTCTTCCAGTAATTACAGAGGGTAAATTAGTAGGAATTATTACTATTACTGACATTTTAGAGGCTTTTATTGAATTGATGGGGCTTCTTAAGTCTTCCTCTCGTTTAGATGTCATTCCTAAAAAAGATAACTTAGATGAAGTCCTTGAAATAATAAGAAAGGGTGGAGGAAAAATAATTTCTATTGGAATGGATGTTAATTTAAACGGAGAAAAAGTATATTTTATAAGACTTGAAAAAATAGCTCTTGATAAAATAGCTTCAGATTTGGAAACTTCCGGACATAAAGTTATATCTTTAGTTGAATAGGAGATTTTAAAATGAACAATGAATTTAAGGTAAAAAGAACCATAGAAGAAATAAATAAAAAAATTGAAAAAGGTGAAGTAGTAGTATTAACTGCGGAAGAATTTTCTAAACTTGTAAAAGAAGTGGGACCAGTTCAAGCAGCTAAAGAAGTTGATGTAGTTACCACTGGAACATTTTCTCCCATGTGTTCTTCAGGTGCTTTCATTAATTTTGGACATACTATTCCTACTATTAAAGCTTATAGAGTGTGGTTAAATGATGTTCCAGCTTATGGAGGACTTGCTGCGGTCGATTTTTATATAGGTGCAACTGAGACAAGAGAAGATGATCCTCTTAATAAAGTTTTTCCTGGACAATTTCTTTACGGTGGTGGCCATGTAATTCATGATTTAGTAGCTGGGAAAAAAATATATTTAAGAGCTCTGGGATATGGAACCCACTGTTATCCAAGAAGGACTTATGAAGCAGAAATAACTATTCATGATTTAAAGAATGCAGTATTATGTAATCCAAGAAATGCTTATCAAAATTATAATTGTGCAATAAACCTATCAGATAAGATTTTATATACCTATATGGGAGTTTTAAAACCCAATCTTGGAAATGCCAATTACGCTACTGCAGGGGCTCTTTCACCATTACTTAAGGATCCCTATTTAAAAACTATAGGTATAGGAACAAGAATTTTTCTTGGAGGAGCAAAAGGATATGTGATCTGGTGTGGAACTCAACATAATATGGAAGTAAAAAGAACTCCTAAGGGAGTACCCATTCAACCAGCAGCAACCCTTATGGTTATAGGTAATTTGAAAGAGATGACCCCTGAATGGCTTGTTGGAACAAGCCATATAGGTTATGGATGTTCCTTAGCTGTGGGATTAGGAATCCCTATACCTATTTTAAATGAACAAGTTGCTGAATGGGCGGGACTTTCTGATGAAGATCTTTTTACTCAGGTAGTAGATTATTCCTACGATTATCCTAACGGAATAAAAAGAAATTATGGAATTGTAAGTTATGCAGAATTAAAAAATGGAAAAATAAATATCTTGGGTAAAGAAGTACCAACTTATCCTATATCTAGTTTCTTTAAAGCAAGAAAAATTGCAGAAATACTTAAAAACTGGATAAAAAAAGGAGAAATGTTTTTAACTGAACCCATAGAAAGTTTACCTGGTACAAAACTTTTTCCTATGAGATAATTTCAGAGGAAAAAAATGGAAACTTTTTTAATTGTATTACAAATAATATTAGCTATTCTTATTATTCTTATAGTTTTGGTAAATGTAACCAAAGGTTCTGAATATGGAGCAGTTTTTAGAGGAGCAGAAGCAATCTTTGGTGGAGCAGGACCTACTAATTTTTTAAATAAAGTTACTATGATTCTTGTTTTGCTTTTTTTCTTAAATTCCGTTCTTCTTACTAAAGTTTTTACAGAAAAGCACAAACCCTTGATATTAAAAACTAGTATTCCTCAAGTCCAAGTTTCTAATGAAACTTCACCTCCTATTCCTCCTTCTATACCTATACCTCCAAAAGAACCTCTAAAGTTCCCAGAAAGTACCAAATAAAATTAATTCAGAATGAAAAACTTGGTAATCTTTGGAGCTACAGGATCTATAGGAAAAGCAACTATAGAGTATATTAAAAGACATCCCCATAGATTTAAAATAATAGGTCTTACAGCAAGATCAAAAATTAAAGAACTTCAAAAACTTTCAGAAACCTTTAAAGTACCTTATATAGTTGTAGAAAAAGAAGAAGATGCAAAAGTTTTAAACTCTTCTTTAAGCTATAAGGCTGAAGTATTATGGGGAGATGAGGGATTAAAAGAACTTGCTTCTTTAGATTCTATAAATACAGTAATTATAGGAATTTCTGGAATAAAAGCTCTTATTCCCACCTATTATGCTTTAAAAACAGGAAAAAGGGTAGCTATAGCAAATAAGGAATGTATTATATCTCTTGGAAATCTTTTAAAAGAGGTTGCTCAAAAAAACCAAGCCGAACTTATTCCTGTAGATAGTGAGCATTCTGCTTTTTTTCAGTTATTGCAAAAAGAGAAAAAAATATATGTAGAAAAACTTATTCTTACTGCTTCAGGAGGTCCTTTTTACAAAACTCCTTTAAAAGAATTTCATAAAATAACACCTGAAAAAGCTATATCTCATCCCATATGGAGAATGGGTAAAAAAATTTCTGTAGATTCTGCAACTTTAATGAATAAAGGTTTTGAAGTACTTGAGGCAATGATATTATTTGATTTCCCTTTAGATAAAATTGAAGTAGTTATTCATCCTCAAGGATTAGTCCATGGAATAGTTAAACTTATTGATGGTTGTTATTTAATGCATGTAAGCCCTGCTGATATGAAAATTGCTATAGCTTATGCTTTAAATTATCCAGAAAGAACTGAGGTACCTATAGAAAATCTTGATCTTAAAAAGATAAAAAAACTTATTTTTGAAAAACCAAGTTTTAAAAAGTTCCCTTGTTTAAAACTTGCTTATAAAGCGGGAAAACTGGGAGGAACTTATCCTTTAATATTAGAGGCTGCAGATGAAGTAGTAGTTGATGCTTTTCTTTCTTATAAAATCAGTTTTGATAAAATTCCATATTTTCTTGAAAAAACATTAAATGAATTTAAAATACCCTCTATTAATTTAAAAAATATTTATGAAGCTTTAGAGCTTCATAAAAAAGTTTGTGAATTTACTAAAAATCTTATTGAAGGTGCTAATAAATGATTACTTTAATTGTTGCTATTTTAGTAATAGGTGTTCTCATTTTTGTTCATGAATGGGGTCACTTTTTAGCTGCTAAATTAATGGGTGTTAGGGTTGAAATTTTTTCTTTAGGTTTTGGACCTCGTCTTATTGGATTGAAAACTGAAGAAACTGAATACAGGCTTTCTCTCATACCTTTAGGAGGTTATGTTAAACTTTACGGAGAACATCAGGAAAATCTCTCTCTTTTAGAAAAACCTGAAAAGGCTTTTGCCTTTAAAACACCTTTACAAAAAGCTATTATAGTAATTGCAGGACCTTTAGCTAATTTTGTTTTAGCTATTTTTATTTTCTGGTTTCTTTTTACCAGTATAGGAACTTATATAGTGCCTGCTAAAATTGGTAAAATCTTGCCTGGCTCCCCTGCTGAAAAAGTAGGACTAAGACCTGGAGACGAAATACTTGAAATAAATGGAAAAAAGGTCAAATCTTTTCAAGAACTTGTCTTTTTTCTAAGGACTAAAGAGGTTTCAAAATTAATAACTTTAAAAATAAGAAGAGATAACCAAATTTTTGAAGTAAAAATCAAACCAGAACTTAAAGAAGATTATAATATTTTTGGTAAAAAAACAAAAATTCCTGTAATAGGAATAAAATCTTCTGAAGAAATTATCCACCAAAAACATAATCTATTTTCTGCTTTCAATTTAGCTATTGAAAAGGTAGTAGAACTTGTAGGTCTTATTTTTGTAGCTATTTACAAACTTTTCATAGGAGAAATGCCTTTTTCAACCCTTGGAGGACCAATTACTATTGGAAAAATGGCAGGAGAAACTGCAAAAATGGGAATCTCTTATCTATTTTCTTTTACAGCTATTCTTTCTGTAAATTTAGGTGTAATAAATATATTACCTCTTCCTATGCTTGATGGAGGGCATCTTGTTCTTTTTGGAATTGAAGCTATTAGAAAAAAACCTCTTTCTCTAAAAACTCAAGAACTTATCTTTAAAATTGGTCTTATTTTGATTATTGCCCTTAGCCTAGCAGTTTTTTATAATGACATTTTAAAGCTTTTAAAGGGATGGAATCTCCCTTAATTCTTGCTATTGAAACCTCTGGAAAAACTGGAGGAATAGCCTTTTTTAAAGAGATTCTTTTAGGTGAAGTAACTTTATTTTCTAAGGAGTCCTATTCAAATATTATTTTTAAAGGTCTTCCTTTTCTTGAAAAAAATTTAAATTTTTCTTTAGAGGATTTGGATTATTATGCTATAGATATAGGACCAGGAAGTTTTACAGGTTTAAGAATTGGACTTTCTATTTTAAAAGGACTAAATTTAGTCTATCCAAGACCTGTTATTCCTGTTTCAAGTTTAGAAGTTTTAACAGTTAATTTTGTCAATTATTCTGGAAATATAGTAAGTCTTATTGATGCCTATAGTAAAGAAATATTTTTTGCTTCTTATAAATGGGAAAATTTTAATTTAAAAACTATTATTCCACCTTTATGTATACCTTTAAAAGATTTGCCCTTTTATATAAATGCTCCCTCTTTATTCTTAAGTGAAACTTTAGATAAATGGAGAGATTTTCTTAAAAGTAATTTAGAAAGTCTTTTTTTTGAACCACCTTTTTCTCCTCATTTAAGTGCTAGTTTAGTAGCTAAGTTAGCTTATATAAAGTTAAAGCAGGGAGTGGCTGAATTAAAGTCTGCTGAAACTCTTTTACCCTTTTACCTAAAACCATCTGAAGCTGAGAGAAAAAGAGGGTTAAAGATAACATGATTGTCTTTCTTTTAAAAAGATTTTTAACTCTTATAATTACACTTCTGGGAATAACTATAATCAGCTTTTCTATTATTCATCTTGCTCCGGGAGGGCCATTAAGTCCTTTAACAGAGTTTAATCCCAAAATTACACCTGAATATAGAGAAAAATTGGTAAAAATGTATGGACTTGATAAGCCCCTTTATATACAATATTTAAATTGGTTAAAAGGAATTATAAAACTTGATTTTGGAAAATCCTTTTCTTTAGATCAAAGACCTGTTTGGGATAAAATAAGAGAAAGGCTTCCCATAACTATTTTTATAAATGCTTTATCCTTGCTTTTAATTCTTTTATTTAGCATTCCTTTAGGTGTTTATTCTGCAGTAAAAGCAGAAAGTACTTTTGATAGAATCACTACCATTATCACTTTTATAGGATATGCCATGCCGAGTTTCTGGTTAGCTATAATATTAATGATGATTTTTGGAGTAAAACTTCAATTACTTCCCATTTCAGGACTTCATTCTACTATTGGTTATGATGAAATGAGCCTTTTACAAAAAATCTTAGATTGGGCTAAACATCTTATCTGTCCTTTATTTGTAGCTACTTTCGGAGGAATGGCCGGGGTTTTAAGGTATGTAAGAAATTCAACTTATGAGGTTTTAAAGTCAGATTTTATCCTTTTTGCCAGAGCTAAAGGTCTTCCCAAAAAGGTAATAATTTATAAACATGCTTTAAGAAATGCTCTTTTACCCCTTATTACCATTTTAGGACTTTCTCTTCCTGGATTAATTGGAGGAAGCGTAATATTTGAAACTATTTTTGGTATCCCAGGAGTTGGACAATTAATGTGGCAGGCAGTTATGGCAAGAGATTATCCTGTAATAATGGCAAATCTATTTTTAATCTCTTTTCTTACCCTTCTTGGAAACTTTCTTGCAGATATAGGCTACGCCCTTGCTGATCCAAGAATAAGATTAGAAAGCAAATGAAAGAAGTTTTAAAAGAACTTATAAAACATAAAATAGGTTTCACTTCTCTCATAATAATTTTAATTTTAGTGATTCTTGCTCTATTTGCTCCTTGTCTCTCTCCCTATGACCCTTTTGAAATAAATGTAGATAAAATTCTTCTCCCCCCATCTTTTACACATCCATTAGGAACTGATCTTCTTGGAAGAGATGTTTTAAGCCGAATGATTTATGCTTCAAGAATTTCTTTAGAAGTAAGTCTTGTTGCAGTAGGAATTTCTATTGGAATAGGGGTATTTTTAGGTTCCCTTGCTGGTTATTTAGGAGGAATAGTAGATCAAATTATTTCTCGTTTTATAGATATAATGCTTTGTTTCCCAACTATATTTTTAATTTTAGCAGTGATTGCCTATTTAGAACCTTCTATTTTAACTATAATGATTGTAATTGGGGTTACAAGCTGGATGGGAGTGGCAAGGCTTGTTAGAGCAGAAATGATGTCTTTAAAAGAGAGGGATTTTGTTTTAATAGCCAAAGTTTATGGAGCAGAAACTTTTAGAATTATATTTAAACATCTTATTCCTAATGCTTTACCACCTATTATGGTCTCAGCTTCTTTAGGTTTGGGACAGGCTATTCTTATTGAGTCTGCTTTGTCCTTTTTAGGAATAGGAGTTCAACCACCAATCCCTTCTTGGGGAAATATTTTAATAGAAGGGAAAGAAACTTTAGAAGTTGCTTGGTGGCTATCTATTTTCCCAGGATTTGCAATTTTAATTACTGTACTTGCTTTTACTTTATTAGGAGAGACTTTGCAAGAAATTTTAAATCCTAAAAGAGAAAAAAAGTAATTTATGGTGCCGAGGGCGGGACTCGAACCCGCACGGACTTGCGTCCACTAGCCCCTCAAGCCAGCGCGTCTTCCAATTCCGCCACCTCGGCGTTAAATTTTAATATATTCTCAATTTTTTCTTTGTCAAGGTAACATTTTATTTACTTTTAATAGCCAATAAACTTAAAGTAAAAATAGTTACTATAATAAAACCTCTAGCTACAACTATATTCCAGGTAATATTTTGAAAATATTGGGGTAATTTTATCAAAATCCAAAAATAAAAAAGAATTCCTAAAAAGATCAAAGAAAATCCATAAAAACCATAAACCATTACTTTGGAAATTTTCAAAAAAGTGTCTGTGGTTAATTCTTTATAAAAATTGTCTACCCCAAATAACCAAACAAAAACCAAAATTTCTATAAAGGCAAAAAGAATTAAAAATACTGCTCCTGCCCAAAAATCTAATTCATCCAAGAAATTAGGAACAAAAGCAGAAAGAAAAGCACCAAAGGCTACCATACTCATAGAAAGATTAACTGCTAAATTATGAGAAAATTTTAATTCATCTTCAAAAAGTGCAACTAATGGCTGAATAAGAGCTAAAGAAGAGGTAAAAGCTGCAATAAAAAGTAAGAGAAACCAAATAAAAGAAAAAATATATCCAAAGGGTAAACTTACTAAAATAGCTGGCATACTCATAAAACCAAGTCTAAATGTTCCTTCTTGAGCAAGTTGAGGAATAGAGGAGGCTCCGAAAATAGCAAAAGCTGCAGGAATAGCAATAGAAGCACCTATCCCTATTTCTGCTAATTCATTTAATAAAGCTGTATAAATTCCTACCTTTATCACATCTTCGTTCTTTTTTACATAACTTGCATAAGTAGCTATGGCACCCATAGCTAAGGAAAGTGTAAAAAATATCTGACCAGAAGCTTCTACCCATACCTGAGGATCAACCAATTTTGAAAAATTTGGTTTAAATATAAAATAAAGACCCTCAATCCCTTTCCAATTATTTATAGAAAGAGAAACTATGGATAAAAAAATACCCATTAAAAAAAGTAAAGGCATTCCAATTTTAGCTGTAAATTCAATTCCTTTAACAACTCCTCTTTTTAAAATATACCAATTAAGTGCCAAAGTTATTAAAAGAAAAAGGATGGCTAAGAAAGAAGGTTGAGTATACTTTTTATAAAACTTCAAAAAGGGTATTAATGCAAGATTAGGATCGGTATATTCAATAGATTGAGGAAGTTTTTTAAAAAGGGATAAAAAGGCAAAACCAAGAGTCCAAGATTCTATATATATATAATAACAAACAATGAGAAAAGGGATAGCTACACCTAAACTCCCTATTATTCTCGATAAGGGGCTTTGATTAAAAAACACTCCCATTATCCCAATCATAGAACCGTGTCCTTTTGAGCCTGCGTATCTTCCTATAACCCATTCTAAAATCATAAGAGGAAACCCTAACAAAAAAAGAGAAATAAGATAAGGGACCACAAAGGCTCCCCCTCCATATAATGCAACCTTAGAAGGAAATCTTAAAATATTCCCAAGACCAATAGCATTGCCTGCAGCTGCTAAAATAAGACCTATTTGAGTTGCCCAGGTTTCTCTTTTTCTCATAATTTTAAAATTAATAGTCCTTTAAATTACATTTGTCAATAACTTTTTTATTCTTGTAAAATTTAAGGTAGCAAATTTTTAAAAGCGGAATATATTTAAAATTATATGGAAAGCGTTGTAATTGACGGTGTAACCATATACCTTTCTCACCCTGATGAATTAAATATTCCTCTTTATCCAAGGAATGAAATTATTGAACAAATACTTGCTTGCTGGCTTATTTTAGATGAAAAAGACCTTCCTCTAACCCCTCGTCTTATTGGAAAACCTGGGGTTGGGAAAACAACCCTTGCCTATGCAGCTGCAAAAAGGCTAAATAAAGAAGTTTATATTTTCCAGGCAACTGTTGATACAAGACCAGAAGATCTTATTATAACTCCTGTTATTTCAGAAGATAAAAAAATAAGGTATGTAGCAAGCCCTATAGTTACTGCTATGATAAAAGGTGGAGTAGCTATTATTGATGAGGCTAATCGAATGAGTGAAAAATCCTGGGCTTCTCTTGCACCTCTTCTTGATGCCAGAAGGTACGTAGAATCTATTATAGCAGGAATAAAAATAAAAGCTCACCTAGATTTTAGACTTTGCGTAACTATGAATGAAGATGCTTCAACCTTTGAATTGCCTGAATATATCCATTCAAGATTGCAACCTCAAATTTTTATAGATTTTCCTTCTTATGAAGAAGAAAAGGCTATTTTAAAAACTAATTTGCCTTGGGCTGATGAAGGACTTCTTGACTATATAGTTAGGTTTTTACAAATGGCTCACGAATATGGAGAACTTTATAGTGTAAGAGATGGAGTAAATATAGGGCGTTATGTCCTTAAAAAAATTAAATTCTCAAATAAATCCTCTAAGGATTTAACAAATCTTTTACCACTTCTTAAAGAGGCTATTTCAGTAATACTCGGTCCTCAAGCATTAATATATTTGAAAGAACTTTTGGAAAATAAGAAATCAACTAAACCTTTATTACGTCCTTTAGATTAATTCAAACATGTTTAAAATTGAAAAAAAATTTAAGGATAAAACTTCAATTTTATATTTCCTACCTTTCTTTTCCAGTAATCTTGAAATTACTCAAAGTATTATAAAACTTTTAGCTGAAATTAAACCTTCTGCTATAGCAATTGCCCTTCCTTTTTTTATAAAAGATAAATGGTTGCTTGCTGTAAAAAGTCTTCCTACCATTTCTGTTCTTTCTCTCATTTATAAAACACAAGAAACTGAATATCTAATTGTAGAACCTTTATGCCCTTTAGTTGAAGCAACAAGATATGCTATTTTTTCAAGTATCCCTATTTTTTTTATAGATCTTCCAAAGGAAGCACCACAAGAAGACTTATCTAATTTTACTCCTCTACCTACTTATCTTATTAAGGAATTAGAATTTATCAAATATGTAAATTTAACTCTTTCCTTTTTTGAAGAATATCTAACAGAAAGAGAAAAATACATCGCAGAAAAAATCCTTGAAATTTCTCAAAAATATAATTCTATCGCTATTATTTTGCCCTTTTATCAAGTAAAGGGAGTAATAAGTGCTCTTAAAACAGCTTCGGGTTTACTATATCTTCCTAAAAATATACCTAAAGAAATAGAAATTTATACTTTAAATTCTAAAAGTTTAAGAGAAATTCTTTCTGAGCCCGGGTATTTTCAATGTGTTTATGAAAAAAATAGAAAAAAATTAATAGAAAATAAAAAATTTACCCTTGATAGAATTACTTTATTTGAAGAAGTCTTTGAAAAGGCAAGACAAAAGTATTATAAAGAAACAGGAACAAAGCTTTCTCCCAAGGATCTTCAAGTTTTTGGACAATTTTTAAGGAATCTTCTTTTAATAAAAGGACAATATATTCCTGACCTTTATACATTAATTTTAGCAGTAAGAGGAATAGGAGGAGATGAATTTGCCTTCTGGTTTTGGGAGATTGCAACTTTCTATGAATTTCAAAAAGAAGAGCTTTCTCCCTTCCCTATTATAAATCTTTCTCCCGAAGATTTAAGACTTCCTTCTAAAAGACTAAGAATTTCAAGGAAAATAAAAAGCATAAGAAGTAGCTTAAATTTCTTGCAAGGATTTACTACAAGAGAAGAAAGGAAAATTTTTAAGAAAGATTTCACCGGAAAGGTTATTTGCTCTTTTCCTCCAGAGGATGTAGTAGTTGAAACTTTTGGAAAAAAGGTGATGGAGAAAGGACTTAAAGTTATTACAGAAAATTTAAGAAAAATTGAACCTTTTACAGTTTCATTAAAAGATGGTTTAGATTTAAAGGAAACAATAAGAAAATGGTTTTTTGAAGAAACTCCTTATGTTAAAGAAGAACCCCAAGCTCATGCAAAGGCAGGTTCAATAGTAATAATTTTCGAAGAAGATCCTGATCCATTAACAGGAAAGGAAAGGTATCCTTGGAATTTTACCTGGCATGGAGAACATCATCAAGAATCAGACATGGCTTTTTATTCCACTGATCCAAAAGAAACTGTAGTAGGTCCTGGTATTGCTAAAGCTAAATATGGAGGTTTCATGCTTACTTATCCTCCTATGAGAGTCTATGATATATGGGAAGATCCTTATTTTGATATAGCAATAAATAAAGCTGAAAGACTTCTCTTAGCCGGAATAGATTATAGCTTAGAAAAATATATAATTTATGTAGCCAAAAAACCCCCCACTAATCTTGCAAAAAAATTTGCTTCCCTTCAAGGTAAAAAAGTAATTTTTCTACCTATTGGCTCATTTTCCAAAAACTTTCTTGAAAAAATACGTATATTTCATGTTCTTGAAGGACATTATGTAAGAAAATATGCTCATAAATATATAAAAAATAAATAATCAAAAATTTGACATATCTGTCAAAATTGTGATATAATTTTAATATGTTTCTTTTAGAAACTCGAAATCCACAAATGAAAAGAATTTATGAGTTAGCAAAGAAGGTAGCTCCTTCTTCAAGCACAATTCTTATCCTTGGAGAATCAGGAACAGGAAAAGAGGTTTTGGCAAAATATATTCATTTTTGTAGTAAAAGAAAAGGACCCTTTGTTCCCATAAATTGTGCCGCTATTCCAGAGGAACTTTTAGAAGCTGAGCTTTTTGGATATGAAAAAGGAGCCTTTACAGGAGCTATAAAAAGTAAACCAGGTAAATTTGAACTTGCAAACCAAGGAACTATCTTTCTTGATGAAATAGGAGATTTAAGTCCTAAACTCCAGGCCAAACTTTTAAGAGTAATTCAAGAAAAACAAGTAGAAAGATTAGGTGGTGATAAGGCTATTAAAATTGAAGTAAGGATTATTGCTGCAACCAATAAGGATTTAGAAAAAGAGGTTAAGGAAGGAAGATTTAGGGAGGATCTTTTTTTTAGATTAAATGTAATTCCTTTAACACTTCCTCCCTTAAGAGAAAGAAAAGAAGATATTCCTTTATTAGTAAAATTCTTCTTAAAAAGGTTATGTGAAAGAGAAGGAATAGAGGAAAAAACAATTACTCCTTCTGCTTTAGAAAAACTTATCAATTATCACTGGCCTGGTAACATAAGAGAATTAGAAAATTTGATAGAAAGGCTAGTAATACTCTCAGAAAATAATATTATCGGAGTTAAAGATCTTTCTATATCTTCATTAGATTTAAAATTCCCTATAAGAGAAGGTTTAATTGAAAAAAAAGAAACATGGGTTAAATATACACTTCCAGAAATATCTGAAGAAGGAATTGAATTAAATAAACTTTTAAGAGAAATAGAAATTTATTATCTCAAAAAAGCTCTTGAAATATCAAAGGGTACCAAAACAAAAGCAGCTAAATTATTAGGATTGAATCGTACAACTTTTATAGAAAAACTTAAAAAATATAATTTGGTATAATTTTTGATACTTTATTAGTTAAATGAGAAATTTAAAATTTTTTATTATTACTTTTATAATCTTTTTAAGTTTTTTATCTATTCTTATTTTCTTTTCTCTTTCAATTTCTGAAAGTCCAAAAGATTTGGGCATTATTTTATTTTCTTTCAATAAAACCAAAGAAAGGGAAGCTGAAGTAAAAAAAGCTGAAGAGATTGTACAAAAAATAAAAAATGCCTACAATCAAAAACTTTATGAAAAAACAATAGATTTTTTAAAGGAATTACCTTCTGATTTTTCTCTTACTCCTGAAGAAAATCTAATTATTTCTGAAAGCTTTCTCAGATTAGGTTTTCCAGAAAGGGCTTCTGAATTTTCTGAAAAAGTTATCTCAGTAAAAAAGGGAACCCATGAAGCCTGCTTAGCAAATTTAATAAATATAAAATCTTATATAATAAGAGGTGAGTATAAAATTGCTAAAAAGGATTTGAAAGATTTTTTAAATTCTTATTGTGATGAAAGTTTAAAAAATGAAGCTAAAGTTTTACTTTATTTCATTAAAGAACTTCCTGCAGAAGAAATAAAAAGAATAGATAAGGCCTTGATTAAAAAAAATTTAGGAGAGATTTATAAACTTAGAGGTTTTTATTTTATTAAAAGAGGAGAGCTTAAAAAAGCTGAAGATGATTTTTTTACTTTTATAAATGTATATGGAACTTATAAAGAAGCTCCAGAATTAATATACCAATTAGCTGAAGCCTATTTTAAAAAGAATGAAGAAAAGGCAAAAACATTTTATGAATTAATTATTACTAATTGGGATGGCACTAAAGAAGCTCTTTTTTCTAAATTTAGACTTTATCAAATAGCTTATGAAAAGAGCTTAATTAAAGAACTTCTTCCCGAAAAAACTAAAGAGGATTTAATTTCTTTTGCTACTTTAATTAAAAGTAAATATCCTGAAGAGAAAATAGTTGAAGAAGCAAGCTTTATGATTATTAAAGTTTCCTTTGAAGATAAAAATTATTTCTTAGCAAGAAAAAGTGCTATAGAATTTTTAAAAACTTACGAAAAAAGTCCATTGATTGATATAGTGAAAACCTATTATTGTAAAAGTATAAGCTTCTTTTTTGAAGAAAACTCTGAGAAGAAGAATCTTGCTTTAGTGGTAAAACTAGAAGGGGAAGATAAAGAACTTTTTGAAAAAACTAAATGTGGAGAAGCTTATTATATACTAGGAGATATTTACTTAAATTATAATTTTTACACTAAGGCTTCTTATTGTTTTATTAGAGCTTATGAAATAAATAATAGAGAAGATCTTATTCCTAAGATTTTGCTTAAATTGGGGTTGTTAGCTTTGGAAGATAGAAACTTAGATTTATTTAATGATATTTTTAATTTTTTAGATAAAGGCAAATATAAAGATTCGATAAAAGATCCCTATTATTTTTATTTAAAGGCTTTTTATGAGGGACAAAAAAACTTAAGCAGTGGTGATTATTATTTAAATTTAGTTTTAAATTCAACTTTATCAGAAAAATTTAAAGAAAAACTCTTAAAATATTTTCGTGATAGAGCTCTTTATTTAAGGCAGTATAGCAAAGCTTTAGCTTACACGAATAATCCTTTTTTTAAAGCTAAAGCTGATGATTATGTGCTTTTACTTTTAGAGACCTTTAATACTGATAAGGCTATTTTTGAAAATACTTTAAAATATGCTAAAGAAAAATTCCCTGATAATTTAAAAATAAAATGGTTAGAAGCTTATTACTTAGAAAGGCAAGGGAATATTAAGTCTTCCACAGAAATGTGGAAAGAGTTAACAAAAGGAAACTTTTTAGAAAGTGAACTTGCAAAAAGTTATGAAAAAATGAGAAATCTTATAGAAAGAACCCATCAAACAGTATTTTAATTAATTATATGAAGGGAAGGATATGTTTAACTGGAGATAGTTTAGAAGCAAAACTCCTCAGAGACTCTCTTTCAGAAAGGGGTCTTGAGGTTTTATTTTTTAAAAAGTCTGAATTTGATTTTCAAAAGGTTCCCTCATCTATAGATATAATGGTTTATGAACTCTCTTATGAAGAAACCAAAAATCCTTCATTAGTTGATAGTTTTTTTAAGTTAGGATTAAAATCTATTGTTTTTTTAGCTGAAAGGGCAGAATTAGAAGATGCTATTGAATTCATTAAAAGAGGAGCCTATGATTTTAAACTTCTTTCAACTCCTTTTGAAGTTATGGAAAAAACCATTCTTTATGCCTTAGAAGAAAAAAAGATTTTCTGGCAAAATGAGGCTTTCATTACTAAAAATCCATATATGCTTAAAATTCTTAAAAAATTAGAGGAAGTTGCTCAAAGCAAAGCTCCTATTCTTTTGATTGGGGAAACAGGAACAGGAAAGGAACTTCTTTCCAAATATATTCACCAAAAAAGTCCTAGAAGATTTGGTCCTTTTATTGCTATAAATTGTGCAGCCTTACCAGAATCTCTTTTAGAATCTGAACTTTTTGGCTATGAAAAGGGTGCCTTTTCTGGAGCTAATTTTAGAAAAAAAGGAAAAATAGAATTAGCTGATAAAGGAACTCTTTTATTAGATGAAATTACAGAAATGCACCCCCATCTTCAAAGTAAACTTTTAAGAGTTCTTCAAGAAGAAGAAGTAGACCGTTTAGGTGGTTACCAACCTATAAAAGTAGATATAAGACTTATCTCAACCACAAACAAAGATATTGAAAAGGAAGTTGCTGAAGGACATTTTAGAAATGATCTCTTTTATAGAATAAATGTTATTACTGTCAAAATTCCGTCATTAAGAGAAAGAAAAGAGGATATAGAACTTTTAGCTTTTTACTTCCTGGAAAATTTTTCCACTTTTTATCATAAAAACATAAAGGGCTTCACAGAAAAGGCTCTTTCTTTTTTAAAAAATTATCCTTTTCCGGGAAATGTAAGAGAACTAAAGAATATGATTGAACGAGCTGTTCTCACCTGTGAGGAAAAATTAATAGATCTGGAAAATCTTACAGATCCTTTTTCTCAAAGTTCAACCTCTTCTTATACAGGCACAGATTTTGCAAAAAATTTTATAGAAGTAAAACCTCTTTCAGAACTTGAGAGGGAAGCTATTTTAAAGGCTTTAGAAATGTGTAAGGGAAATAGAACCAAAGCTGCAGAACTTTTAGGAATTACTGTTAGAACTTTGAGAAACAAGCTCAAACAATATGAAAAAGAAGGTTTATTATAAGGAGATAAAATATGTTAGGAGTTTTTGAAAAAACTTTTAATCTTGTAAAAACTGCTTTAAAACTTAGATCTTATAAACACTCTCTTCTTGCTTCAAATATAGCAAATGTTGATACCCCTGGATATAGAAGAAAAGACATTCCTTTTGAAAAAATTATTCAGAGTTATCTTTCCGAAAAAAATCGACTCAAAACCACACATCCTAAGCATTTTAGAGGATCTTTAAGAAGTATAAATGAATTTATAAAAGCTTATGAAGAAGAAACTTTGGGAACTCCAAATAATGTCAATCTTGAGGAAGAATTAGTTCAGCTTACAGAAAATCAAATGTTATATGAAGCAACATTACAAGCTCTTTCAAAGGAATTAGAAAGATTAAGAGAAGCAATAACTGAAGGAGGTAGATAAATATGAATTTACTTAAATTATCACAAATAGTAGGCAGTGGCCTTTTAGCTCAAAGAATAAGATTAAATATTGCTGCAACAAATATTGCAAATTCTCAAGTAACAAGAACTCTAGAAGGAGGACCATATAAAGCCAAGGTTATAGTTTTAAAAGCTGTCCCTGTTTCAGAAAAAAATCCTGAACTTAAAGCTGTAAAAGTAGAAAAAATAGTTGATGATCCTTCTCCTTTTAAAGAAGTCTATGATCCTGGCCATCCAGATGCTGATGAAAGAGGAATTGTAAAGTATCCTAATGTGGATGTAATTACCGAAATGGTTGAGCTTTTATCTGCGGGAAGAGCTTATGAAGCAAATTTAACTATTCTTTCTACTACAAAAAGTATGATTCTAAGAACCTTAGATTTATTAAGATAAAAATGGAGGCTTAAAATGAAAATTAATTTTAATACAAATGTTCAAATTAAAAATTTACAACAACCTCAAAATAAACCTCTGGAAAATAAGTTAGATTTTAAAAATTTTTTTCTTGAAAAAATAAAAGAGGTAGACAATTCTCAAAAGGAAGCTCAAAAAATGTTAGAAGCTTTAGCTAAAGGTGAAGATATAGATTTTTCAGAAGTTGCACTTGCTATATCTAAGGCTGATTTGAATTTTAAACTTCTTTTGAGAATAAGAAATAAAATTTTAGAAGCTTATCAAGAAATTATGAGGATGCAAATCTAAAAATTTTAAAAGTAATTTTAATAGGAGAATTATATGGATTTAAGAAAAATACTCTATCAACTGATAGATTTTTGGAAAAGACTAGATAGAAAACAAAGAAGACTTTTTATTGGTGGATCTATAGGAATTACCTTGCTTTTAATATTAAGTATCTGGTTATATAATAAGGCTAATTGGGGACTTCTTTATAGAGGTCTTGACGAACAGACAACCGGTCAGATTGTGCAGTATCTTAAAGAACAAAAAATTCCTTATAAAGTAGAATTGGACGGAAGTATTTATGTACCTAAGGATAAGGTTCCTGAAATGAGAATGGAAATAGCAAGTAAAGGATTTATTGGAGGAGGTGGTCCTGGATTTGAACTTTTTGATAAGGAAAAAATGGGGCTTACAGAGTTTCAAGAAAAGATAACCTATCAGAGGGCTCTTGAAGGGGAACTTGCAAGAACTATTATGGGAATAAGAGGAATAAAATCTGCAAGAGTTCATCTTGCTTTACCTAAAGAAACTGTGTTTATAGAGGAAGAAAAACCTCCTAAAGCTTCAGTATTAATAGAGCTAACCCCAGGTTATCAATTAACTCCTTCTCAAATAAAGGGTATTGTTAATTTAGTAAGTGGAGCTGTCCCAAAACTTGATCCTAAAAATGTAACTGTTGTAGATGCCAATACTGGGAAAAGCCTCTATACCCCTTTAGAGGAAGAAGAGGTACCAGTTACCAAATTTGCCTATAAAGAAAAAGTAGAAAAGCAATTAAGAGACAAAATAGAAGAAATACTTTCAGGAGCTTTAGGTTATGGAAAAGCCATAGCTCAAGTGTGGGTGGATCTTTCCTTTGATAAAGAAAGTATTACAGAAGAAATCTATGACCCTGAAGGAACAGCGGTTGTCTCTGAAGAAACAGAAGAAGAACAAAAAACAAGCAAAATCCCTGATGAGGGTGGAGAAGCTGGTGTAAAAGGAACTCTTCTTAAAAAAATGGAAGCAACTTCTCCTCAAATTCAAGGAGAAACCTATTTTAAAAAAAGAAGTCTCAAAAATTATGAAGTTAGTAAGAAACTTAGAAACCTTGAAATTTCTCCTGGAAGTATTAAAAAAATAAGTGTAGCAGTTTTGGTAGACAAAAATGCTTTGGGAGAAAATTCTACTGCTAAGCTTACTTGGATTGAAGAATTGGTAAAAGGTGCTATAGGATACAATCCTGATAGAGGAGATGAGGTAAAAATACAAGCTGAAGAATTTGTAAAAATTCCTATGCCAAAACCTGGTATAATGGATTATGTATCCCAATTTTATAAACCTCTTTTATTAATTGGTGCTTTAATTCTTATCTTTCTTTTTGTTATAAGACCCCTTATTAAAGCCCTTACACCAAAGCCTATTCCTGTAGAAGCACCACCTACCCGCCCTGGTATACCCACTCCTCCTGAGGAAGAAGAACTAGGTCCCTTACCTCAAGAAATTGCCTTGGGAATTATAAAGAGTCAGCCAGAAAGAGCTGCTATGCTTATTAAAAAGTGGCTTTTAGAAGAAACATTAGAAGAAAGGAAAAAAGCTCTATCTGAGGCTGGATATTAAAAATGGCTAAAATAGACCCCAATAAATTAACCGGACCACAAAAAGCAGCTATTTTCCTTATGTTAATGGGTGAAGAATTTACTTCTGAGGTATACAAGTATTTAGATGAAGAAGATATTAAAAGAATAGGAATTGAAATGGCTAAGATTGAATATATACCTGCTGAAGCAGTCAGAAAAATTTTAGAGGAAGCTAATATGGAAGTAAAAGAGATTTTAGGAAATATTAATGTCTCTCCAGAAGATTTTTTGAAACAAAGTTTATTAAAAGCTTATGGAGAAAAAGGTAAAGAACTCTATGAAGAAATTAAAAAAGAAATCGGGCCTGAAATTTTTAAAAAATTGAGAAAACTTGATCCTAAAACTATTGCAAGTTTCCTTGCTAATGAGCATCCTCAAACCATAGCTATTATTTTAGTTCACCTTGATCCCTATTTATCTGGACAGGTTTTACAACTTCTTCCGGAAAGAATAAGAGGAGAAGTTCTGTTGAGAATTGCTTTATTAGATAAGGTTGACCCTGAAATTGTAAAAGAAATAAGCGATTCCTTAGAAGCTGAATTGCAAAGTGTAGGAGGAGCCTTAGGTAGAAAAATTGGAGGACCTGAAAAAGCTGCAGAAATTTTAGCACATGCAGGAAGAACTTTGGAAGATGAACTTTTAACTGAAATTGAGGACGAAAATCCTGCTTTAGCTGAAGAAATAAGAAAACATCTCTTCACTTTTGAAGACTTTCTTAAGGTTGATGATTTTGCAATACAGAATCTTCTTAGAGAAATCTCAACCGATGATTTGAAATTAGCTCTAAAAGGTGCCTCCCCTGAAGTAAAGGAAAAATTCTTCAGAAATATGAGTAAACGTGCTGCTGACTTACTTAAAGAAGAATTGGAATTAATGCCCCCAGTTAGAATTACAGAAGTTGAAAAAGCTCAGCAAAATATTATAAAAACTGCTAAAAAATTAGAACAAGAAGGGAAAATAGTTCTCACTAGAGGAGAAGAAGAATTTGTCTAAAATTTTAAAAACCAAAAAAAAGCCTGAAGTTTCTATTATTAAACCTGATTTAATACCTACAGAAAATGAAACCTTCCAATCTATCTTTGAAGTAAACTTAAAAGTTAATCCTAAAGAAAAAAATAAAATTAAAGAAGAGGGGTTTGAAAAAGGTTATAAAGAAGGCTTTAACAGGGGTTATCTTGAGGGATATAAAAAAGGACATAAAGAAGGTTTTGAAAAGGGGGAAAAGGAGGCAGAAGAAAAATATAAAAACTTGGCAACAAAATTAGAAACAGAATTTCAAGAAAAAATTAAAATAATAGAAACCTTTTTTAAAAATACAGAAAAGGAAATTCAAGAATCAATTATAAATATGGATAAAGAAATCTTAAACTTAGCTTTAGATATAGCAAATAAATTAACCTTAAAAGAAATCAAGGCAGACCCTGAAATTCCACTAAGAATAATAAAAGAAGCTTTAAATTATATTGCTGAGGGAACAGAATTAAATATTAAAGTAAATCCTGAAGAATATAAATTTTTAGAAGAAAATCTATCAAAGTATATACCTCCTTCTCAAAAAATTAAATTAATTCCTGATGAATCCATTTCTAAGGGGGGAGTATTTATTGAAACCTCCTTAGGGGTCATTGATGCAACCTTTGAAAAAAGATGGAAAAAACTTCTAGATAGCCTTTTAAAAGATGAAGGTTAAAAGTTTAGAAGAATACAAAAAAGAAATTTCACAAATGATTCCTTTTGAAATTTATGGATACGTTACCAAACTTATTGGTTTAACCATTGAAAGTAGCGGCCCCTTTTTAAAGGTTGGGGATCTTTGCAGAATTGAAGGACAAAATACAAGTTTAATTGCAGAGGTAATAGGTTTTAAGGATAATAAACTTTTACTAACAGCCTTAGGGGATATAAAAGGAATTGAAGTAGGAGCAAAAGTTTTTCCTGTAGGTTCTTCCTATGCACCTGTAGGAGAAGATTTTCTTGGAAGAATAGTAAACGCTTTAGGAGAACCCTTAGATAATAAGAGAAAGCCTAAAATTTCAGACTATTATCCTCTTTACGGAGAACCTCTAAAGCCTTTGGAAAGAGCTCCGATAAAAGAAATTTTAGATGTGGGAATAAAAGCTATTAATGCACTTCTAACTATAGGAAGAGGACAAAGGGTAGCTATAATGGCAGGCTCTGGAATTGGTAAAAGTACTCTTCTTGGAATGATAGCAAGATATACTAATGCAGATATAAATGTTATTGCTTTAATAGGAGAAAGAGGAAGAGAAGTAAGAGAATTTATAGAAAGAGATTTAAAAGAGGATGGATTAAAAAAATCAGTGGTTGTAGTAGCAACCTCCGACGAAGCACCATCTATAAGAATAAGAGCTGCCTATTATGCTACTTCTCTTGCTGAATATTTTAGAGACAAAGGATATAAAGTGCTTCTTCTTATGGATTCTTTAACCAGGTTTTGTATGGCAGGAAGAGAAATAGGTCTTGCCTCTGGAGAACCTCCTACAGCTCGTGGGTATACCCCCTCTGTATTTGCAATACTTCCTAAACTTTTAGAAAGGGCTGGTCCAAAAATCGGGGCAGGTGATATTACCGGAATATATAATGTTTTGGTAGAGGGTGATGATCTTAATGACCCTATAGCTGATTCAGTGAGAAGCATAGTGGATGGACATATTGTACTTTCAAGAGATCTGGCTCATGAAGGACATTATCCTCCTATTGATATCCTTACAAGTATAAGTAGAGTAATGAGAGATATTGTGCCAAGTGAACATTTAGATTTAGCCTATCAAACTATTGCTATTTTAGCTACTTATAAAAAGGCTGAAGATCTTATAAATATAGGGGCTTATGTAAAAGGTTCTAATCCTGAAATAGATAGAGCTCTTTCTTTAATAGGAGAGCTAAAAAATTTTCTAAAACAACCTGTGGAAGAAAAATACTCTTTAGAAGATTCGGTAAACTTATTAAGAGAAATTTTTAATAAAAAATTATGAGAAAAAAATTAGAGATTTTAAAACTCTTGACTTGGTATAAAAGCCTTCAAGAAGAACAAACTAAAATAAGAGTTATAAACTGTAGAATAAACCTTGAAAAATTATTACAAGAAAAAGAAACAATTATTTCTCTTAGAAAGAGTTATTACGATTCCTTAGAAAAAGGATGTATTTTTAGTGCTGAAGAATTCAAATATAGGTTATTTCAGATAGAAAAAAACAAAGAATTTGAAATTTTATTAAATAAAAAAATTGATATGCAAAATGAAGAATTAAAAACTCTTCTTAAGCTTTTAGAAAAAGCCTATAAAGAGCGAAAATTAATGGAAATCTCAAAAAATAAGGTCAAACAAATATGGGATTTGGAAAACATTAAAAGATTTTATAAAGAGATGGATGATTTAGTTCTTTTAAGAAGAGGAAGAGACTATGTATAGGCTTTTTAAATTTAAAATAAATTTTAAAGTGAGAATTAAAAATCTTTTTTGGTTTTTGATATTTTTAGGAGTAACTAAATTTATATTAGTAACAGTATTAATCTTTTCAGAAGTAAATAGAGTTTCTGCAAAAGAAGAATTTGCTCTTACAGGATGCCCTCCTGAATTTTTTGAAGTCCTTGATTTAGAAAGAGCGAAACTCTTTGAGAAAGCTAAAGAAATAGAATTAAGAGAAAAAGAATTAGAATTAATAGAAAAAAGAATTCGTGAACAAATGGCAGCTTTGAAAGATTTAGAAACTACCATAGATCAAAAACTTAGTAAAATTGAGGCTATACAAGATGAAAGAACTAAACTTTTAGCAAGAGCTATATCTGAGATGAGAGCAGGAAAGGCTGCTGAAGTTTTAATAAATATGGATAAGGATATGGCTGTAAAAATATTAAGTCAATTGAAAAGTCAACAAATAGCAAGTATTTTAAGTGCTATGCCTCCAGATAAAGCTGCTAATCTTTCTGAGGCTCTTTCTGGGTATCCTCCAAAGGAGTATTAGAAACCTTTGAAATAGCTTCTGATTTTTGAATAAGCTTACTTAAAAATAAACCAAGTTCAAATAATATATATAAGGGGATCGCAAGAAGAGACATATTAAAGGCATCTGGGGTAGGTGTAACTAAGGCTGCAATTATCACTATCATAAAAAAAATCTCTTTTCTATAGCTCCCAAGTTTTAAAGGATTAATGATTTTCCCCATAGATAAAAAACAGATAAATAAGGGTAATTCAAAAATTAGTCCAAAAGCAAGAACAAAAAAACTAAAAAAATTAACAAAGTGACCAAGAGAAATAGCTGGCTCAATCTTTTCTGTTTTAAAGGAAATAAGAAATTTTATCCCAAAAGGAAGGGTAACTTTGTAGCAAAAAACTATTCCTAAATAAAATAGAAAAATTCCTAATATATAAAACAACCAAAAATGACTCTTTTTGAAGGAATAAAGGAAATTGAAAAAAGAAATTAAAAAATACCAAAGGAAAGGAAATAAAAGGATAAAGGTCAAAACTAGAGAAAATTTTAAAAGTGACACTAAGGGTTCTGAAACACTATAAAAAATAAACTTTTGATTATAGTTGATTTGAAAATATTTTAAAATATAAGGAGATAGCCAGAAAAAAGTTAAATAAATAGTAATTAATAAAAATATTATTAAAGCACCCTTTTGTTTCCATAATTTTAAAAATTTCTTTAAAAATTGAGCTATTTTTTTAGAACTCATCAAAGAATATTAGTTTTTACCCATTCTACAGCATTTTTAAAAATATAAAGTCCTTGTGCTACTTTATTTTTTTCTCTAGTCCAATGGGGATGATTAGTCCAATGATTAAAAGCTTCTGGATGAGGCATAAGTCCAAATATTCTTCCTGAAACATCACATATACCTGCTATTGCTTCTTGAGAACCATTAGGGTTAAAGGGATATTTTAAAGTAGGTTCTTTGGTTTCAGGATCTATATATTGAAGGGCAATTTGGTTATTTTTTTTTAGTTCCTCCAAAACTTCTTTATTTTCAGCTATAAAATTACCCTCTCCATGTCTGACAGGAAGATAAAGTTCTTTAAGCCCTTTTAAAAACACACAAGGGGTATTAGGATTTACTTTTAAATAAACCCATCTGTCTTCAAATTTACCAGAAATATTATAAGTAAGGGTTGCTTTCCTCTGTCCTAAATATTTTCCACCAGGAAGCAAGCCCATTTTTACTAAAAGTTGAAATCCATTACATATTCCTAATATAAGCCCACCCCGGTCCAAAAATTTCAATAATTCCTCCCAAAGAGGTATCTTTCCTCTTATTTTAAGAAATTTAAAACGATGCGCACAAGCTTGGGCACTACCTAAATGATCTCCATCTAAAAAACCACCAGGAAAACAAAGGATATGATAATCAAGAATTCTTTTTTCTCCAAAAAAAATTTCAGATAAATGAACTATCTCAGGTTCTGCTCCAGATATTTTAAAAGCATAAGCAGTTTCTACTTCACAGTTTATTCCATACCCCCAAAAAACAAGAACTTTAACTTTTTTCATATTTCTTTACAAAATTAGATTTTCTTAGTATAGTAACTCTGTTATTATATTTCAAAAAAATTATTTTTCAAAAAAGTTTTATCTCCTATGAGGCTTTTTACTTATATTTTATTTTTTTGGATTCTTTTTTTACCAAATCTTTCCTTAGGAACTCCTCTTCTTAAAATAGACTTAGAACTTTATCCAGAGTTAAATCTTCTTAAGGGCTCTCTTTTTACAGACAATTTAAATGGAGAATATAAATTTATAACTTCTGATCTTACTATAAATGAAGTTCAAACCTCTTCTGAAGTTCTTTTGTTTGAGCAAGAAGAATTTTTAAAAATTTTTACTAAAGAAGAAAGTTCTTTATATATATCCTTTGAAAAAAATCTTAATCCCTATCTTTTACCTATAACAATTGTTCATCCTCCTTTTCCTTATCCTGGTAAACCCTTTACTTATCAAATTAACCTCAAAATTCCAGATACTTTTGAAAATATGGAGATCTTAATTCCTTCAGAAGAATCAAAAATAGAAAGAGATAAAAACTTTTTGCTTTATACCTTTAAAACTCAAAATCCTCTTTTAAATCCTTGCATAATTATAAGTCCCTTTAAATTAGAAAAAATGAAATTTTCCTATAAAAACTTTTCTTTTTATTTTTATTATTCTCCACAGCTTTATACTTTATCTGAAAAAGATCTAAAAAAAATTTTTGAAAATTTTAAGACCTTTGCCTATCATTTAGAAAATATAGGAATTTTCTTACATCCTTTTAAAATATTTCACCTTATTTTGGTCCCTGAAGATTTTCCTAAGGTTAAAAGTTTTTCAAATGTTTTATTTATTAGTTATTCATCTTTGAAAGATACGAAACAATTTTTACATTGTTTAACTAAGAAAAAACTTGAAGATGAAATACTTTTAGAAGAAGAAATAAAAGAAGGTTTAATCACCTATTTAATAGATTATCAACTTGCTGAAAATAAAAAAGATTTTAGAAAGTTACAGATTTTATTCCCCAAAAAAGAATCTAAAGCTTTTTTTTATTTTTTATTTTTAGCTGAAAGAATTGGGGAGAAAAATTTTATAAACTTTTTCAAAAAATTTTATGAAAAGAGTATTTTTAACTTTAGAAGTTTAAATGATTTTTTAATTTTAATTCAACAAAGTTATCCAGAATTTAAAAACTTTATAATTTCTTATGAGGAATTCCAAAAACTAAATTTAAGGGGGGAAGTTAAATCTATTATACAAGAAAAAGATTTTTATTTGTTAGATTTAACCCTTTATACAAATTTAGCCTCAAAAAATTTGGTCAAATCTATACCTATCTCTCTTGAGATAGAAACTGAAAAGGGGAGTAAATTTGTAGTTTTAAATTTAGAAAAGGAAACCCAAGATTTTCAAATTTCTGTTAACGGAAAACCAGAAGTAATATTTATAGATCCTGAATATAAACTTTGGAGAAATTTAGATTTTGAGGAAATACCCAATTGTATAGCTAAGCTTTTTTATTCTCAAGGAACAATTATTCTCAAAAAGGATGATCTTCCAACTTATAAAAAGTTTATTGATTATTTTAGAAATTTAGGTTATAAAATATCTTTTTCCTTTATTGAGTTTTCAGAAATTTCTAAAATTTTTGAGAATTTGATTTATTTAAATATTTCTCCCCTTACTTGGCAGTTTAACCCACCTTCTGAAGGTTTTTATCTAAAAGTTATTCCTAATCCTTATAATTCTGAATATATAATAGGTTATCTACACGTTTCTTCTCAAAATGAATTAGATGAGGCATTAAAAAATTTAGTTTCTCTGAATCCCTATTCAGAAATATTTATCCGATCTGGAAAAGTTATTTTAAAAAGGGAAGACAAAACCTTTGAAGGGATACCTATATTTATTCCCTTATTTTCAGAAGAAACCTGCATAAAAAGTAATTTTTCATTTAGAGAAGAAGCTTTAAAATACATCAATTCTCAAATAATTTTAGCAGGCATAGAAAAGGAAATTCCTTTTTGTAAGGATTATTTAAAAAATCTTTTGCAAAGTCTTTATAATTTTAATAGAAACATTATTTTAGCCTTAGATTTACCACCTTTCTTTCAAAGGCTTTTAGAGGATTATTTTGAAAATAAGCTTTCAGAATTTCAACTAAAAGAAAGTTTAAAAAATATAGATTATATCCATGTGAAAGCACTTTTAGAGGTAATAGAATGGGCAAAAATGAATAAAATAAAAGTATTAACTATCGGGGTTGATCCTGAGTTATTTTTAAAAATTTTAAATAATGGATTAAAAGGGCTTTCGCAAAAGGATCTTTCAAAATTACCCGAAATAGACTTTTTAAACCCTCCTTATAAAGATTATTTATTTTCATTATTTGTAGCTTCAGAAAATCTACAAAAATTTAATTTTGAAAATTTTTATGAGGCTCAAGTTTTCAGATTAGAAGACTTATCAGAAAAAATCAAAAAACTTTTAGAAACTTTTAAATCTAATCAATTTATTATATTTATTCAAAAAGATTTAATCACACAAAACTGGAAACTTCCCTATTATTTACAAAAAAGAAACATTTTAAATTTTAAAATTATTAACCCAATTAATAAAGATATAAAATCTATAGAATATTAAAAACTTTTTTAATAAAAAAATTTTAATTGGGGGAAAAATTCCCCCAATTAAAATTAAAAAATTTTACCTTTTTTGAGCTGCTACTTCAAGCTTTTTACCAGGTTTAAATTTTACCACCTTCTTGGCAGGAATTTTAAGGGGTTTACCAGTTCTTGGATTTCTTCCTTCTCTGGCAGCTCTTTTAACCACTTGAAAGCTTCCAAATCCAACTAATACAACCTTGTCTCCTTTAGATACTGCCTCCTCAACTGCTTTCATAAAAGCATCTAAAAGCTTCTCTGCAGCTGCTTTAGGTACTTCTGCAATTTCTGCCATTCTTTTTACTAATTCTGCCTTATTCATACCCCCTCCTTTTATTGAATTTTTCTTATTTTTATTTTTTATACGAATTTTCTAAATTTTGTCAAGGGTTTTTTTAAAGAAAAATTAAAATTTTTATAAAAGTTAATTTATATAGACTGACAATTAGGACAATAAAATGTTCCTCTTTGAGATATTTTTTGATATCTTAAACTCTCTCCGCATTTTAGACAAACCATATTTTTCTTCCCATAAACTAAAAATCTATTTTGAAATTCTCCCTTTTTACCCTGTGCATCCACATAGTTTTTAATTGAAGATCCTCTAAAACTTATAGCTTCTTTTAATAATTTTTTCATTTGAAAAAATAATTTTTTTATTTCTTTTTCTTTTAGATCTTTAGAATTTTTAAACGGACTTATTTGAGCTCTAAAAAGAAGTTCATTTACATAAATATTACCTAAGCCAGATATAACTTTTTGATCCATTAATAAATTTTTTATGTTCCTATTTCTTTTTAAAAATATGGTTTTAAATTCTTCAAAATCTATTTCTAAAGCATCTTTACCAAGATTTTTTAGTTCTTTAAGGGTTGAAATTTCCTCAATCCTTGCCTTTCTAATTTTGCCGAATTTTCTTATGTCAGAATAAACTAATTCATGTGTTTCAAATTGAAAATTCAATATAAAATGCTTTTTCTCTTTTTCTGTTATTTCTTCTTTATCTTTATTACTAAAAAGATTGAAAGATCCTGTCAAACCTAAATGAAAAAGAAGAGTCTCTTTTTCAAAAAAGAAAATTAAATATTTCCCTTTTCTTTTAATGGAAAGGAGTTTTGTATTCACAATAGTATTTAAATTTTTGATTTTGTTTTTTAAGATAAAATCTTGATTGAAAACTATAATATTTTTTAATTTTTGCCCAATTAGTTTACTTTCTAAATTCTTTTTAATTGTTTCTACTTCAGGAAGTTCAGGCATGAAATTTAATGCGGAATCTTTATTTTGTAAATTTCTATTATTGAAAGAACTAAACCAAGAATAACTGGACCAAGAAAAAGACCCAAAAGTCCAAATTTAGCAAGACCACCAAGAACTGAAAAAAAGACAAGAAGATTGTGAATCCCTGTTCTTCCTCCAATAAGAAAAGGTTTTAAAATATTATCTACTTGAGCAATTATTAAAGTGGAATAAAGTAAAAGGATAAAAGCCTTTATATAACTTCCTACAAGTAGTAAATAAATAGTTAAAGGAAGCCAGATCAACCCTGTTCCAAAAATTGGTAAAAAAGAAGCAATTATAGTTAAAAAAGCCCAAAGTAAATATTGAGGAATACCTAATATAAAATATATGAAAAAAGCTAAAAAACCTTGAATAAGAGCTGTTAAAATATTTCCATATAAAACACCTTTCAAAATAAAAGATATTCTTTGTAAGATCTTTTCTTTCTCTTCTTTTTCTCCGGGAATAAGTTTTATTGTTTCATTTATAAATTTTTCTCCATCAACTAAAAGATAATAAAGAGTAATTAAAGTAAATGCCATTTGAAAACCAAAAGAAAAAAGAAACTTAATAAAATTTTTCAAAAATCCTAACCCACTTTGAAATAAATTTGAAATAAATTGAGCTAATTTTTCCTGAATTTGAGGAATATAAGGCTGGATTTGATCGATTATTTTAGAAACTAATACATAAATATGGGGGTATTTTTTAAAACTTTCGATAAATTCTGTTAAATCCTTTTGAGTAAGTGGTTCCAAACCTTTTAAAAATGATAAAATCTGAGAGTAAAAACTAAATAAAACAAATCCAAAAGGAACTATGATAAAAATTAAAAGACTCATTATTACAATTATAGCAGAAATTCTTTTGTGATTTTTGAGTTTTAAATTAATAAACCTATATAGGGGATAAATAAAAAAAGCCAGAATTGCTGCCCAACAAAAAATATAAAATAATGGACTAAGCAAATATATAAATAATCCTAATACAATTGATACCAAAACCAGTAATATCCAATTATCTAAATATTTAAACATAGTTTAAAAGGTTATTTTAGGTTTTAATTTGGTAGTATAAAACATTTTAATAAATTTAAAAGCATTTTTAAATCTCCAATTTAGGATTTATTGTAAAGTTTAAAATAGATATTATAATAAAAATATGCCTATTTACGAGTTTAAATGCGAAATATGTGGAGAAATTTTTGAGTCTTTACAAAAATTGGAAGAGGATTTTCCACCCTGCCCTAAATGTAATTCTAATCATGTAATAAAACTACCTTCTATATTTGGATTTCAAGACAGAAGTGCAAGAGTTTCTGAGAGAGAAAGAGCTATTTTAAAAAGGGCAAGGGATTACTTAATAGATGGAAAAGTTAAAGATGCAAAACGTTTTTTAGAGAAGGCTAAAGAATTTTATTCTACAGACAAAATAAAAAAACTTCATGAAACCTTAGAAACAAGAAAACCTATAAAAGGTGGATATATTTGTAGAACAGAACTTATAGTAACTAAAAAGAGGGAGAAATGAGTTATGAGTAAAGAATATGATGAGGTTTTTTCTAATCTTATAACCTTTAGTACTTTTGTTCTTTCTTTAAATACTGCTGCTTTAGTTCATTTAGGAGAAATACCTGATCCTATAACTAATAAAAAGCAAGTTAATTTAACCCTTGCCAAACAAACTATAGATACTTTAGAAATGTTAAGAGAAAAGACAAAAGGAAATCTCTCTTTAGATGAAGAAAAACTTTTACAAAGTATTATTTATGAGCTCAAACTTAAGTTCTTAAAATTGGTTGAATAAATTTTATCATGAAAAGTTATTTTCTTCTTTCCCCTGCAAAAATTAATCTTACCCTTCAAGTCTTAAAAAAAAGAGAGGATAATTATCATGAAATATATACTATTTTTCAAAAAATTGATCTCTTTGATGAAATTGAAATAAAAAGTGGAGTAAGAAGCTTTTCTTTAGATTTTTTTTGTAATTTCCCTATATCTTTAGAAGAAAATCTGGCTTATAAAGCCTATAAGCTATTTAAAGAAACTTTTGGTATAAAAGAAGAATCAGCTATAAAGGTTAAAAAGGCTATCCCTATTGGTGCAGGACTAGGAGGAGGAAGTAGTAACGCAGCCTCTATTTTAAAAGGACTTTCTTATCTTTATGGTATAGATTCAGAAACTCTTTATAATTTAGCTAAGATCTTAGGAGCTGATGTTCCCTTTTTTTTGAGTCCCTATCTTTCTGCCATAGGAGTAGGAATTGGGGATGAAATAATCCCTTTCCCAAATTTTCCAGCCTGGTATATTATAATATATCCCAATTTCCAAATTAGTACTAAATGGGCTTATGAAAATTTAGGATTGACAAAATCAAAAAATCCGATTTATTATAACAGCGAAATTCCTCCTTGGTATCAACCTCAAGGACTTATTAATGATTTCGAAAGATTAATTTTTGAAAAATATGAAAATTTAAAAAACTATAAAGATATTTTAAAAAAATTTGGAGCTTGTGCAGTAAGTATAAGTGGAACAGGGTCTTCTATTTTTGGTGTATTTTATGAAGAACCACCTTTTTTTGTTTATAAAATTTTAAAATCTCTTTTGAAGGATTGTAAAGTATTTTTAGTAAAAAATTTAGATTAATTTTTAAAAGGAGGGATTTCCTATGCCTATAAACCAATTCAAAGTTTTCTCAGGAACTGCTAATCTAGAACTTTCTCAAAAAATTTGCCATTATCTAAATATTCCTTTAGGAGAATGTACAATTAGGAGGTTTAGTGACGGAGAGCTCTTTGTAGAAATAAAAGAAAATATAAGAGGATCTGATGTATTTATTATTCAACCTACATGTCCACCTGTTAATGAGAATTTAATGGAATTATTAATTATGATAGATGCTGCTCGCAGGGCTTCAGCAAGAAGGATAACAGCTGTTATTCCTTATTATGGGTATGCAAGACAGGATAGAAAAACAGCTCCCCGTACCCCTATTTCAGCTAAATTAGTTGCTAATTTGATAGTTGTTGCTGGTGCAAGAAGGGTCCTTACTATGGATCTTCATGTTGGTCAAATTCAAGGATTCTTTGATATTCCTGTAGATCATTTATATGCTTTGCCAGTCTTTCTTAAATATATAAAAGAAAATTTCCCAAGTAACAATATTGTTATTGTTTCCCCAGATGCTGGTGGAGTTGAAAGAGCAAGAGAATACGCAAAAAGATTAAATACAGGGATTGCTATTGTAGATAAAAGAAGAGAAAAACCTAATGAAAGCGCAGTTATGAACATTGTAGGTGAGGTAAAGAATAAAATAGCTATTATTATAGATGATTTGATAGATACAGCAGGAACCATGTGTCAAGCAGCAGATGCTATAATAGAAAGAGGAGCAATTGAAGTTTATGGAATGGCTACTCATCCAGTTTTATCTGGAAATGCTATAGAAAGAATTAAAAAATCTTCTTTAAAAGCACTTTTTATTAGTGATACCATACCTTTAAAAGAGGAAGCAAAAGCTTTAGAAAAAATAAAGGTCTTATCTGTAGCTAATCTTTTAGGTGAAGCTATAAAAAGAATACATACTGATGAATCTATTAGTTCTTTATTTATTTAAAAATTTACAGGAGGTGAGAAAAAAATGAAACAGGTTATCTTAAATGCTATTAAAAGAGAAAAAACAGGCAAAGAAATTAATAAGAAATTAAGAAAACAGGGATTAATTCCTGCTATAATATATGGACCTCGCTTTCAACCCTTACCTATTGCTGTAAAATCAAGTGAATTGGAAAGTGCATTGATAAAATATAAAGGAGAAACCATTTTTTTTAACTTACAACTAACTGATAAAGAACCATCAAAAATACAAGCTATTTTAAAAGATTATCAGATTCATCCTGTTACAGATAAAATAATTCATATTGATTTTCTTGCTATTCATGAAAAAGAAACTATAACCATAGATGTTCCTTTAGAATTTATAGGTAAACCTGTTGGAATTAGTAAAGGAGGTATTTTAGAAATTTTATTACATGAATTAACCGTAGAATGCCTTCCTTCTGATATACCTGATAAAATAATTGTTGATGTAAGTAATCTTGATATTGGAGATGTTTTACATGTAAAAGATATAAAAATTCCTAAAGGAATTAAAGTGATTGATAATCTAGAAGAAACAGTAGCAACTATATTGACTGAGGCAAAAGAAGAGACAGAAGAAATAAAAGAGGAAATTCCAAAAAAACCAACCAAATAATTTAAATGTGGCTTTTTTGTGGTCTTGGGAATCCAGGGGAAAAGTATAAAGATACCAGACATAATTTTGGTTTTTTAGTTATAGATAATTTTGCTAAAAAACATAACTTAAATTTTAAGTTTTATAAAGATTTGGAAAGTGAAGCTGCATTTTATGAAGATAAAGCAATTTTAATAAAACCTTTAACCTATATGAACCTCTCGGGAAGAGCTGTTAAAAAATGGATAACAAGAGAAAATATTGCCTCTACCAATTTACTTATAATTTATGATGATCTAGATTTACCACTAGGGAAAATTAAAATTTTACCTAAGGGTGGAGCAGGGGGACATAAAGGAATGCTTTCTATAATTGAATCTTTAGGAACTACAGAATTTCCTAGAATGAGGTTAGGAATAGGTAAGCCTTTAAATGGCTCAGTTATGGATTATGTGCTCTCTCCTTTTTTAGATGAGGAAAAACCAAAAGTATTAAAAATTTTAGAAATTGCTTCCTCTGCCCTGGAAGATGTTCTCAATTTGGGATTTTTTAAAACTATGACAAAATATAATTCTTTAAATGAGTTTTTAGATGAAAATTAATAAAAACCCTAAATCTTGGCTAATATCTAGTAAAACCTTTCTTTTAAGATTTGAAGAAATAGGCTATTATCTGATCTCTATAGGTTTATTATTAGGATTTACACTAATTGTTTTTGATGGCTTTAAAATCCTTTTAAATATTTTTTCTTATGAAAACTTTAGCCAAGCTGCTATTCTTTTTCTAGATAAAGTTTTAATTGCTTTAATTTTTACAGAAATCTTTTATACTGTTAAAGTTGCTTTATTAGAAGAAAGTGCAACAAAATGTATAGAGCCTTTCCTTTTAGTAGCAATAACTGCTTTAATAAGAAGACTTCTTATTTTAAGTTTTGAAATATCCCATACCAAAGATGTTCCTATTGAAAAATTAAAATATTCTCTTATAGAATTATTAGAAATTTGTTTTTTAGTATTAGTTTTACTTTTAGGATTAATTTTTTTAAGAAAAACAAGAAGATAAAAAAAATGCATCCCAAAAATAAGGTTTTAGTTATTGATTTTGGTTCTCAAACTACTCAGCTTATTGCTCGTAGAATAAGAGAACTTGGAGTTTATAGTGAAATTAAATCCTGTTTCGTTAGCTTAGAAGAAATTAAAAATTTTTCTCCTTCTGGCATAATTTTTTCTGGTGGTCCAAGTAGTGTATATGATAAAAATGCACCTCTTATTAATAAAGAAATTTTTGATCTAAAAATACCAATTTTAGGGATATGTTATGGTGTTCAGTTAATCACCTATATTTTAGGAGGAGCTGTTGAAAAAAGTGATAAAAGAGAATTTGGACCAGCTTATATAGAAATTTTAAAAACCAATAAACTTTTTAAAGGGCTCAAAAAAAGCAAAAAATATAAAGTATGGATGAGTCATAGTGATAGAATTGAAAAATTACCTGAAGGTTTTTATGCTTTAGCAAAAACTGAAAATTCTCCTTTTGCAGCAATAGCTCATGAGAATAAAGCTTTATACGGAGTTCAGTTTCATCCAGAAGTCATACATACTGAGATAGGCACAAAAATATTAAATAATTTCCTTTTTGAAGTATGTAAATGTAAATCTGATTGGAATATGCCCTCCTTTATTGAAGAAACTATAAAATATATTCGCAACCTTGTTAAAGATGAGGAAAAAGTTATATGTGCCCTCTCAGGAGGTATAGATTCTACTGTTACAGCTATACTTGTTCATAAAGCTATAAGCGATAGATTAATCCCAATTTTTGTAAATAATGGTCTTTTAAGAAAAAATGAACCTGAAGAGGTTTTAGATTTGATGAGAAGCTTGGGACTTAAAGTTCATTATGTAGATGCAGGTTATACATTTTTATCTCGTCTAAAAGGGATTAAAGATCCAGAGGAAAAAAGAAGAATTATTGGGGAAACCTTTATTGAAATTTTTGAAAAGGAAGCAAAAAAATTTGAAAATGTTAGGTACCTTGCTCAAGGAACCCTTTACCCTGATGTAATAGAAAGTACATCCTTTAGAGGACCTTCTGTAACAATTAAAACCCATCATAATGTGGGCGCACTTCCAGAAAAAATGAATTTAAAACTAATAGAACCTTTAAGAGAACTTTTTAAAGATGAAGTGAGAAAAATTGCTGAACTTTTAGGACTCCCTAAACATATAGTTTGGAGACAGCCTTTTCCTGGTCCAGGATTAGCCGTAAGAATAATTGGAGAAATTGATGAAGAAAAACTTAATATTTTAAGAGAAGCAGATGCAATTGTAACAGAAGAAATGCTCAAATCAGGATGGTATTATAAGGTATGGCAAAGTTTTGCTGTTCTTCTTCCAATAAAAACTGTTGGTGTAATGGGAGATCTAAGAACTTATGAATATGTAATAGCTATAAGGTGTGTGGAAAGTCAGGATGCTATGACTGCGGATTGGGTTAAACTTTCTTATGAAATTTTAGAAAGATTATCAAATAGAATAATAAATGAGGTAAAAGGTGTAAACAGAGTTGTTTATGATATTTCTTCAAAACCACCTGCTACTATTGAATGGGAATAAATCTTTATAGAAAACTTTTTCATATATCTGTAGGATTAATCCTATACGGTTTAAGCTATAAATTTTCTTATTTTTCCTTAGGTTTAATTTTAATACTTTTATGGATAGGATTATCCCTTTTTGAATTTTTGCGCTTATTTTTTTATAAGTATCTTCCTCTAAAATTTCTGTGGTTACCTCTTCTTAAAGAAGAAGAATATAAAAAAATAAATGATGCCTGGTATTTTTTAGCTGGAATTTTTTTTAGCTGGTTTATTTTAGATTTAAAATATTTTCAGATCATTCTTTTAATTTTAACTTTAGCAGATCCTTGTGCTTCTATAATTGGATATTATTTTGGTAAAATTAAACTTAAAAATAATAAAACCTTAGAAGGTAGCTTAGCCTTTTTCATAACTTCTTCTTTAATCCTTTTTTTTAACATAAAAACCTCCTCTCCCTTTCTTTATTTATGCCCTATAATCTTGTCTTTAGTTGAGGCTTTTACTAAAAGAGATAATTTTTGGATACCTCTAATTGGCAGTTTATACTTTAAAATATTGGGGATAAAATAATATTATGTTCCAACTCTAGCAATCCTTGGACAATTCTAATTTTTTATGTAAGGCAGTCCTTTGCGTTCCAGATAAACCAGGATTTCTTGCTAAATTGGCAAATTCTTTTAGAAAATATGGAATAAATATATAAAGAACTGGGGCCCTTTAAACTCTTTATGAAGCCCTTCAAATAGTCAATCCCGATAACATTCTCAAAATCTCTTTTTATTTGGAAAACAAACCAGAAACCTTTAAAATAATAGGTCTAAATCTTTTGGAAAGGTTTTTCTTAGATCTTAAAAATAATAGAAGAAGAAACTGAAAAAAGTAAAAGAAATTATAATGATTTCTAAAATGCTCTCAGAAACATTAATAAATTTTAATAGAGAATCTGAAAAAACTTAGAAACTGGTCAGATTTTTAATAAAATTTTAACCTTTGCCATTTCCTCCCTTTTAAGAGGAAATAATTTTAACAATAAAAGATTACTTACTCTTCCTATAGGAAAGAGCTTGTTTCATCTTCCCGACTTCCTACAGAAGGATGCTGATCATATAGGTGTAAGCAAATATTTTGAAAAAGAATGTGGAACAGAAGTAACAGAGCTTATGAAACAGATACCCCTCTTTTTCAATTAAACCATTATTTTACTGTTCTGGTAAATTATTTTACCAAATCTAAATTCCCTAAAAATGGAAAATCTTTGATGTAAAACCGAAAGAATTTTGTGGAGCCTTTCCTGTGATAGATTATTTTAAATTAGACGGAATGAAATTTAAAATATTAGAGAATTTGGGAGGGCATATTCCTAGACAAGTCTTTCTTATCTGAAGAATTGGGCTTATTTTTTTTGCTAAAGATTATCTCCTTTATGTCTCCAGTTTAAGTGAAAAAGAGTTTTTAAATATTCCCAAGTTATTGATGACAAGTACCAACATAAATTCTAAAATATTTAGAGAAGAAATGGAATTATTAAAAATCTTGCTCAAAAATTAGGATTTATCAGAAAAAGAGAAGGGACTATTAATTTTACCTAGACATGGAGATTATATCCTATTCGTTTGATTTTTTTATATCTTTATCATTTGACAAAATCTTTTTTGGGGTTATCTTTTAACAAATTTGCAAAGGAGAAATAATATTATGAACGATCTTAAAAATTGGGGAATTCTTTTAGAGGAAATACCCCCAGAGGGGATTAAAATTGAGTTTAAAAATATTTCAGATCTTGGAAATGAGCTTAATATAAAAGAACCCTTTTCTGGATACTTTAAATTGAAAAAATTGGGGATTGAGGTAAAATTGGAAGGCTTTTTAAAAGGCGTAGTTATTCTTGAATGTGATAGATGTTTAACTTTTTATGAATTTCCTATTGAACATACTTTTAAAATAAATATTTTGCCTCTTGCATCGCTTAATATAGAGGAGGAAAAAGAACTTTCTGATGAAGAAATGGAGGTTAGTTTTTACGAAAATTCTTGGATTTCCTTTTATGACTTATTAAAGGAGGAAATATTTTTGAGTTTCCCTTATAAAAACCTTTGTAAACCTGATTGCAAGGGCCTCTGCCCGGTTTGTGGAACAAATTTAAATGAAAATATATGTAAATGTAAAATTTATAGGAAGGAGAGCCCCTTTGCTGTTTTAAAAGAACTTTTTTCTGAAAAAAAACTATAAAAGGAGGTTATTTCCTATGGCTGTCCCAAAAAGAAAGACTTCCAGATCAAGAAGAGGAAAAAGAAGAGCTCATAAGCATTTAATAGTTTCTTCTCTTTCTTTATGCCCAAAATGCAAATCTCCAAAAATGCCCCATAGAGTTTGCCCTAATTGCGGATATTATAAAGGAAAAGCCTTTATAGAAAAGGAAAGTCTTGATCTTTCCTAAAGTCAAAAATGTATCGGATTGTATTAGATGTAATGGGGGGTGATTTAGCTCCCTCTTCTACTTTAAAAGGCGCTAAATTAGCTCTTCAAAAATTTCCAGAACTTCATCTTTGTCTTGTAGGAAAAGAATCTATTTTAAAAGACTTTAAAGACGAAGAAAGGGTCTCTTTATATTATACAGACGAAGTTGTGGAAATGGATGAAAGTCCAAAAGATGCTTTAAAGAAAAAGAAAAAAGCTTCTATTTTTAAAGGACTTGAATTGCTAAAAGATGGGGAGGCACAAGCTTTTATTTCTGCTGGAAATTCTGGAGCAATAGTTGCAGGTGCTATATTTATTCTTGGAAGAATAGAAGGTGTTAGACGTCCTGCTATAGCTACCTTAATCCCCTCTTTAAAGGAACCTTTTGTTTTAATTGATGCAGGAGCAAATGTAGACTCAAAACCTTTCGATCTATTTCAATTTGGACTTATGGGAAGTATATTTCTTGAAAAAGTTGGGAAAAGAAAAAGACCTAAAATTGCTTTACTTTCTATAGGAGAAGAAATGGGTAAAGGAAACATTTTGGTTAAAAAAGCTCATCAGTTTTTTGTTAATTCTAATTTAAACTATGTAGGAAATATAGAAAGCAGAGATATTTTCCGAGGAGATGTGGATGTAGTTGTGTGTGACGGATTTATTGGAAATATATGCCTTAAACTTTCTGAAGGGTTAGCAGAGGTTATTTTAGAAATGCTAAAAAGCGAAGTAAAAAATTCTTTTGTCTATATCTTAGGAATGAAGCTTGCTGAAGGAGCTATTAAAAATTTTAAGAAAAAAGCTGACTGGAGAGAACATGGAGGAGCTCCTCTTTTGGGAGTAAAAGGAAATGTTATAATAGCTCATGGAAGATCAGATGCAATTGCCATTGAAAATGCTATAAAAGTTGCTATCAATTTTATAAAATTTAATCCTATTGAACAACTGGAAAAGGCTATTATAGAAACTCTTAAGATAGAGGATGAGCTATGATTTCAAATACCTTAAAATCTGCCATACTTGGCATAGGAATAGGGGTACCTCCTAAAATTCTTACTAATTTTGATCTTGAAAAAATGGTAGATACCTCAGATGAATGGATTACAGAACGAACAGGAATAAAAGAAAGAAGAATTTTAGAAGATGGAGAAAATATAAGTAAATATGCCATAAAGGCAAGCTTAGAAGCATTAGAAAAAGCCAAGGTTTCTCCAGAAGAGGTTAATCTTATTATATGTACAACCCTTACTCCAGATTATTTAATTCCTTCTTTATCTGTATTGGTACAAGACGGAATAAAAGCTAACAATGCAGGTGCTTTTGATCTTTCTGCTACCTGTTCTGGTTTTATTTATGGTTTGGCAGTAGCAGACCAGTTTATAAAAAACAATCCTAATTGGAAGATTCTTGTTATTGGAGCTGAAGCTTTATCTCGTAAAATAAACTGGAAGGATAGAAATACATGTGTACTTTTTGGAGATGGTGCAGGAGCAGTGGTTGTTGGCAGAAGTCCTGAACCTGAAAAAAGAGGAATTATGGATTTTATTCTCGGAACAGATGGCTCTCAATGGCATTTACTTACTTTAAAGGGAGGAGGCTCCTGTTTCTCACCTTTTGACAAAAGATTACCTAAAGAAGAATATTATATAAAAATGCAAGGAAGAGACGTTTTTAAAATAGCAGTAAAAATGATGGAAAAGGTTTCCCTTGAACTTTTAGAAAGGAATGGCTTAACCACTAAAGATATTAAACTTTTTATTCCTCATCAAGCCAACTTAAGAATAATAGATTACTTAAGAGAAAGATTAAACCTTCCAAAAGAAAAAGTTTATATAAATATTTATAAATATGGAAATACTTCAGCTGCAAGTATCCCTTTAGCTTTATATGAAGCTGAATTAGAAGGGAGACTTCAAAAAGGAGATCTTATTTTACTTGTAGCCTTTGGAGGAGGGTTTACCTTTGGTGGAACCCTCCTCCGTTGGTAATTTTATTATCTCTTAAGATTAATTAATTCTTCAAGCATGCTATCCGAAACAGTAATAATTCTTGCATCTGCCTGAAATCCTCTTTGAAAGATTATCATTTTAACAAACTGTTCCCCAAGGTCTACATTGGATTGTTCTATGGAATTAGGTGCAATTGTTCCCAGTCCATTAGTTCCTGGCTTACCTGTAACAGGTGGTCCTGAATGAGTAGTTTCTTTAAAAAGGTTACCTCCTACTTTCTGAAGTCTTTCTGGAGCATTGAAATTGGCAAGAGCAACCATCCAAAGAGGAATTACCCTTCCATTAGAATAATAACCAGTTATCCTTCCTTCATTATCAGCAGCAATGCTTTCTAAGGTTCCTGGTCCATATCCATTTTGGTCATAAAATAAAGTGGCAAATGGAGCTGAATATTGGGTTGTTCTTACTGTTTCAGAACGCCAGGAAGTTCCATCATGATAATATCCAAAATTAAGTTCCACGGGTTGTAAAATTTGCGTTGCAGATGGATCTGCAACTTCAATTCCTAAAAAATCTGTTATTAATACAGGATAGCCATTTGCTCCAAGTGCTCCTATAGTAGTAGTAAAATAGTTACTATCTGCAAATCCATCATTGGGAGTCTGTGGTGCTCCAATATCATTAACTATTCTAACTAATTGATATCGATTATTAGTAGCATCCCACCCGTATCTATAAACATTCAAAAAGTTTTTAACATTTCCCTGTGTATCAAATTCAAGCAATCCATACATTAATACTCCTTTTTTTGTATTATAAGGAAAATATTGTCTCATGTCTTCATTAGGATTACAGGTAACTAAAAATTCATATATAGGTTTGGTTGTGGTACCATCTGTTAAATTCGCAGCTCTATAGTAAATAGTAATTTCATGAGGTGTTCCTAAGGAGTCATAAACATAAAGTGAAGTTCTATAGTTATAATCGGTTGTTGCAAGGGGTGTGGCTAAAGTGGCATCCCATTTTCCCCAAAGAGTAACTCCACTAGCGTCTGTAATATCATTATCTACGAAAATAGTATTATCTATATTTACATTTCTTTCAACTTCTGCATTAAGGTTAGTAATTACATCAACTAAGCTTGTTTTAACAGGTGGTGAACTTCTATCAATGCGAATGTCAGTTATAGCACCTGTTATATCTCCTGTTACTTCATCAATTTTCCAACCTTGAACCCTCAGTCCTGCTGCATTAACTAAATAGCCCTCTTTGTCGATCATAAACTGACCGTCTCTGGTATAAAAAACTTTACCTGTCGCTCTGGGATCGCTCACTATAAAAAAGCCATTTCCTGCAATAGCAAGGTCTGTAGGGTTTGCTGTTGATTCAAAGGAACCTTGAGTAAAAATTGGATATAACGCTTGAAGAGTTGCTCCTCTACCAAGCTGACCAGAACCAGAAGCAGTATTTATGCTCTGTGCCATTATATCACTAAAGGAAACTCTTGAACCTTTAAAGGCAGTAGTATTAAGATTAGCTACATTATCTCCTACAACACTCATACCATGCCCTAAGGATCTAAGCCCACTTGTTCCTGTAAATAAGGCATCAGTTAAACCCATATTTATTCACCTCCTTTTATTGTATTATCGGTTATTTTATGTTTTATTAAAAAAGTCTTCTAAAAGCTGGTCTGCTGTAACAATTGCCCTTACATTACTCTGAAAAGCTCTTTGTAAAACAATTAAGTTTATCATCTCAATAGCCAAATCTACATTTGATCCCTCTAAACCACCTGAAACAACCCTACCTCTTTCATAAAAACCTGGAGCAAATATAAAAGGTGTGGCCTCTCCTTTTGCTAAAAATAAGTTTAATCCTATTTTAATAAGTGAATCTTCATATCCTGTAAAATCAGCCAAAAATATTTTAGCTACCCCTAAATTTTGTCCGTTTGTATACCAGGCTCTTATTAATCCTTCTTCAGTGATAACTTCTATTTTGTCAAACATTCCTTGAGAATATCCATTCTGATTATAATAAAGTTGAACAAAAGAATTAGCTAAAAGTCTGCTAGCATAAGAAGATCTGCTAATACCTCCATCTTCTTCTACCTTAAATCCTAAGTCTAAAGTTATTGTTTGCGTATTCCCTTGAATATTTAAAGTAAATTGTGGTCTTCCTAAAGTGATTAAATCTAAAGGTGGGTCTAAATTAGGATTAAAAGAAGATGTATTTGTGATCTCCCAAAATTTTGCATCTGTAATATCTCCATTTTCTCCAAAAGTTAAAATTCCATAAAGAAAAGCACCTTGATAGGGCCCCTCTCCTCTTCCATCAAGAGAAGGATCTTCAAGCGCGACCAAAAGTTCATATTCATTTGGGTTAGAAGTTCTATCTGCATAAAGTTGAAGAGTTCTTTCTCCCCCTAAATTATCATAAATAGGTAAATTCCAAACAAATTCATATTTGCCTTCACTTAAAGGTATCTCTTGAGTAGCATTATAATTTTCCCATAAAGTGACATCAGTTTCCTCTACGGGTTTCCTACTATCAAATATAACCTGAAGATTTATTTCACTTGTTCCTTTAGGAGGCATACTCTTAGGGATAAGATAGGGTTTTAAAGATGCTAGATCAGCAGTTTCTGTTGCGGGATCTGCTCCTAAAAGATAAAGTCCTACACTATTCTGAAGAGCAAAATGATTTTCATCTACCTGATTTATAAAAAACTGTCCATCTCTGGTATAAAAAATATCTCCCTTCTCGTCAGATAATATAAAGAATCCCTTTCCAGAAATAGCTAAATCCGTAGGAATATCTGTAGTATTAATTCCTCCCTGAGTATATAAAGTTCTAATATCTTTAACTATACTTCCCAATCCCTTATCTTTTATAAATGCTTCATTGTTTGCTATTATCGATTGGTTTGCAAATTCATACCTACTTCCTTTAAAACCTGTAGTATTAAGATTAGCAATATTGTCTGCTGTAACCCTCATACCTATAGTAGTAGTATAAACACCGCTATAGGAGATATATATTGTTCCAAATATTCCCATCTTTACTCTCCTATTAATTCTTTTATATCTTTTAAATCTAAGGTGTAATTTTCATTAATAACTATCTGGGTATTATCTCCAAGTTTAGCTCCTGTTACTTTGGCTATCATAGTGGGAGTTATAATTTGATTGGTATTTTCAGGAATAATTATTGAAAATATGTAATTACCATCAGGAACTTTATTTCCTTCTAGATCTGTAGCATCCCATTCAATTTTGTAATTTCCTGCTCTAAGTCCATTTAATTTTATTTTGTCAACTAAATTTCCTTTATCATCTTTTATCACAATTTCTAAACAATTAACAGGTTCATCTAAATTAAATTCCCCTCCAATAAATTCTCCATTTTCTACCCTTCCTACATTTGTTTCTACTTTAACCTTTTTACCCACAAGATTTGATATATAAGCTAAATCTAAGGACTTAGCTATATTAACTAAGGTACCAAGGGTTTCATTAATTTTAAAAAGCTGATCTACTTGATTAAAAAGAGCAAGCTGAATTGCCATTTCATTATTTTCTATAGGATTCATAGGGTCTTGATACTGAAGTTGAGTAATAAAAAGTTGAATAAAATCCTGAATATCTAAACTTTTCTTTGGAACTCTCTGAATATTTGAATTACCAGCAGTAGTTATATTATTTACCTGAGATACCATTATCTTACCCCCTTAAACAATGTAATAATATTTACCATTTCTATTGTAAAACTTAATTAAATCCTTATTTTTAAATCTTTTTTCATCAATTTCTTTTATCTCTTCAACTTCTGTTTTTTGAGAATAATTTCTTTCTTCTTTACTAAAATCTTTCACCAAGTTTTTGTCATTAAAATTAGAACTCAAAAATAGCTGAATTTCTTTCAAATTAAAACCTGACTCTTCTAATCCAGTTTTTATAAGATGCAAATTGTGCTTCATTTCTTGCAATAATTCAGGCTTTTCAACTCTAACAATTATTTCTATATTTTTATTTTTAACCTTTATTTCTAAATCAAGAGAGCCTATCTCAGGTGGTTCAAGTTTTATAAAAGCTCTTTTCTCACCCTCTGGCTGTATCTCTAAACTCATTTCTTTAATCATCTCTAAAAAGCCATCTGGAAATTTATGAAAATCAATAGTTTTGGTATGTTCTACTTTAATTATGTTTTCCATTCTAAAATCACTTTTTATTAAACCAGCATCAAAAATTTTTTGAAAATCATTTACTTCCATTTCAAATTTCCTTTCTGAGGGATTATAAAATTTTAATTCTTCCTTCAATATTTCTCCCTTTTTTACTTCTAAATCATTATGCTTTAAGATAAAGTTACTAAAATTTCTTCTTATATTTAAAACTTTTTCACTAAACTCTTCTTTTGATTCATTTTGAGCTATATTTTTATTACTAAATTTAAATTGTAAATTTAGATCTTCCTTAATTTTATATTGGTCACACCTCTGAAAAGTATTTACATAAGACTTGAAATCTTCTTTATTGGATTGAATGTTTTCTTTATTTTCCTGTACATAAAAAGTTTTATCATCTATAATTTTATTTAAATCTCTATATTCTTTAACTAAAGTTCCATCTTCATTATAATTTTTATTCCCAGAAATATTTAAAATTTGAGAAAATTCCCCTTCTTTATTGGTTATATTTTCTATATTAAAATTAGTAAAAGCCTTTTCAAAAATTTGATTTAATTGAGAAAAATCAGCTTCTTTATGATTTAACAAAAAGAAAATTAATTTCTTAATAAAAAGGGATTTTCCATCATCAAACTGGAAATTATTAATTTTATCTATCTTGTTAAGTTCTGAGCTAACCAAATTTTTCTCCTCTATAGAATCTGGTTCATTATTGTTAAATATATAAAACAAATATAAGCTTATTAAATTTAAATTTTTGTTTTCGTAAGATTTTTCTATTAAATTTGAATATTGGTCAAGATTTTTATTAAGATTTGTATTAAATATTTCGGAAATAGTAAGGTCTTCTGAAGAATTTTGATTTTTTGAAAATTGGTTATTTATTAAATTTATAAGAATAGATAAAAATAAATTAGATATACTTCCTTTATTATAAGAAAGGTCATTTAAATTCTGTATATTTAAGTTGAAAAAATTGTTTGAAACTTTAATCACTCTTTATCTCCTCTACCAAATTCGGTAAAATTAAAATTGCAAAAACTATGCCAAAAATAAAAAAAGAATTTTTCTAAGATTTTCTAAGGAATCCTTAATAAGATTAAAGAAATTTTTTCCTACTTAAAAGATAAAGAAGGAAATATTTTCAGATTAATATTTTTTCTATATTTAATAAAGATATAACAAAGAGGTAATGTAAAAATACATAGTTTTATAGATAATATCTGTCCAAGGTTTAGGGTAAACACCAATTATAATTACTAAAAAAACAGTGACACATACTGGAATTAAAAAGGTAAAATCATATTTAAACTTAAATTCAAATTCTTGTTTATCCATATACATAACTTTTAAAACTCTTAAATAGGGATAAGCTCCAATCACAGCAAATAAAATAGCAATAAGGGCTACCCATACATATTTGGCTTTTATCAAACTCATAAAAATATAAAATTTAGCTATAAATCCTGCTGTAGGAGGAATACCTGCTAAAGAAAACATAAGAACCAAAAACAAAAGACTTACAAAAGGTATTTTTTCACAAAGAGAGGCCATACTGGGAATGTGAAGAAGTTCCTTTTTGAAATTAGCTAAAAATACTAAGACAGAAAATGTTCCTATTACCATAATTAAATAAACTAACATATAAAATATAGTAAAACTATAACCCACGTAATCAGCACTAATAAGTCCTAATCCGGCATAGCCTGCATGAGCAATAGATGAATAAGCTAACATTCTTATAATGTTGTCTTGTTTAAATGCCATAATATTTCCAATTAAAATACTTGCTAAAATTATAGGTATAAGAACTTCTCCTATCTCTATTCTTAAAGAATTAAATCCTATTAAAATTATTTTAACCAAAGTAGCAATAACAGCAAATTTAACAATTCCTGCTATAAAAGAGGTTATAGGAACTGGTGCACTTTCATAAGCATCAGGAGCCCACATGTGAAAAGGAACTAAAGAAAGTTTTATGGAAAAACCTATAAGAATAAAAATAAATCCAGCTAAAAGTTCCTTTAAATACAAATTCTTCTCTAAAATTTGAGAAATTTCCTGAAGAATAAATGTCCCAGTAAAATAATATATTATTCCTAAACCTATAAGAATAAAAACTGATCCAAGGCTTCCTACAATAAAATATTTTAACGCACCTTCTAAGGATGGTCTATTATAGGCATAATTTAAAGCAATAAGAAAATAAACAGGAAAACTCATTAATTCCAAAGCTAAATATATAGTAATAAGATCCATTCCAGAAAGCATTAAAAATGCCCCTACTATTGAAAAGAGTAATAACCCATAGTATTCACCAGAGTTTAAATTGATATAATATTGTAAGTAATTATAAGAAATTAAAGAAATTAATAAGGTACCCAGAACTAAGAAAAGTTTTAAAGTTGAAGAATAAAAATCTGCTTTATAAGCATAAGTAAATTCTCCAAAGGGGACAAATAAAATTAAATAACAGGCTAAAATAAGGGTTATGAGAGTAACATAAAAAGCATAATTTTTATTCTTAATAAATTTATCTATAAGAAATATGAAGGAAGAAATAAGGACAAAAATTATTTCTGTTAATATCACGGAAAAATTTAGAGTAATCCCCATAAATACCTCCAAATTACTTCAAATTCATCAATAAATTCTGAACCGAGGTAGTCATAAAGTTTAAAAATAGATTAGGATACAAACCAATCCAAAATACCAATATAGTTGGCAAAATAAGGGCTGCTAATTCGTTAATTTTTAAGGGTGGCATTTTTGCAACATTAGGATTGAGTTCTTGAAAAAATACCCTCTGATAAAGCCATAACATATAAGCTGCTCCTACAATCACTCCTAAGGCTCCAAAAACTACTATTGTTTTATTAGAAAGGAAAGTTCCTAAAAGGATAAGAAACTCTCCTATAAATCCATTCGTTCCAGGAAGACCTATGGAGGCTAAAGTAAATACCATAAAAAATGCAGCATATACAGGCATGGAGGTTGCAAGCCCTCCATAATAGCTTATAGCTCTACTATGGGTTCTGTCATAAACTATTCCCACACACATAAAAAGGGCACCAGTTACGATACCATGGTTTATCATTTGTAAGATTGCACCTTTCATAGCTATAGGATTAAAGGAAAAAATGCCTAAAGTAACAAATCCCATATGGCTTACTGAACTATAAGCAATAAGCCTTTTCAAATCTTCTTCTACTAAACATACAAGTCCAGCATAAATAATTGCAATTACAGAAAGAACTAACATTAATTTTGAAAAGTATAGAGATGCCTGTGGAAACATAGGTAAAGAAAACCTTATGAATCCATAAGCTCCTAATTTAATTAAGATCCCAGCTAAGATAACAGATCCTGCAGTAGGAGCTTCTGTGTGAGCATCAGGAAGCCATGTATGAACAGGCCACATAGGAACTTTAATAGCAAAAGCAATAGCAAAACCTAAGAAAAGAAGACTTTCAACTAAAAAGGGATACTTTTGATTAACAAGTATGGTATAATCAAAGGTACCAAATTTGATATAAAGATATATTATTCCAATTAGCATGAAAACCGAACCAAAAAAAGTATAGAGAAAGAATTTTATAGTAGAGTATATTCTTCTTGGTCCACCCCAAATTCCAATAATTAAATACATAGGAATTAATATTGCTTCCCAAAAGAGATAAAATATAACTAAATCAAGAGCACAAAATGTTCCTACCATAGCAATATTGGTAAAAAGAAGAGATAAATAAAACTCCTTCACTAATTCCTTAATTGAATCCCAGGAAATTAATACACAAAGAAGAGTAGTTAAAGTTGAAAGAGGAATGAAGAGGATACTTATACCATCAACACCCAAAAAATAATAGGAATTAATAAACTCTACCCAACGCTTTTTTTCTACAAACTGAAATCCAGTTTTAGAAAAATCAAAATTTACAAGTAAATAAATAGACAAAATAGTATCAATAACAATAGTAATTAGAGATACCCATTTTATAAACGATTCATGCTTTCTATCAGTAAAAAGTATTATTAATATCCCAACAAGAGGAAACCAGATAATCCAAGAAAGCAAGTTATTTAATAAAGATTCCATAATACTCCCCCATTCCAACTATTTCAAATATAAATAAACCAAAAGATATACAATTATACCAATTAAAATAAAAGTAGAATAATGGTTAATAATTCCAGTATGTATAATTCTTAATCCTGTCCCGGTTTTATCTATAAGCTTTGCACTACCATTAACAATTCCTTCTATAATAGTATTGTCTGTAATAGCTACTACAATTTGTCTTGAAATCCATAAAGTGGGATTTACTACAGTATAATGATACAATTCATCAAAGTACCATTTTCTAAACAAAAAAGTATAAAGAGATTTAACATTTTTAGAGAAAAATGTTTCAAGTTCTGGCCTCTTAATATATACTAACCAAGCTAAAAAGATCCCAAAAAGACCTGCCAATACTGAAAGAAGTATAAGTAAATATTCTGTAGAATGGGAGACTTCGTGAACAATTCTTGGATGCCCAAGTACAGGTACTAAAAATTCTTCTATATAATTTCTTCCCCCTAAAACTTGAGGAATTCCTATCCAACCAGCAACTACAGAACCTATAGCAAGGAAAATAAGAGGAATAGTCATAACTCTTGGAGACTCATGAGGTTTCCCGTGTATATATTCCCAGCCTTTAAAATCTCCATAAAAAGCTCTAAAAATAATTCTAAAGGTATAAAAGGCAGTCATGGCAGCAACTAACAATCCTATAAACCATATAAATTTACCCCAGGGATATTTAGAAAAGAAAGCTTGTGCTAAGATTTCATCTTTGCTAAAAAATCCTGCAAATCCTGGAATTCCAGAAATAGATAAACTTGCTATTAAAAGAGTCCAAAAGGTTATAGGCATGTATTTTTTTAATCCACCCATTATCCTTATATCATTTGGATCAGGTGCATGATGGAGTAAATGAATAACACTTCCAGCTCCTAAAAATAAAAGTGCTTTAAAATAAGCATGAGTAAGAAGATGGAACATCCCTGCTATAAATGCTCCTACTCCACAAGCCATAAACATGTAACCAAGTTGAGAAAGGGTTGAATAAGCAATAACTCTTTTTATATCAAATTGGGTTGGTGCAATACTTGCTGACATAAAACAAGTAAATGCTCCAATTATGGCAACTATAAACATCATAGCATCAGATAATTCAAAGAGGGGATTAAGTCTACATACCATAAAAACTCCAGCTGTTACCATAGTAGCAGCATGGATTAAGGCTGAAACAGGAGTGGGACCTTCCATAGCATCAGGAAGCCATACATGAAGCGGAAACTGAGCACTTTTACCCATAGCACCACAGAATAAAAGAAAGGCAATTAAAAAAGGAACATGAACTTCGTAGCCTAAAACTCCTATATATTTATTAGAAATTTCTGGAAGTTTAGAAAAGATTTCATGGTAATATAAAGTTCCTAAAAAATAAAAAGCCAAAAAAATTCCTAAAGCAAAACCAAAATCTCCTATTCTACAAACTATAAAAGCTTTTTTTCCTGCATCAGAAGCACTCTTTTTACGGTACCAGTAACCAATAAGAAAGTAGGAACAAAGTCCAACTCCCTCCCATCCTAAATAAAGCTGAGCTAAATTATTAGCGAGCGCAAGCATTAACATAAAAAAAGTAAAAAGGGATATGTAAGCAAAAAATCTATAATATCCTGGATCTCCTCCCATATAACCCACAGAATAAACATGAATAAGAAAAGATACACAGGTTACCATGGTTATCATCGCTGCAGAAAGAGGATCAACCAAAAATCCTAAACCAACCTTTAGATCATAGGCAAACATCCAAGTATAAACATCAAAATTATATATTTTCCCGTTTATAACCTCTATTAATACTTTAACAGAAAATAGAAAGCTAAAGAATAAAGCTAGTATAGGTAAAAGATGTGCTTTATCTCTAAAATATTTCCTGCCAAGGATAAGCGTTATAGCACTCGCTACTAAAGGTAAAAAGGGTATTAAAAATACATAAATATCAAAATTGGTAATTAACTCAAAATGTCTTTCCACCATACTTTACCCCTTAAAAGTTGTAATCTCATCTGAGTAAACTGTTCTAAGCCTTTTATATATTAAAACAACTAAACTTAGTCCTATAGCAGCTTCAGCTGCAGCCATTGCTATAATAAAAAATACTATAATATATCCACTTATATCTTTAGTAAAATAAGAGATAGCAGCAAATAATACAATAACTCCGTTAAGCATTATCTCTATAGAAATAAGAATAACAATAAGATTTCTTCTGGTAAGAAATCCAAAAAGCCCTATCAAGAAAAGAATTGTGGCTAAAATAATATATTGCTCTAAGCTTGGCATTTTGCCTCCTTTTTATTCAAAAGTTTTTACTTTTCTTATTAAGAATACAGCACCAAATATAGCCACTAACAGAATTACACCTATTATTTCAAATTGTAAAAGATAGGATTTAAAAAGATAGTTTGCTATCCACCATACATTACTTTTTTCCTCTACACTAAAGGGTAAATAGACTTTAAAAGATGGTTTCAAAGAAATTAAACTAAAAAAATTTGTTACTAAAAAAACTCCCAAAAGTAAGAAAATTATAGCTATTAAACTGGCTCTTCTTATAAAAACATTTCTTTTGGTTTCTCTTCTTAAATTTATTAAATAAACTACAAATAAAAAGAGAACTAATATTGCACCTGCATAAACTATTAACTGTACAACAGTTAAAAATTCTGCACCAAGAGTTAAAAGTAAAAAGGCTTGATGAATTATCATTATCAATACCAGTAAAACTGTATATACTGGGTGTCTTGAAAAGATAGCAAAAACACTTGAAAATATCATTACAATAGCTAAGTAATAAAAAATTATCAAATCCCAATTCATATCTATACTCCTGTAAATTGACGTTTTTTGGCAGGTAAAAACTTTTCAGGAATACCTCTTGGTTTCCAGAATGGATTCAAATAAGGTCTTTTTTGAGTAATTATAAATTCATCCCAGTTTTTAAGAAGTTTTTCCTTATCAAAAAAGAGATCTTCCCTTTTAAACCCTATATATTCATAATATTCTGTAAGAACGATAGCATTAACTGGACAGACCTCCTCACAATAACCACAATAAACACATCTGAGGGCTTCTATTTCATATTTAACAATTTTTCTTTTTTTTGTTTCGGGATCTGCTTCATATTCTATATTTATACATCTTGATGGACATACTTTTACACAACGTAAACAAGCTATGCATAAAGTATCTCCTGTATTTTCATCTTTAACCAAAGCATGACGTCCTCTAAAACCTGGAGCAGGAACTGGTCTTACCTTATCATAATATTGAATAGTTACTGGTCTAGCAAATAACATCTTTCTTAGAGTTAAAGCAAGTCCCTTTAAGATTTCAATAAGTAAAGCCTTTTCCAATATCCTCATTCCCTTACCCTCTTAGAATATTAGTTTCAAAAGGGCAGTTAAAAATAAATTAATAATACCAAGAGGAATTAATACCTTCCAACCAAGTCCCATTAATTGGTCGTAACGATAACGAGGAAGAGTTGCTCTAACCCAAATATAAACAAATAAAAGGAAATATAATTTTATTAAAAACCAGAAAAAGGGAATATAAGGAACTTCAAAAGGCCCAATCCAACCACCTAAAAAACAAGTAACAGCAAGTGCACTCATAACAACCATACCAAAATATTCTGCAAGATAAAATATAGCAAATCTCATAGCACTATATTCTACAAAATATCCTGCAACAAGCTCTGTTTCTGCTTCTGGTAAATCAAAAGGTATTCTATTACATTCTGCTATGGCTGAAATTATAAATACATAAAAAGCAATAATCTGAGGAATAAGATAGACTTTGTAAGGAGAATTAATCTGTGCATTAACAATGTCCTTTAAATTAAGACTTCCAGCCATAAGGACTACACTCAAAAGAGCAAGACTCATAGCAATTTCATAGCTAATAACTTGAGCACTCGCTCTTAAACCTCCTAAGAAAGCATATCTTGAATTAGATCCCCATCCTGAAAGAATGACTCCATAAGCACTAAGAGAACTTAAGGCCAAAATAAATAATAAACCAACATTTATGTTGCTAATTATAAATTTTTCCCAAAGAGGAATAAGAGCAACCCCTGTTCCTGCGCAAACAAGGGAAATAAAAGGAGCTATATAAAATATAGGTCTATCAACTCCATAAGGAACAAGATCTTCTTTAGTTAATAATTTTAACATATCTGCAATAGGCTGAAGTAAACCTCTTGGACCAACCCTATTAGGACCAAGTCTTTGTTGCATACGAGCTATGATCTTTCTTTCTGCATAGGTTAAATATGCTACATGAAGTAATGCAATAACTAACAAAGTAGCTGCAGCTATTAAAAAATATATTAACCTCTCTAACATTTCACCTCCTTATCTATCAGAATCACCTAAAACAATATCTAAGGTTCCTATTATGGCTATAAGGTCTGCAATCAAGTGATTTTTAGACATATAAGGTATAGCTGAAATATGAACAAAAGAAGGTGTTCTAATTCTTAGTCTCCAAGGTTTATTTGAACCATCACTTATAACATAAACTGCTAATTCTCCTTTTGGTGATTCTATAGAGGCAAATGCCTCTCCTGGGGGAACTACAGGAATTTCTTCTCCTTTAAAAATAACACCTTTCTTAGGTACAGGTTTAGGTTCAGGTTTTTTAATTTTCTCAGGTATTAAAAGATCAGGGGCATTTTCTGCAACTACTGGTTCTCCTTGAGTTTCAGGAAGTTTATCTAAACATTGTCTTATAATTCTGTTTGCCTGTCTCAGTTCTTCCATTCTAACACGGTATCTATCGTAGGTATCCCCATTTTTACCTGTAGGAACGATAAAATCTACTTCTACATAAGCATCATAGGGTCTAAATTTTCTCACATCATAGGGTACTCCAGATCCCCTTAAAACAGGACCAGTTAATCCAAGATTTATGGCATCTTCTGCAGGAACAACTGCTACTCCTTTAGTTCTTTTAAGCCAAATTCTATTCACATCAATTAAAGTTTCATAGTCATAAATTCTTGGAGGAAATTCTTCAGTAAATTTATAAAGCTCATCTATAATTTCTTGAGTAAAATCTTGTCTTACTCCACCAACCCTGACATAAGTATGAGTAAGTCTTGCTCCACAAATTTTTTCATAAATATTTAAAAGCCATTCTCTATCTCTAAAGCAATATAAAAAGACAGTCATAGCTCCTATGTCAAGTGCATGAGTAGCAAGCCAGAGTAAGTGATTACAAATTCTTGCCATTTCACAAACAATAGTTCTTAAAAGTTTTGCTCTTCTTGGAATCTTTAAATCCATAAGTTTTTCAAAAGCTAAAGCAAAGGCGGTATTGTTTGCAGCTGAAGCTATATAATCCATACGATCACTTAATACAATAGTTTGATTATAATTGAGGATTTCGCCTAATTTTTCAACTCCTCTATGTAGATAACCTATTATAGGTGTACAATTAACAATAGTTTCTCCTTCCAATTCCAGAAAAAGCCTCAAAACTCCATGAGTAGAGGGATGCTGAGGCCCCATATTAATATAAAAAGGCTCTTCCCACTTTTCCTCATTTACCTGTTTTTTATTAATTTCTAAGTATGTAGCCATAAAATCTCCTTTAGCTTTGTTCTTTAATTTTTTCTTTAAATTCTTTATAGGTTTTCCATTCTTGCTCTTCTTCTAAATAAACTGGGTAATCCTTTCTTAAAGGATGTCCTTCCCAATCATCAGGCATAAGAATTCTTTTTAAGTTAGGATGACCCCTAAAACTTATACCAAACATATCATAGCATTCTCTTTCAAACCAATTAGCTGTTCTCCACAAAGGTGTAACTGAATATTGCCAACAATCCTTTTCTGGAACTCTTACTTTCAGTCTTAAAAGGACTTTATTATCAAGATTATAAAGATGGTAAACCACTTCAAAACGTTCTTCAAAATTCTTATATTTGTATTCTAAATAATCTGCTCCACAGAGATCAATTAGATATTTAAAACCTTTTTCATCTTTTAAATACTTCATTAAATCTAAAAATCCAGTCCTTTTACAAATTAAAGTAGGATAATCCTTTTTTTGAATTTCTATAATAACTGATGAAAACTTTTCTTTTAGTTCATTTAACAATTCTTCCATCGCTTATCTCCAAAAACCCCATTTTTTAGCTTCACTTTTTATTTTCTGCTGAAGATTTAACAGTCCAAAAAGTAGTGCCTCAGGTCTTGGAGGACAACCTGGAACATAAATATCTACAGGTAAAAATTCATCTACTCCTTGAACAACAGAATAGGTTTTAAAAATACCACCAGAGCAAGCACAACTTCCCATAGCAATCACATACTTTGGTTCAGGCATTTGATCATATACCCTTCTTACAATAGGAGCCATTTTTTTAGTAACTGTTCCCGCGACAATAAGAACATCTGCTTGACGAGGGGTTGCTCTAAAAATTATTCCGTATCTGTCTAAATCAAAGTGACTTGCTCCTGTAGCCATCATTTCAATGGCACAGCAAGCAAGACCAAAGGTCACAGGCCACATTGAACCTGCTCGAGCCCAATTGATTATTTTATCAATGGGGCTTAAAATCACGGGTGTTCCTGGAACTTGTCTAACACCTGGGGCTATCTCAATAGTTTCTTTTTCTATTCCCATTTTAACGCTCCTTCACTCCAAGCGTAAATATATGCTATTAATAACATTAATACAAAAACTCCTATTTCTACAAAACCAAACCAACTTAATTCTTCAAAAATAACTGCCCATGGATAAAGAAAAATTATTTCCACATCAAATACTAAAAATAAAACTGCTATTAAATAAAACCTCACTCTAAAAGGTATTCTTGCATCGCCTGAGGGATCAAGTCCACATTCGTAAGGAATCAATTTTTCTGGATGCACCCTTCTTGGCCCTAAAAAAATATTAAGTACCACAAGGGCTATACCAAGCACCAAAAGAAATAGAGCAAAAAGAAAAAGACTAAAATATGGTCCCATTTTAGCCACTCTCCTCTTCTGGTTTTGCTTCTTCTGCCTTTGGTTTCGGCTTAGCTTCTACCTTCTTTACTTCTAAAGCTTTATTAGGACAGGCACTTACACAAAATGGAAGTTCTTCTCTAATAAGTCTATCATAGCAAAGATCACATTTATTAATAGTTCCTGTATTAAAATTAAATTTAGGAACTCCCCAAGGACAAGCCTCCACACAATTTTTACATCCTACACAAAGTGTCATATTGAAAGTTACTGCCCCATCTTTAATACTTATTGCTCCCACAGGACAAGAAGCTCCACATTGAGGTTTTTTACAATGCATGCAGGAAAAATAGTAGAACTTATCTCCTACTTTATAAATCCCGCAGTTACTTAATCCGAAATGATTTTCAGCACAAGATTTTACACATTCTTCACAACCATCACAAACTTCAGGATTATGTGAAATTTTATAAGCCATATCTCCTTCCCTAATTATTTATTTTTAGATTATTATTTTGGATTTTTATTTTGCTTACTTAAAAGTCAAGCTTTAAAAAAGTGATAAACACTTATAATTCTTTATCTCTCTTAAAAATTTGTTAATTTTTATTTAATTTTCTTAATTTTTCTTCACTTTTTTATCTTAAGCACTTTTTTATTATAAATGTCTCTTTGAAAAAATTATAATATCTTCGTTTTCACTATTTTGAACCATATAACAAAAGCCTTCTAAATATAAGAATAGAAGGGCTAAAAAATAATAAGCAATTTTTAAAAATTCAGTTTCTTTTTTTTCCTTTATTAATTCCCTAAAAGAAAAAGATAATTTTTTCTCTAAATATTTTTTTAGGTTTTCTAAATAAGGATCTATGAATAGAGAAGAAAAATTTTTAAGTATTTCTTCTTTAACTTCCTCCTTACTTAAAACCGATAAAATAGCTCTTAAAATTAAGTTTTTTTCTTTCTCTCCTGCAAAACTCTTTTTGTCAGCTCTTTCAAAAATATAAGGAATTCTACTTAAGAAAATTTTCTCAAAAAGAATTCTTCCAAAAGGTAAGGCTTGGTAATAATTAAACTTTTCTTCTAAAATTTCTTTAAAGGAAGGTCCTTCTAAATTTTCATTTTTTTCTTCCTTTTCATTGTGGATATTAAGTAGTAGACAGCTTTTTAAATAAATAGCCTCAGAAAGTCTTATTAGAAATTCTAAAAATATCTCGTTTAAGTTTATCAAAGATAAATATTTTTGAGCAGAAAGGACTATATTAGTGAGATTTAACTCTATAAGCTCATATTTATTTTTAAAAATTTTATTTCTAAGCTCTTCAAGTGTACTATAAAGCTCTAAAGAAGTTTTTGAAACAGACATTTATTAAATTTTTTTGCTTAAAATATGAATTTTTTTAAAACATCTATTCATGATTACCTTTATTCCTTCTTTTTCTGCTAAATTTTTAGCTTCTTCATTAATTATCCCTTCTTGCATCCATATTACTTTTGGTTTTAATTTAATAGCTTCTTTTACAATAGGTAATACTTGATCAGATCTTCTAAAAATAATAATAACTTCAGGATAAAAATCGGAAGGCAAATCTGATAAGGAGGGATAAACTTTTTTTCCTAAAATCTCTTCTCTTGCGGGATTAACAGGAATTACATTAAATCCTTCTTTAATAAGATACTCCATAACCATATAGCTTGGACGCTCAGGATTATGGCTTGCTCCAACTATAACAATATTTTTATATTTTTGGGGAATTTCTAATATTTCTTTTGGAACATTTGAATAATCAGGCAATGGACATACCTCTTCTAACATTTTACTCCTTCTCCACCTTTATATTACAAATTTTAAAAAATTTTTCTGGATCAAGAGAGGCACCGCCCACAAGAACACCATCTATATTAGGTTTTTTCATTAAATCCTGAATATTATCTGGGGTAACACTTCCTCCATAAAGAATTCTAATTTGCATACTTATTTCTTCTGAATAAAGGTTTTTTAACCTATCTCTAATAAAGGACTGAACCTCTTCTGCTTCCTCAGGAGTTGCATTAATTCCAGTTCCAATAGCCCATACAGGTTCATAGGCAATAACAATTTTATCCCCTTTTATATTTTTAATATTAGAAAGACTCTCTAAAAGTTGTCTTTCTATAACTTCTAAGGTTTTACCTTTATTTCTCTCTTCTAAGGTTTCTCCCACACATAAAATAGGAATGAGTCCAAATTTGTAAACTCCTTCTACTCTCTTAGCTATTAATTGATCAGATTCTCCAAAAATATATCTTCTTTCAGAATGTCCCAAAATAACATACTCAATACCAAATTCTTTAAGCATAACAGGTGATATTTCTCCTGTAAAAGCTCCTCTTTCTTCCCAGCAGGAATTTTGTGCTCCTAATTTTAAAGGGCTATTTTTTATAAAATTTTGAGAATAAGCTAAAATAGTAAAAGGTGGAGCTATCATTATTTCTCTATTGGAAAAATCAATTTCAGGAAGTCTTTTCAAAAATTTATTAAAATATTCTTCTGTTTCCTTTAAAGTCTTATTCATTTTCCAGTTTCCAGCAAAAAGGTATTTTTTCATTTTTTTTTGTTTCTAAATTTTAAGAACCCTTAATCCAGGAAGTTCTTTACCTTCAAGATATTCTAAAAAGGCTCCTCCAGCTGTAGATATATAAGAAAAAGAGGTTTCAACCCCAGCAAGTTTAATAGCTAAAATTGTATCACCTCCTCCTACAATAGTAGTTCCAGGAAGAGCTGCTATTTTTCTTGCTAAAGCTACAGTTCCCTTATGAAAAGGAGGTTTTTCACAATAACCAAGAGGACCATTCCATACAAGAGTATTTGCTCCTTCTATAGCTTGGGAAAATAGCTCTACAGTTAACTCTCCTATATCATAAATTTTGTCTTCTTTAATTATTTCATTTAATTCTATTTTTTTAGCCACACCTTCTCTTTCAACCACTACATCTATAGGAAGATAAAGCTTAACTCCCTGATCTTTAGCCTCTTTCATTATTTGTTTAGCTATATCTATGCACTCACTTTCTAATAAAGAATCTCCTACTGAGTATCCCTTGGCAGCTAAAAAAGTATTTGCCATAATTCCACCTATAATTAATTTATCTACTTTATAAAGGAGATTTTTTAAAATCCCTATTTTATTAGAAACTTTACTTCCTCCTACTATAGCATAAAAAGGTCGTTCTGGTTTACCTACAATTTTAGAAAGAAATTTTAATTCTTTTTCCATTTGAAATCCCATTCCTTTTTCAGAAATAAGTTGAGGAACTCCCACTACTGAGGCGTGAGTTCTGTGAGATACAGAAAAGGCATCATTAATAAATATATCTGCAAATTTAGCTAAAATCTTTGCAAATTCTAAATCATTTTTTATTTCCCCTTCATAAAATCTTACATTTTCTAAAAGTAAAACTTCTCCTTCTTTTAATTCTTCTAAAACTTTATCTGCTTCCTCACTTGTAACATCTTCCAAAAACTTCACTGGTGCTTTAAGAACTTTTTTTAAATATTCATAAACTGGCTTTAAAGAATATTCAGGAGTTCTTCCTTTTGGTCTTCCAAGATGGGAACAGAGAATCGCTTTACCAAAGGAATTAACTACATAATTGATAGTAGGAAGGGTTTCAATAATTCTTGTATCATCAGTAATTTTCCCATTTTCCATAGGAACATTAAAATCTACTCTAATAAAAACTTTTTTTCCTTTTAAATCAAAATCATTTAAGGTTTTCATTGTGTTCCTCCGATTAGAAGTGAGTAATCCTTTTTATGAGATTAACCATTTCTAAAGCTGCTAAAGCTGCTTCAGCTCCCTTATTGCCAGCTTTGGTTCCAGCTCTTTCTATAGCTTGCTCTATAGTATCTGTAGTTAAAATACCAAAAATAACTGGTATACCTGTTTCAAGCATTACTCGCGCTATACCTTTTGAGGTTTCTGCAGCTATATATTCAAAATGAGGTGTTGCTCCTCTTATAATTGTACCTAAACATAAAATAGCATCAAATTTTTTAGTTTCTGCTAATTTTTTTGCTATGAGAGGAATTTCAAAAGCCCCAGGAACCCAAGTAATATATATATTTTCTTCTAAAACTTTATGCCTCTTCAATATATCTAAAGCCCCTTCTAAGAGTTTTTGAGTTATAAAAATATTAAATCTGCTTACCACTATACCTATTTTTACACCCTCTCCTTCATAGATACCCTCTAATACTACATATTTCATTCCCCTACCTCCTCTTTGGTTTCATTTTTATTATAATAATAATAAGGAGAATATATAATTACCTTTTCTCCTTTTCTTATATAGCCATACCTTGTCCTTAAAAGCTCTTCATAAGGTATATCAGAGTTAGATAATTTCTGAATTTCTTTTCTGTAATATCTATTTTCTTTTTTAATTTCTTCAATTTTTTTCATTTCTCTTTTAACTATAAAACTTAGAATCAAATAGATAGAAAAGGTAAGAATAACCCCTATTATTAAAATTCCTAGAAACCATTTTTTTCTTTTTTTTCGTTTTTTCTTATAAGGTCTAATAATAATTTGAGATTTACGTCTTTTTAGCATGGTTTTCACCTAAAACCATTGCCAAGGAGATGGTGAAGGGACCTTTTTCTCAGGGGAAATCTCCGGAAAAACCTTAGGTGTAGTCTGATTATAAGGATAGTAATAAGTCGGGGAATGAGGTTTTACACTATAACCAGGAGGAGGAGGTGGGGGAGGCACAGGAACTTTTATGTCAAACTCTTCTTTTTTAGAAAAAACTCTTGAAAAAAGACCATTTATTATGGAGACAGGATTAATTTTAGATAAAAATGACTTTTCCTCAGGGTTAGAAAAAAAGGGGTCTGTTTCTATGGATAAAAGTCTTTTTTTTATTCCTTCAAGGTATATAGCTAATTTTGATGAAATTTCAGAAAGATTTGTGTTCTCTTTTACTGAATAAAAAGACTTTGAAGTAGAAGCATCTATTAAATTAAGTTCAATTTTTGCTTTATCTTTTGAAATTTCAACAAAAGATTTTAAAAAATAATTAACATTAATTTTCTTTTTTTTAAGCTCTTCTTTTAAGATTATACTTTCTATTTGGGAGGGAACTGTTAAAGTGCTATAAATTATATTTTCTATATTTTCTTTAAATTGGGAAGAAATTCCTTGACCCTTAAATTCAATAGGTAAAATACCAATTCTAATTTGGGCAAAAACTAAAGAAGGAAAACCTATTAAAATAAAAATCAAAAAATATCTCATTTCTTTTGTTCTAAGCTTTTTTCTTTTTCTGCCACTAAAAGCCTTGTTTTAACAATAGTATCTGGGTTTAAACTCATAGAATCAATTCCACATTCTACTAAGAATTCAGCAAAATCTGGAAAATCACTGGGAGCTTGACCACATATCCCTATTTTTCTATTATTTTTTTTGGCAACCTCTATCACTTCTTTTATAAGTTTTTTAACAGCAGGATTTCTTTCATCATAAATGTGAGATATCAGTTCAGAATCTCTATCGAGACCTAAAGCTAACTGGGTTAAATCATTAGAACCTATAGAAAAACCATCAAAAACTTTGGCAAATTCCTCTGCCAAAATTACATTACTTGGAATCTCGCACATTACATAAATTTCAAGTCCATTTTCTCCTTGTTTAAGTCCATGTTTTTTCATTACCTCTATAACTTTTTTTCCTTCTTCTACAGTTCTACAGAAAGGAACCATTACCTTTACATTGGTTAATCCCATCTCTTCTCTCACTTTTTTAATAGCCTTACATTCTAAGGCAAAAGCAGGTTCAAATTTAGGATCATAATAACGGGAGGCTCCTCTCCATCCTATCATAGGATTAGATTCAATAGGTTCGTATAAAAACCCTCCCGCAAGATTAGCATATTCATTAGTTTTAAAGTCTGAAAATCTTACAATTACCTCATTTGGATAAAAAGCAGCACCAATCATAGCTATACCCTGAGCAAGTTTATCTATATAAAAATCAGCTTTATTTTTGTATCCATAAGTTTTTTCCTCTATTATAGAAACTACTTTGGCAATTTTACTATCATTCTTGGCTTTCTCCTTTAATTTTTTATATTCTATTAAGGCCAAAGGATGAATCCCTATATGAGAACTTATAATAAATTCTATTCTTGCAAGTCCAACCCCATCATTGGGAATCTGACTTTGAGCAAAAGCTTGTTCAGGAATACCTATATTCATCATAATTTTTGTTTTTGTTCTGGGTAAAGATTCAAGGCTAATTCTTTCTACTTCATAAGGAACTAATCCTTCTAAAATTCTTCCCTCCTCTCCTTGAGTACAGTCAACAGTTATTCCCATCCCTTGTTTTACCAGGTGAGTAGCTACTTCAGCTCCTACTATACAAGGAATGCCAAGTTCTCTTGAAATAATAGCAGCATGACAGGTTCTACCACCTTTATCAGTAACAATAGCAGAGGCTTTTTTCATAATAGGTTCCCAATCTGGATCTGTCATAGTAGTTACCAAAACATCGCCTTCTTTGAATTGAGAAATTTCACTTACATCTAAAATAACCCTTGCTTTACCCTGACCTATCTTACTACCTACTGCTTTTCCTGTACATATAACCCTTCCCTCACCTTTTAGTTTATAAACTTCGTAATATTTTTGCTGTTTTATAGCATGAACTGTTTCTGGACGAGCCTGAACAATGTAAAGCTCTCCTTTACCAATATTAACTCCGTCACCATCTTTTGCCCATTCTATATCCATAGGTCTACCATAATGTTCTTCAATAATAACTGCCCATTTAGCAAGAGTTAAAATTTCATCGTCTGTTAATACAAACTTTTTTCTTTCTTCTTTAGAAGTTTTAACTGTTTTAACAGGATTTCTTCTATCCTTCCCATATACTATTTTTATATGTTTACTTCCAAGCTTTTTTGAAAGAATTGGCTTATATCCTAATTTTAAAGTAGGCTTAAAAACATAATATTCATCTGGATTTACTTTACCTTGAACTATAGCTTCTCCTAAACCCCAAGAACCTGTAATATAAACTACATCTCTGAAACCACTTTCAGTATCTAAAGTGAACATAACTCCTGAACAAGCCATATCACTTCTTATCATCTTTTGAACAGCAACAGATAAATAAACAGCAAAATGATTAAATCCTTTATCTTCTCTATAAGATATAGCTCTGTCTGTAAATAAAGAAGCAAAACACCTTTGAACTGCTTTTACAACATTATCCTCTCCACTTATATTTAGATAGGTTTCTTGCTGACCTGCAAAAGAAGCATCTGGAAGATCTTCTGCAGTAGCTGAAGATCTTACTGCTACATCAACATTTTCAAAATAGGTTTTTTCTAATCTTTTATAGGCTTTTTTAATTTCTTCTGCTAAATCCTTTGGCATTTTTGCTTTTAAAATCAGGTTTCTGATCTTTCTTCCTCTTGTTTGCAAATCTACTACATCATGAGTATCAAGTCCTGTTAAAAGTTCTCTTATTTTTTCATCAAGTTGGTTTTCTTTTATAAAATATTTATAAGCTTCCGCAGTTACTGCAAAACCATAAGGAACTTTTACTCCCTTTTCTGTGAGTTTTGTATACATTTCTCCTAAGGAAGCATTTTTACCTCCTACAAGAGGAACATCCTTATAAGTAATTTCATCAAACCATAATATAAAAGGTTTATGAGATACCATAAAAATTACCTCCTCCTATAAAATATGTTTTTTTATTAAAAGGATAATAGCAAAGGTTACTATTATTGTCAAGTTAACTACAAGGTAAAATTGACTTTGGATTTAATATGTGCTATTTTAAAAATATGCCACAAAAAATAATTTGTACTAATAAAAAAGCCCATCATTTTTATAATATAGAAGAAACCTATGAAGCTGGAATCCAGCTTCTTGGCTGTGAAGTAAAATCTTTAAGACAGGGAAGAGCTAATTTAAGCGATAGTTTTGCAAGAGTAGTTAACGGAGAGGTTTTTCTTTATAACCTCCATATAAGTCCATATCCTTATAGCAGAGAAGCTCAAAATATAGATCCTACAAGAACAAGAAAACTCCTTTTAAGAAAATCTGAAATAAAAAGATTGGCAGGAAAAGTTCAAGAAAAAGGATATACTCTTATTCCATTAAAAATTTATTTTAATGAAAGAGGACTCGCTAAGGTGGAACTTGCTTTAGCTAAAGGTAAAAAAGTTTATGATAGAAGAGAGGAAATAAAAAGAAGAGATTTAGAAAGAGAATTAAAAAGAAAATTTAAAATCAAATGAAACCCCTTTATCTTTCTATAAAAGGCTTTGGACCCTATCTTAAAGCTGAAATTAAAGAAGAGGATTTTAAATTTTTAACAGAAAATAAACTCTTTTTAATCTCTGGAGAAATTGGAGCGGGTAAAACAACCATTTTTGACGCAATTGTCTATGCCCTTTATGGAGAAAGTACCATAGAAGGACGTGAACCAGCTGATCTTATTTCTCATTTTATTAAAAACAAACCGGATATAATTCCTGAAATTAATTTTAAATTTTTTTTAGATGGGAAAACTTATCAAATTAGGAGGTGTCCCTCTTTTAAAGGCAGGGCTGAAAATGTTTCTTTATGGATTGAAAATAAACTTTTTTCGGCAAAAAAAGAGGAAATAAAAGCAAAAATAAAGGAACTTATAGGACTTGATGCCAAACAGTTTAAAAAGGTCTTTCTTATTCCTCAAGGAGAATATAGAAAAATACTAATTGCTAAAAAAGAGGAAAGAGAAAGTCTTCTAGAAACAATTTTTGAAACCTCTCTTTTCCCTAATTTAGAAGAATTTTTAAAAATTAAAATAAAAGATTTAAAGGAACTTTATCAATCTCTAAACAAAAGAGAAGAAGATTTAAAAAATATTGCTCAAGTATCTAATTTAGAAGAACTAAAAAATAAAATTGAGAAACTTGAAAGGAAACAAAAGGATCTGGAAAATAAATTAAATTCTCTTATTTCTAAAAAAGAAAAAATTGAAAAAGAAATAAGGGAGTTAGAAAATATTTTGGAACTTCAAGAAAAAATTAAGGAGCTTACAGAAAAATTTGAAAATCTTAAAAGCAAAGAAAATGAAATTTATGCTAAAAAAGAATTTTTAAAAAAATTAAAAATATTAAAAGAAAATTTAATTTTTTATGAAAATTATGAAAAATTTAAGATTGAATTAAAAGATAATTATAACAAAAAGAAAAATTTAGAAAAAAATCTTTGCCAAATTGAAAAAAACCTTGAATCCTTTGAAATCGAAATTAAAAAGGTTTATCAGAATGAGAAGGAAATAGAAGAAAAAAAACAAGAAGTTCAAAATTTAAAAGAGTTAGAAAAACGTTTTGAAGAAAAAGAAACCTTACAAAAAAAATTGTATCAGTTAGTTGAGCTTTGTCAAAAAAATTTAAAAGAATTAGATAATCTTAAAGAAAGGATAAACAGCCTTAAAAAGGAGATAGAAAAAGCTTTTGAAGAAAAAGACCAATTAAATAGAGCTATTATTTTATTAAAAGAAAAAGAAATAATCTATGAGTCCCTTAAAACTTTTGAAGAATATGAAAAATTAATACCAGAAATAAAAAAAACTGAAAAAAATATCAAAGAATTGGCAATTTATTGCGAAAATCTTGAGAATTTAAAAAGAGCTTTAGAAATAAAGAATCGTGCTCAATATTTGGCAAAGTTTTTAAAAGAGGGAGAACCTTGTCCTGTTTGTGGCTCAAATTTTCATCCCCATCCAGCTAAAACTGAAAGTTTTGTAGAAGAATTAAAAAGGGTAGAAAAAGAGCTCTCAGAAAAAAAAGAGAAATTAGAGAAGGAAAAAGAAAAGTTTTATACTTTGCAAGCTAAAATAGAAAAGCTTGAAGAAAGGTTACAAAATAAGGATAAAGAAAAGCTTATTATAAATTATAATAACATAGAAGAAGAACTTTCTAATTTACCACAGAATTATTTTAAAAATCTTACTGAAAATACCAATATATTTTTAGAAATAGAAAATAAAATTAAAAATCTAAAAAGTCAGTTAAATTCTCTTGAGAATATGGAAATAAAAAAAGAAGAGGAATTAGAAAAACTAAAAAATGAAGAAATATCAATAAAAGAGCGCTTGAATATTATTAAAGAGCTTATTAAAAATTATTTCTCTTTTGAAGAACTTAAATTTAAAATAACTTACTTAGAAAAAGAAATTAAAGAATGGGAAAATAAAAAGGAGGAATTGGAAAATAGTATTCGTCTTTTAACAGAAGAAAAAATAAAAATTCAAACCCAATTAATAAATATAGAAGAAGCAATAAAAAAAGATCTTCAGGGATATAAAAAGATTATTAAAAAATTAATTAGTTTAAAAAGAGAGGGTTTTTTAAGTTCTATAAATGATTTCAAAACTCAAAAATCTTCATTATCTAAAATAGAGGTAATAGAAGAAGAAATTTCAAGTTTTTTTAATGAATTAGAAAGGATTAAAAAGAGTCTTGAAGATGCTAAAAAAAATTGGGAAATCCATAAAAGAAATTGGGAAACCTTAACTCAAAAACCTTTAGAGGAAGAAAAATTATATTCAGAATTAGAATTAAGAAGGAATGAAAAAAGACTTTTAGAAGATGATTTAAGAAATTTAAATAAAGAAATAGGAGGATTGGAAAAGGATATATTACATCTTCAAGAAGTTTTAACAGCTTATGAAAAAATAATAAAAGACAAAAAGTCTTTAGAAGAAGAATATCCGTTCCTAGAGACTTTATATAATATTATAGCTGGAAAAAATAAAAAAGGGGTTTCTTTTCATTCTTTTGTACTCTCTCTTTTTGCTCAGCTTATTTTAAAAAGAGCTAATTTTTATTTTAAAGAATTTTCTTTTGGAAGATATAAATTTATAGAGGATGAGGTATTACAAAAAAAGTTTACCTTAGAGGTTTTTGATCATTATACAGGAAGTAAGAGGGAAACAAAAACTCTTTCTGGAGGGGAGTCTTTTTTAGCTACCCTTTCTTTGGCTCTTGGAACTTCAGATGTAATTTTATATTTATATAGAACTCGTCCTTTTGAATCACTTTTTATTGATGAGGGTTTTGGAAGTCTTGATGAAAATACTCTTGAAAAGGTAGTCAATACTTTATTAAGTTTAGCTCATCATAGTGGAAGAATAATAGGAATTATATCCCATCTAAAAGAGCTTAAAGATAAATTCCCTGTTGTTTTGGAAGTTTGTAAAAATCAATTCTCAGGAAGTTATATAAAATTAAATAAAAATTTTTAAAAAAATGAAGTTGAAACTACTTATTTTAGCAGGAGGTAAAGGAAGTAGATTAGGAGGGAAAAAGGCTATAACACCATTTTTGGGAAAACCTCTTATTTATTGGATCTTTAAAATATTAAGAGAATTTTCCTTTCCTATTTATATTTCAGTAAAGGATGAAACCCAAGAAGAAGAAATTAAAAAAGAATTAATTAAAGAAAAAATAAAACTTGACGAAATGGTATTTATAAAGGATTTATATCCAGAAATAGAGGGACCTTTGTCAGGTATTATCTCAGCTTTAAAACTTTTTTCAGAAAAAGAAGCTTTTTTAGTATTAGCAGTTGATCAGCCTTTAATAAGTAAAAATTTTTTAAATTATTTAGAACTTCTTTCTTATATTTTTTGTAATCAATTTGTAATAGTAAGTAAGGACAAAGAAAAAATAAACCCCTTCCCTGGTGTTTATCCTTGTACTTTGAAAAGGGAAATAGAAACTTTCTTACTTAATTCTCCCAAAAAAAGCCTTTTTAGACTTTTTCAATATTTAATTGCAAATCAAAGTATTTTTTTTATTGAAAATGAGGAAAAAATAGAAGTTGAAACTTTTATAAATATTAATACTTTAGAGGACTTAAAAAGAGCAGAAATATGTTTTTCCCAGAAATTGATGAACCAAAAAATATAAAAATTTTAGTAGTTGATGACGATGCTTCTACTCGTGAAAATCTTAAGGAGATTCTTTCTTTAGAGGGTTATACGGTTTATACTGCTGAAAATGGAAAAGAAGCTTTAGAAAGGTTATCTCTTCTTAATCCAGATATAATGGTTGTTGATCTTTTTATGCCTGAACTAGACGGAATTTCTTTATGTAAAATTGTAAAGAATAATACCGAGACTGTTGATATAGGAATTATCTTAATTACAGCAGCTAATGACGTAGATTCAAGAATAAAAGGGCTTTCCTCAGGAGCTGATGATTTTCTAAACAAACCTTTTCTTATACCAGAACTAAAAGCAAGGATAGTATCTCTTTCTAAAATAAAAAAATATAGAGATTTTTTAAAAAATTATCAAAATTTGTTAGAAAAGGAGGTTGAAAAAAAGACCTCAGAACTTCAAAAACTTTACTTACAATTGCAAATAGCCTATAATGAAATAAAAGATCTTTCCTTAGAGATAATTTATAGACTTGCTAAGGCTGCTGAATTTAAGGATAAATATACAGGTTTTCACATTCAAAGAATAGGCTTTTATTCTACAAAAATGGCAGAATATTTGGGATTAAGTAAAGAACAAATTGAACTTATAAGATACAGCTCCCCTTTACATGATATTGGGAAATTAAAAATCCCTGATTATATTTTATTAAAACCAGGTCCTCTTACCAAAGAAGAATGGGAAATAATGAAAACACATACTATTATAGGGGCAAAAATCCTTGAAGGCTCAAAAATAAAATATCTTAAGGCTGCAGAAAAAATAGCACTTTTACATCATGAAAAATGGGATGGAACTGGTTATCCCTATGGACTTAAAGGGAGAAAAATACCACTCTTTGCAAGAATTGTATCTATTGTTGATGTTTTTGATGCCTTAACCTCAGATAGACCTTATAGAAAAGCCTTTTCTATAGAGGAGGCCTTTGAAATTATTAAAAATGAGTCAGGTAAACACTTTGATCCTGAATTGGTTGAAGTATTTTTAAAAATTAAAGATGAAATTATAGAAATAAGAACACTTTTCAAAGACGAAAACAATCTAAGTTTTTAAAATTTCTTTTAATCTCAAGGCATTGGGAACAGCATATCCTTCTGCTGTGTTATCAAAATAGATAAAAGCTGATTTAATTTTAAAAGTTTTGGTCTTTTCAGCAAGCTTTTGAAGTTCCTCTTCTTCATAGCTTGATACATAAAGTTTTTTAGATCCATGAAGCCTAATATATAAATAATCTGCAGTTTGTGCTTCATACCAAGAAGGATATTTACCAGCACAATCGGAAAAACATAAGCACACCTTATATTTTTTTAAAAGCTCTATAAACTCATCATTATGAAAAGAGATATTTCTTATTTCTATAGTATTAAGATAATCTGAAGGTAGAATCTTTAGAAATTTTTCTAAAATTTCTTTATGATATTTAAAGGAAGGTGGAAGCTGAAAAAGAAGAATCCTTCCCTTTTCTTTTAAAGGAGATATGGTTTTAAGAAAATTATTTAAATCCTCCTCTACTTCCTTAAGCTTTTTTAAATGGGTTATAGTTTTTGGAACTTTAACAGAAAAAATGAAATCTTTGGGGGTTTCTTCATACCATTTTTTAAAAGTTTTTGCTGTTGGAATTTTATAAAAGGTAGCATTTATCTCTACAGTGTTAAATTGCTGAGAATAAATTTTTAGCCATTCTTTGGGTTTACTTTCAAAGGGATATAAAAACCCTTTAAAAGAATAATAACTCCAGCCACAAGTTCCAATGTAATACTTGACTTTCATATTCTTTAAAGTAGAATATTTTTAAAAATTTTAAAGTGATTTTCTTAAAATTTTGATTAAAAATTTTAAAAATGAAAAGGATTTAAAACTCTTTATAAAAAGGTTCTTAAAGGAAAATCTAAAAGGTCTTCCTCCAGAAAGTAAGATTGAGATTGAGGTTGTTAAAATTAAACCATCTGAAATAATCTTAAAATTTCCTTTTTATTCTGAGGGAAATTTAATAAGAGTAAATGAAGTAGATTTTTTATTAAAAAACCTGATAGATCTTGGAATAAAAGTTCAGGTTAAATATATAGATGACATAGAAATCTTTGAAGAAAATTAAAAATGTGCAAATTAACAGTTTTTGTACCCTCTGAATTGGAAGCTGAAGTTTTAAAAGATTTTGATTTAGACTTACAAATTATTGGAATTGGTCCTATTGAATCTGCTTTATCTTCTTATCAGATTTTACTAAATAAAAAACCAAAATTGGTTTTTTTAACTGGCTGGGCTGGAGCCTATCCAGAAACTGAATTAAATATAGGAGATGTAGTAGTGGCAACTCAAGAAATATTTGCTGATTTTGGAAGAAAATATAAAACTCACTATGCTTCATTTCCTGAAAGTTTAAAGGTATGTAATAGTTGTTCTTTAAATCATGCTTTTACTGAAAAAGCAATTCAGTTTTTAGAAACTTATGATTTAAGTCCTGTTGTTGGTAATTTTTCTACTGTATGTTCAGCAACTTATGATTTAAATAGGGCTTATTTTATAAAAGAAAAATTTGATGTTATAGCAGAAAATATGGAAGGTTTTGGAGTTGCTAAAGCCTGCGAAAAATTAAAAGTTTATATGGTTGAAATAAGAGTGATAAGTAATCTTCTTTTTCAACCAGAAAAGGATTGGAATAAAACAAAAGCTTCGGAAGTTTTAAAAAAGGTTTGGGAATGTTTAGTGAAAAATTGGAAATAGCCCTTTCTCCTTGCCCTAATGATGTTTTTATAGTTTCAGGACTTCTTCTTAAAAAGGTTAAATCTCCTTTTGAGTTTAATTTTTCTTTTGAAGACATAGAAACCTTAAATAATTTAGCTATAAAAAGGGCTTTTCCAATAATTAAAGCTTCCTTTGCTATATGGAATTTTATCTTTTCTGATTATGAGCTCTTGCCAGTTGGTTCTGCTCTTGGATTTGGTGTGGGACCCTTGCTTGTGGGAATAAAACCCTATCAAATTGAAGATTTTAGTAAATTAAAAATTGCTATCCCTGGGAAATATACTACAGCTCATATGCTTTTCAATTTTTATTATCAAGATAAGATAGAAAAGATCTTTGTAAGATATGACCAAGTAATTCCTTTTTTATTAGAAGGGAAAACTGAGCTTGGTATTCTTATTCACGAAGGAAGATTTTTATATTACAAATATAATTTGCATAAAATTTTAGATCTGGGAGAATATTGGGAAAAAATTACTAAAGCCCCTCTTCCTTTAGGAGGATTTTTTATTGATAAAGCTTTATCAAAAAAAATTAAAAATGAAATTGTTAATCTCTTTAGACAAAGTATTAATTGGGCTAAAAATAATTGGGTAGAAGTTTTTCCTTTATTAAAAGTTTATGCTCAAGAGATGGAAGAAGAAATCATAAAAAAACATGTGGATACCTATGTAAATGAGTATACCTATGAATTAAAGGATCTTGCTTTAAAAAGCTTGACAATTTTTAAGGATTCCTTAAATATTAAAAAATCTTTAAAAGAAATTGTTTGGGGAATTTAAATTTATGGAATTATGGAAGGTATTTTTACAAACTGGATATGTGGGAAAATTTGTTCTTTTAGTATTACTTATTATGAGTATTCAGAGCTGGTATATAATTATTGCAAATTATTTCAGATACAAAGCTTTTAAAAATCTCCTTTATAATATAGACTCATTAGTAAAAAGAACTAAAGATTTTCCTTCTTTAATAAAGGAAACTAAAGAAATGGAATCCCATCTTTTAGGGCACAGCATAAAAAGGATTGTAGCTTCTTTTGGAGAAATTTATGAAAACTATTTTGAAAAATGGGATGAATCTAAAAATATTAATTTAGAAATCTCTCTTAGTTTAGCTGAAAAAGAACTTATAGAGAAAGCTTTAATAGAACAAGAAAATATTACTATGAAGTTAAGTGAGGGATTAGGAGTTCTTGCCACAGTGGGAAATGTAGCCCCATTTATAGGACTTTTTGGGACTGTTTGGGGTATAATGAAAGCATTCCACGACATTGGTCTAAAGGGCAGTGCAAGCTTAGCAACTGTTGCTCCAGGAATCGCAGAAGCTCTCATTAATACAGCTATGGGACTCTTTTGCGCTATTCCTGCAGTAATAGCCTATAATTATTATCTTTTAAAAAAAGAAGAAACTTCTAAAGCTCTTGAGATCTTATTTAAAAGAATTCTTTTTATTTTGAAAAGGGGTTTTATTTCTTACAAAATTTAAATATTAATTTGAAGTTTGTAAAAATTGTATTAAATTAGTTTTTTTAAGAAAAAAATTTAAAATTTATCTTAGAGGTAGGAGGGGCTATAATGGCAACTTGTACAGTAACTGACCAAAATTTTGAAAAAGAAGTTTTAAAAGCTGAGGTTCCTGTATTGGTAGATTTTTGGGCAGCATGGTGCGCACCATGTAAAATTATTGCACCTATTATTGATGAAATAGCAGAGGAATTGGAAGGAAAAATAAAGGTTTGCAAAATAAATGTAGATGAAAACCCTATAACACCAGGTAAATATGGAATAAGAGCTATCCCCACTTTAATCATTTTTAAAAAGGGTGAACCAGTGGAGGTTATTGTTGGGGCAGTATCAAAAAGTATAATTTTAAACGCCTTAAATAAAACATTGTCTTCTTAAAATCTTATGTTATGAAGCTTTTCAATTTCAAAAAACTTTTTTTTATCATTTTTATATTTTTTATTCTAATTTCTTTAAATTCCTGTGGAACTATTTCAAAAATTTCATCTGGAATAAGTACTCAGTTTTCTGAAACTTTTGAAAAAAAGAAAAAAAAGGAAGAAGAACCTTTACTTATTGAACTCTTTAGGGATGCAGAAAAAAATTTTGCTAAAGGTAATTATGAAAGAGCTTATGAATCTTATAAAGAAATAAGAGATAAATTCCCAGGCTCTCCACAAGCTGTTCTTGCTCAATTAAGAATGGCAGATTCAAAATTCTGGCAAGAAGATTATTTAGAAGCTATAGCCCTTTATGAAGAATTTGAAAAATTTTATCCCAATAACGAAGCTATCCCGTATGTAATTTATCAAATAGGGACCTGTTATTATAAAATGAAACGCTCCTATGATAGGGAACAAAGTTATACAGAAAAAGCTATATCTACTTACCAAAGACTATTACAGAATTTTCCTGACAGCCCCTATAGAGCTGAGGTAGAAAAACGAATTAAAGAACTTAGAGAACTTTTAGCTCAACATGAATTATATATAGCTAAATTTTATTATAAAATAAAATATTATAGAGGCGCCTATCAAAGAATCCTTTATATCGTAAATAACTATCCTGATACTTACGCTTCAAAAGAAGCCCAAAAACTTATATTAACTTATTATCAAAAAGCCCTTTTAGAAACTAAAGAATTTGCAGAAGGAAACAAAAAAGATTTTTGGGGAGATAAGGTTCCCTAATTATTTATTCTTCGTAAGTAAATTCTATTTCTTCTTTTTTTTCTTTGTTTTCACTTTCTGTTTCAATTGTTTCAAGAATAGATCTTTCCTTAAAATCACTCACAGTTAAAAAAGGTTTAGAAGCCGAGGAAGGGAAATATCCTAATTTTTCAAGCACCATACCCATATCAGATCCACATTTAGGGCAAATCTTTATTTCTTCAGAAAAAATGTGATTACACTTTAGACACTTCATCTCTTACCTCTCCTTGTTCTAAATTTTTACCACAACATTTCTTATATTTTTTACCACTTCCACAAGGACAAGGATCATTTCTCCCTATTTTTTGAACTCTTACAGGCTGAGAAGTCATTTCTTCACCTTCCTTAAAAGGATCTTCTCTTTTATATTGAAGCTTTTTACTATCAATTTCTTCTTTTTCTAATTCTTCTATTACTTCTTCGGAATACTCCCTTGTTTCTTTAATTTCTATTCTAAAAAGATAGGAAAGAGTGGTTTCTTTTATCCTTTTCATTAGATCCACAAATAAATAAAAAGCTTCTTTTTTATATTCCTGTAAAGGATTCTTTTGCCCATATCCTCTTAATCCTGTACTTTCTTTCAAATGATCAAGCATCAGTAAATGCTCTTTCCATAAAGTATCTATAGTGGTTAAAAGGAAATATTTCTCCAGTCCTCTTAAAGTTTCAGAACCTATCATTTTTTCTTTTTCTTCGTATTTTTTTAAAGCAGAATTTTTTAATTCTTTTACCAGATCTTCTTTTTTAGAAAGATTTGCATCTATTTCTGGAGTAAAAGTAAAAATTTCTTTAAATTTCTGTAAAGGCGCCTCTAAATTCTCCCTTTCAAAATGTTTACTTTCGATAAAAACCTCTTCTGCAATTTCCTCACATTCCTCCTCTATCATAGAAACAATCCAATCTTTTATAGAATCATTTTTTAAAATTTCTTTTCTCTGAGAATATATTGTTTCTCTTTGTTTGTTCATTACATCATCGTATTCTAAAAGATATTTTCTTATTTCAAAATGATAGGCTTCTACTTTCTTTTGTGCTTGTTCTATAGCTTTTGATAACCAAGGATGTTCTAAAGGCTCTCCTTCTGGTAACCCAAGCTTTTCCATAAAGATTTTAAGTTTTTCAGATCCAAAGAGTCTAAGAAGATCATCCTCTAAAGATAGAAAGAAACGAGATGCTCCAGGATCACCTTGTCTCCCTGACCTTCCTCTTAGCTGATTATCTATTCTTCTTGCTTCATGTCTCTCAGTGCCAATAATATAAAGCCCCCCAAGAGCTTTTACTTTCTCAGCATCTTTTTGACATTCTAAATACTTCTCATAAAGAACTTTTGCCCAATAGTCTTTATATTTAGTAGTAGGATCAAGCCCCTGTCTTGCCATAGCAAGAACTTCATTCCAAGCTCTTTCATCAATTTCAGAAAAATCATATCCTTCTACTTCAAGCTGAGCTTTAGCAAGTCCTTCTGGATTACCTCCTAAAATTATATCAACTCCTCTACCTGCCATATTAGTAGCTATGGTTACAGTATGAGATCTTCCAGCTTGAGCGATAATTTGGGCTTCTCTTTCATGATGCTTTGCATTTAAAACCTGATGAGGGATTTTTCTTTTTTTTAGCATTTTTGAAAGAAGTTCATTCTTTTCAATACTTGTAGTTCCTACAAGAACAGGTCTTCCTTCTTTATAACATTTTTCTATTTCTTCTATTACCTTTTCAAGTTTTTCTTTTTGGGTTCTAAAAACCACATCAGGATAGTCAATTCTTATCATAGGCTTATGGGTAGGAATAACTATTACATCAAGATTATAAATTTCTTTAAATTCAGCAGCCTCTGTTTCAGCAGTTCCTGTCATACCAGCAAGTTTTTCATACATTCTAAAATAATTCTGTATAGTTATCATAGCTAAAGTCTGATTTTCAGCTTCAATTCTTAACCTTTCCTTAGCTTCTATAGCTTGATGAAGACCATCACTCCATCTTCTTCCAGGCATTAATCTACCGGTAAACTCATCTACAATTATCACTTTTCCATCCTTAACTAAATAATCTACCTCTCTTTTAAATAAATGATGCGCTCTTAGTGCTTGATTTATATGATGAACAAGTCTAACATATCTTGGGTTATATAAATTTTTTATACCAAGAAGCTTTTCACACTCTGCAATACCCTCTTCTGTTAAGATGGCATTCTTAGCTTTTTCATCTAAAGTAAAATGAACATCTTTTTTGAGTTTTCTTACCACTTCATCTATATAATAATAAAGATCTGTAGATTCTTCAGAGGGACCAGAGATAATCAAAGGAGTTCTTGCCTCATCTATTAAAATAGAATCTACTTCATCTACGATAGCATAATAATGACCTCTCTGAACCATATCTTCTAATGAATATTTCATATTATCACGAAGATAATCAAAACCAAACTCGCTATTTGTTCCATAAGTAATATCACAGTTATAAGCCTTTTTTCTTTCTGAATCACTCATCTGATTTTGAAGATATCCAACTGTTAAGCCTAAAAATCTATAAATAGGCCCCATCCACTCAGCATCTCTTTTAGCAAGATAATCGTTTACTGTAACTATATGAACACCTTTACCAGTGAGGGCATTTAAATAAGCTGGAAGAGTAGCAACTAAGGTTTTTCCTTCTCCTGTTTTCATTTCAGCAATTTTACCTTCATGCAAAACAATTCCACCCATAATTTGAACATCAAAGTGACGCATTCCAAGAATCCTTCTTGCAGCTTCTCTTACTACAGCAAAAGCAGACGGCAAAATATCATCAAGGGTGGCTCCCCTTTCTAATCTTTCCTTGAATTCTATAGTTTTTCTTGAAAGTTCGGCATCAGAAAGTTTTTGTATCTCAGGTTCTAAAGAATTTATTTTCTCAACTATAGGTTTAAGCCTTTTTAATTCTCTTTCGTTTTTTGTTCCTATAATTTTTGCTAAAACCTGCGTAATCATAACAAAATTTTCACTCCTTTTTAAACTTTTATTAATTTAATACTTTTTCTTTATAAAACAACTATCTTGTTTTTAGAGACCTTTCTTTTAAAATAAGGCTTGATGAAAATAAAGGAAAGGTTAGAAGATTTCGTTGTCTCAGAGATTGCTAATATCTATCCTGAGGGAAAAGGGGAATATTCTCTTTATATGCTAAAAAAATTTAACATCTCAACTTGGGATGCACTGGGGAAAATTGCAAAAAATTTAAAAATTTCTATGAATTTTATAAATTATGGAGGATTAAAGGATAAAAAAGCAATAGCTCATCAGTTTATTACCATTAAAAATGGACCCAAAAAGGATATAAAAAAGAAAGAATTTGAGCTTATATATTTAGGAAAAACAACTAAACCTATGTCAAAAGACCTTCTTAAAGGAAATAAATTTGAGGTTATAGTAAGAGATTTTCAAGTAGAAGAAAAAAAATTTAATATGGAAGTGGAATTGGTAAGAAAATTTGGACTTTCAAATTATTTTAATGAACAAAGATTTGGTTCTATTAAAAGTTCTAAGGAATTTGCTATAAAGGAGGTTATTTTGGGAAATTATGAAAAGGCTCTCTATCTTATGATTGCTGAAGGAAGTGCTGTTGATATAGAAAGAACAAAAAAATTTAGAGAGTGCTTAAAAAAATACTGGAGAAATTTTGAAAGGTGTTTAGAACTTGCTAAAGTTAATTGGGAAAAAAACTTGCTAAACTTTTTGATTACCCATAAAATCTCTAAAAGAACTTTTAAAAGGGCTTTAAATCTTGTAGATAAAGAATATCTTTTTTTCTTAGGAAATGCTTATCAGAGTTATCTCTGGAATGAAGTTTTAAAAGAAGCCATTTTAAGGCTTGAAATACCATATTTTGAAATTTCTTATCTTTTAGGAAAACTTTACTTTTACAAAGAAGTACCAGCAAATAAATGGAAAATATTGAAAAATTTAAAATTACCTTTACCCTCTCCTAAGCTAAAGTTTAAAGAAGAAATTGAGAGCTTAAATTTAGAAGAAATTTATAATGAAATATGTAAAAGAGAGGGCTTAGATAATATTAAAAATTTTAAAAGTTATATAAAAGGGCTTGTATTTAAAACCTATCTAAGACCAGCAGTTATTTTTCCAGAAAATTTGGAATGGGAAAAACTTAATAATACTACTATAAAACTAAATTTTACTTTAGAAAAAGGAGCCTATGCTACTTTAGTTATAAAGAGGCTTTGTTATGGTTATAAGAATTCCTAACTGGCTCGGTGATGCCTTAATGGCAACCCCTGTATATTATAATCTTTGTCAAAAAGAAAAAATCTATCTATTTGGTCTTTCTCCTATAGTAAATCTTTTTAAATCCTTTCCTAATACAGAGATCCTTTATTATGAAAGAGGTAACCTTAAAAAGAATTTAGAAACCTTAAAACCTTTTAAAAAAGAAATAGGACTTCTTCTTACCAACTCCTTTTCCTCAGCTTGGCTTTTTTTTAGAGCTGGTATTCAGGAAAGATGGGGATATGCAAAAAACTTTAGAAGTTTTCTTTTAACAAGGGCTATCAAACCTCCTCATCAAAAAATCCACCAAAGAGATTATTATTTATATCTTTTGAAAGCCTTAGGACTTCCTTTTGAACATAAGGATCTACTTTTACCTCTTGATGAAAAAATTATAAAGGAGGCTAAAGCTTTTTTAAAAGACCTTAAAGAAAAACCCTTTATTATTATAGCACCAGGTGCTGCCTATGGACCAGCAAAAATGTGGCCTAAGGAATATTATAAAGAACTCGCTTCCGATCTTGTGAAAAAAGGTTTTACTGTAATTGTTGTAGGGAGTTTAAAAGAAAAAGAAATAGGAGATTTTATAAAAAATGGGGAAAAAGAAATATATAATTTTTGTGGAAAAACAGATTTAACTAAAGTTTCAGGAATTTTCTCCTTAGCGAAAGCTGTTATTTCTAACGATTCAGGACTTATGCATCTTGCGGCAGCTCTAAAGGTATCTCAAATTGCTATTTTTGGCTCAACTGATCCAGAAAAAACAGGTCCTTTGAATAAAAAAGCTATAGTTTTAAAAGTTAATCTTTCTTGTAGCCCCTGTTTTAAAAGAACTTGCAAATATGGACACTATAATTGCCTAAAATTAATCTCTCCTAATAAAGTTTTAGAAACTTTGGAAAAGTTAATTTCATAATTTTTATAAATCCATTGCTTCATAAATAGCTTTCTCAATTAATTCTTTTGGTGGTATCCCACTATATCCATCTTTAGTTTTATAAATACGACACCCCATGGTTGGAAAATCATTTCTTCTTTCTCTCTCGATATCAAGACCATCAATTTGAATGGTAGGAGAACCTAAAAATCTATATTTTATTGCTTCTTCCTCTGAATTAACTTCTATAATTTCAATCTCTTCTCTAATTCCTTTTTCTTTAAGTACTTCTTTTAATAAATTTAAAGCTGGTTCTACATTGGGACAACCTTTAAAATATAAGAATCTTATTTTCATAACTTACTCTGGATATTTTTTTATTAAGAATTTAGTTTTTAAGTTTTTTATAATAATTGAGGATTTCTTGCCACTTTTCCCAGGCTTTACCTGATTGTATAAGTTCTTTGGCTTTTTTTATTCCTCCTTTAAAATCGATAGCTTTCTCACAAAGATAAATAGCTCCTCCAAGATTTAAAAGAAACATATCCATAATAGGACCTTCAAGAACCCCTTTTAAAAGGTTTTCTAAAATTCCCTTACTTTGATTGGGGTCTTTAATTGTTAATTCTTCTGGAGTCTCACATCTTTCAAAACCAAAATTTTCTGGATCTATATAATAGGTGGTAATTTTTTCATCTCTTAATTCTGAAATCTTTGTAGAACCTGTAATAGTTATTTCATCATATCCCTCTTCACCAAAGACAACCAAAGCCCTTTTAACTCCTATACTGTCAAGCACATAGGCTATTTTTTCTGTAAGCAAAAAATCATACACTCCTACTAATTGATAATTAGCAAGTGCAGGATTTAAAAGAGGTCCAAGAGTATTAAAAATAGTTCTACCAAGTTTTTTTCTTATCCCTGCAACCCTTTTAAAAGCCGGATGATAAAGAGGAGCAAAAAGAAAAGAAAAACCGATTTCTTCAAGAGCTAAAGCTGAAGCTTCAGGAGGCAAATCTAAAGGAATTCCACAGATTTCTAACAAATCTGCACTTCCACATTTACTTGAAATAGATCTATTTCCATGTTTGGCAACATAAATTCCCTCTAAAGCTGAAAGAGCTATGGCAACTGCTGTTGAAAAATTAAAAGTATGTTTGTTGTCTCCTCCTGTTCCGCAGGTATCAACAATTATTGCAGATTCAGGTAAATTGTGATGTACCTTTATCATAATCTCTCTATATGCAATAACTGCACCGGTTATTTCTTGCCAGGTTTCTCCCTTTTTTCTTAAAAGATCAAGAAATAACTCTACCTCTTCATCTTTAAAATTATTAGTAGCTATTTTTTTAAAAACTTGATAAGCCTCTTCTTTTTTTAGATTTTCTCTTTCTTTAAGTTTTACAATAGCTTCTTTAATTTCCATTTAACCTAACCTCCCAAATCCATTTTTTCTACAAGTAAGCTTGGAGAACCCGTAGACCCATAAAAAGTAAGATCTGAGCCAAGCTCTAAAACATTTTCAAATAGTTCAAAAATGTTTCCAGAAAGAGCCATTTCACAAAAGTAATCTACAGGTTCTCCCTTTTTGTAATAAATCCCTGAAACTCCAAAAGAAAAATCTCCAGAAATAGGATTAGCAGTGTGACCTCCTAAAAGCTCTAAAACTTCAAAAACTTCTTTTTCTGCTTTAATAAGCGCTTCCTTAGAAATTTGTCCATTTTTAAGATAAAGATTGGTAGAAGAAATTTTAGGAAAGGATGAAAAATTAGGTCTCCTTGAATTTCCAGCTTTAAATTTTTTAAATCCCTTTTTTTCTGCCTCATTTTTCCAGTAAGTATCAAATAAAAAGGTTTTTACTATACCTTTTTCTATAAGAATTTTTTTATTTTGGGCAACACCTTCATCATCAAAGGGTCTACTCTCAGGTAGGAAAGGACTTATTCCATCATCAAATAAAGTTATTTTTTCACTAAAAACTTTTTTCTCCAGTTTGTCTTTCAAATAAGATCTTCCTTTTAATATTTCATCTCCCAAGAAAGAAAATTCTAAAAGCTCTAAAAGATTAATTGCTAAAAATGGAGGAAAAAGAACAGGAACTTTTAAACTTTTCCCCTTTTTAGTTTTAGAAAGAGCTAAAGCTTTTTTGCAGGCAAGCTCAACCCTTTCAAAAAGAGTTTGGTAATTAAATTCAACACCCTCATACCACTCATAAGCCCCAGCCTCTTTATATTTATTTTTGGCAATGACAGAGATAATAAAAATGTAGAAAGGTCTTTCCCACGCCAATTCAAGTTCATTTCTAATTAAGATATATTTAATTCCCCCAAAAGAAAGCTTTATTTTTTCAACCTTTGAAATTGAGGAATCAAAACTAAAGGCTTTTTCTTCTAATTCATTAAGTTTTTCTTTAAGTTCGTTTATAGATATATTAAAGTCCCCTTGAAAAGAAATCTCAGGATATTTTTCTTCTTTTTCAGGAAAAAGAGAAGGAACACCATAATTTGAAAGAGTTTTTGCTTTTAAGACTGAATCTTTTAAATCTAAAAGGTTTAAAGAGGCACTGTAAGTGAGACCTGCTTTTCCTTCTTTATTTAAATATCTTACAGAAATATTTTGATCCACATATTTTTCCTCCAAAAAATCTTTTCTATCCCTTTTTTCTAATTCAAAACCTTCTTCAATTTCTATCCAAAACTCAACAGGCTCTTTTCGAGATAATTTTTTAATTTCTTTTAAAAATTCCATAAAATATTATTTTAAAATGCTTTTCCCAGCAAAAATAGCAGCAGAACCAAGGTATTCTTCAATTCTTAAAAGTTGGTTAAATTTGGCGACTCTCTCACTTCTTGCTGGGGCGCCAGTTTTGATTTGTCCTGTATTTAAAGCTACTGCAAGATCAGCAATAAAAGTATCTTCTGTTTCTCCTGAACGATGAGAAATTATACAATTCCAGTTGTGTTTATATGCTAATTCTACAGCAGAAATTGTCTCAGTTAGTGTACCTATTTGATTAAGTTTAATTAAAACTGCATTAGCAAGTTTTTCTTTAATTCCCCGTTCAATTCTTTTAGGGTTAGTAACAAATATATCATCCCCAACAATTTGGATTTTATTTCCTAAATTCTTAGTAATGAGCTTAAATCCTTCAGGATCATCTTCAGAAAAGGGGTCTTCAATTGATAGGATGGGATAATTTTTAAAAAGTTTTTCATAGTATTTTAGAAGTTCTTCTCTATCCATTTTTTTACCAAGACCAGAAAAGTTATATATACCTTTTCCTTCGTATAATTCTGAAGCTGCTACATCCATAGCAATGGCTATATCTTCTCCTGGTTTATATCCTGCTTTTTCAATAGCTTTAACCAAATAATCTAAGGCTTCCTCAGGGGACTTTATTTGAGGAGCAAAGCCACCTTCATCTCCTATAGAGGTGCCTAGTCCTTTTTCTTTTAAAAGGCTTTTTAATGAATGATAGGTTTCTGCTCCCATTCTTAAAGCTTTTGAAAAACTATCTCCTCCCCATGGAACAATCATAAATTCTTGGAAATCTAAGGGATTGTCTGCATGGGTACCTCCATTTATAATATTCATAAAAGGTACAGGCAAGGTTCTTGCTCTTAATCCACCAATATAAGCAAAGAGGGGCAACCCAAATTCTTCAGCAGTAGCTTTAGCACAGGCAAGGGAAACTCCTAAAATGGCATTAGCTCCGAGTTTTGATTTATTATCAGTTCCATCAAGCTCACAAAGCATTTGATCAATTTCTACCTGTTTAGAAGATTCAAAACCTTCTAATTGGGGAGCAATAATTTCATTCACATTAAAAACTGCTTCCTGAACCCCTTTCCCAAAATATCTTTTTGGGTCTTTATCTCTTAACTCAAGAGCTTCGTGTTTTCCAGTTGAAGCACCTGAAGGGACAGATGCCCTTCCATAAAAACCACTTTCTAACCAAACCTCTACTTCGATTGTAGGATTCCCCCTTGAATCAAGTATTTCACGAGCTTTTATACGAGAGATCTTGCTCATTTCCTCCTCCTTTCTCCTAAATTCTCACTCTCTTTAATAAAATTTTTTATTTCCTCCCAGTAAACAGGTTTAGTTCCTACTTTACCAACCACTATTCCTGCTGCAATATTTGCTAGTTCAAGAATTTGCTTTAATGATAATCCTGCTGCGTAAAAAGCTCCTAAGGAAGCTATAACAGTATCTCCTGCACCTGAAACGTCATAAACTTCTTTTGCTTGAGAAGGAGAATAAATTGCTCCTTCTTTTGGATGATAAGAGAATATACCATCTTTACCTAAGGTGACTACAAGAAAGTCAAGATTGTATCTTTCAACCAAAATTTTTGCAGATTTTTTTAGGTTATCCTTAGGAAGATTTTCTTTAAAGGCAGTTTCTTTAAATTCTTTATAATTTGGAGTAATTGAAGTTGCACTTTCATATTTTTTCCACTCCACACTCTTTGGATCAACCATAAGAAATTTACCTCTTCTTTTTGCTTCTTTTACTATCCACGCACAAAAACTTTCAGATAAAAACATCCCTTTAGCATAATCAGAGAGAATTACTCCATCAACGAGCTTAAGAATTTCTTCATAAATTTCCTGAAATTTTTTCTCTAAGTTTTTATTAATAGGTTTTCTCTCCTCCTTATCTATACGAAGAAGTTGTTGAGATTGGGCAATTACTCTTGTTTTAATAGTAGTGGGACGAGAATCTTCTTCTAAAATTCCTTTTATACTTATCCCTTCTTTTTTAGCCAGATCTTTTAAAATTTTACCGTGTTCATCCTTCCCCACAACTCCCATCAATTCAACTTTAACTTTAAGCCCTCTCAAGTTTGCAGCTACATTTGCTGCGCCTCCTAAACTAAAATAAATTTCCTTCAGATCAAATATTGGAACCGGTGCTTCCGGAGAAATCCTATTAACTTCTCCCACAAAATATCTATCAAGTATACAATCCCCTATAACAAGAAGTTTTATATTTTTGAGCTTTTCCTCAATTTTTTCTAAAGAAAAAGATAGCATCTTATTTTGCTTCTTTAAGAATTTTTTCTTGAGGAGGCATACCCTCCCATAAGGGTAAACCTGCTAACTCTTTTATTTTTCTTTCTATCTCCTGAGCTAAATCTTTTCTTTCCTTAAGAAGTTTTCTTACACTTTCTCTTCCTTGTCCTAATCTTTCTTCTTTTCCGTTTAATTTATAAGCATACCAAGCTCCACTTCTTTCAATAATTCCCATAGCTAATCCAAGATCAATAAGTTCTGCTTCTTTTGAAATGCCTTCCCCAAAATACATATCAAATTCAACCTCTTTAAAGGGAGGAGCAAGTTTATTTTTAACAATTTTTACTTTTACTCTGTGTCCCAAAGTTTCTGTTCCTTCTTTAATGGCAGAAACCTTCTTTATTTCCAATCTAAGGGAAGCAAAAAATTTAAGTGCCATACCTCCAGGTGTAGTCTCTGGAGGTCCTCCGAAAGTGCTCATTCCTATTTTCATACGGGTTTGATTTACAAAAACTACAGCAGTATTACTTTTAGAAATGGCAGAGGTTAATTTTCTCATAGCTTTTGACATAAGACGAGCTTGTGATCCCACTTGTTGATCTTCCATTTCTCCTTCTAGTTCTGCTTTTGGAACAAGAGCAGCTACAGAATCTACAACCACAATATCAACTGCTCCACTTCTTATTAAAATTTCTGCAATCTCTAAAGCTTCTTCTCCTGTAGTTGGTTGAGAAATAAGTAAATCTTCCACTTTTACGCCTAATTTTTTTGCATAATTTACATCAAGAGCATGTTCTGCATCAATAAAAGCTGCAACTCCTCCCAATTTTTGAGCTTCAGCTACCATGTGAAGAGCTAAGGTGGTTTTTCCAGAAGCTTCAGCTCCATAAATTTCAGTAATTCTACCTCTTGGTATTCCACCAATGCCTGTTGCAATATCAAGACTTAATGAACCTGTAGGAATAGTGCTTACTTCAATCTTTTTTTCACTCTCCCCTAAACGCATTATTGATCCTTTTCCAAATTGCTTTTCAATTTGAGAAATAGCTGCCTCTACAGCTTTTTTTCTATCAAACTCTTTTTCAACTACTTTCATAAATTCCCCCTCCTTTAAATTATATTTTTAAAATCATACCATAAAAATTCTTTATTCAAAAGTCAGTTTGGTTTTATCAAATGTAAATGGTAAAATAAAAAGACAGAATGGTTAAAAATCCCTGGTTTGATAAATGGGCTAAAAAGGCTAAAGAAAAAGGATATCCCGCTCGCTCTGTATTTAAACTTATGGAAATACAAGAAAAATACAAAATCATTCAAAAAGGAAATATAGTTTTAGATTTAGGAGCATCTCCTGGATCATGGTCTAAATATGTTTTAAGTATTGTAGGAGAAAAAGGGAAAGTAATAGGGATTGACATCTTACCTATAAAAATAAGTCATCCTAATTTTTATTTTATTCAGAAAGATGTTTTTGAGTTAGAAGATAGAGATTTTAAAATTTTGGGGATAGAAAAATTTGATGTCCTTTTAAGTGATATGGCACCAAAAACAACAGGAGATAAATTTGGAGATCATGTTCGATCTGTTAGACTTGCTGAAAAAGCTTTAGAAATAGCAAAAAATTATTTAAAAGAGGGAGGCTCTTTTGTAGTTAAGGTTTTTGAAGGAGAAAAAATCTCCAGTTTAAAAAAGCAAATTGAAAAATGCTTCAAAAGTGTTAAATTTTTTAAACCAAAAAGTTCAAGAAAAGAAAGCAAAGAAATTTTTATTATAGCTCAAGGATTTAAAAAACCCTTTTAAAAAGGAGATAGATTGAAAATTCTTCATACCTCAGACTGGCATTTAGGAAAAAGCTTATTTGGAAAAAAATTAGTAGATGAACAAGCTCTCTTTTTTGAAAAAACCTTCTTCTCTCTTATAAAGGATATAAAACCTGATATTTTGGTAATCACAGGGGATATAACCGATAAATCAAATCCTGATTTGGAAACTTTAAAACTTCTTTCTGAAATTCTTTTCTGGCTATTTAAAGAAAAAATTCCTTCAATTTTTATTTTGGGGAATCACGATTCAAAAAGAATTACTCTATTTAAGGAATTTTTAAAACAAAATTATTTGTATATGATTGATAATCTTTGTTATTTTAAAACACCCTTTATTTGGGAAGATGGAAAGGGTGAAAAGGTTTATTTTTATGTTTTACCCTACCTTTCTCTTTATGAATTAAAAGAAAATATTGAAATATTTTGGGAAAAAGAAAATAAAAAAATTGTAGATTTTTTTGCTAAAAAACCTCAGCTTCTTTTAAAAGATTTAGTAGAACTCCTTTTAGATTTAACTAAAGATAATTTTTACAAACCTGCTATAGTCCTTGGACATTTTGCAATAGAAAAAGGAATCTTTACTGGAGAAGAAGTATCCTTTAAATTTATGGGATTAGAAGAGGTATTCTCTTTGGAACTTTTTAAAAATTTTGATTTTCTTCTTTTAGGACATCTTCACAGACTCCAAAAAGTATCTTCAAAAGTTTTTTATTCCGGATCTATTCTTCCCTACAGTTTTGAAGAATCAATTCATAAAAAGGGAGTTTGGCTTTTTGAAATAAAAAATAATATATTAATTAAAGAAGAACCTATTTATCTTCCCCCTTCCTTTCAAATGAAAGTTGTTAAAGCTTATTTTAAGGATTTGATAAATTCTCCTAAAGACGAAGCTTATATAAAGATAATCCTTAAAGATAAAGACCCAGTTTTACATCCCTTTGAAAGATTAAAAACAGTTTTTCCTAATCTTTTATTATTAGAATATGAAGATAAAAAAACAGGAATTTCTTCTTTTAGTGAAGATTTTATGAGGGAAGAATTTTTAGAAAGCAAAAAAATAGAGCTAAATGAAGAGGAGCTCTTTAAAAAATTTTACAAGTATATAGAAGAAAAGGAGGTTGAGAATAAATTATTTGAAGTTTTTAAAAAATATTTAAAAGAATTTAAAGAAACCTAAAAGGGGGTAAAACCATGACCATAAAAGCTATAGTAGCAGGTGCAGCAGGAAGAATGGGAAAAACTATTATTAATTTGATATTTCAGAATCCGCAAATAGATCTGGTTGCTGCTTTTGAACATCCTGAAAATCCTGCAGTAGGAAAAGATGTAGGAGAAGTGGTAGGGCTACCTAAAACAGGGATAGTGATTGAAAATTCTTTAGAAAAAGTGATAGAAAAGGGTGATGTAATTATTGATTTTACATTTCATAAAGCCTCTTTAGAACATGCAAGAATAAATGCTAAATACGAAAAAGCTATGGTAATTGGAACAACCGGTTTTTCTAAAGAGGAGCTTGCTGAGGTTCACGAGCTTGCTAAAAAACATTTTCCTTTGGTTCAAGATTACAATATGAGTATGGGAGTTAATCTTTTAGTAAAGTTAGTTGAATTAACTGCTAAAGTTCTTTCTGAAGGATATGACATAGAAATAATTGAGGCTCATCATAGAATGAAAAAGGATGCACCAAGTGGAACAGCTTTAAAACTTGCTAATGCTATAGCTAATGTTCTTGGGAGATCTGATAAAGATTTTAGATTTTGTAGAGAAGGTCTTATAGGAGAAAGGAAAGAATCAGAAATAGGAATACAAACTATAAGAGGAGGAGATATAGTAGGAGAACATACAGTTCTTTTTGCAGGAATTGGAGAAAGAATAGAACTTACTCATAGAGCAAGTAGCCGTGAAACCTTTGCTCGTGGAGCAATTAGAGCTGCCTTATGGGTTGTAGGGAAGTCCCCCGGAGTTTATAATATGCATGATGTTTTAGGTTTAAAAACCTTATAAATTTAAGAATCTATGGAAGAAAAGACCTGCCCTTTAGCTGAATTATTTTTTAAGAAAGAATTTAAAAAACATACAGGAATAAAAGATACTCGTTTTATTTTAGCTGTAGGAAGTAGTAAAGGTGGTGTAGGAAAAACCACAATTTCTGCTATTTTAGCCCTTGCTTTAAAAAAAGCCGGTTATTTAGTAGGGGCTTTTGATCTTGATTTTTACGGACCAAATTTACATCTTGTATTAGGTGTTAATAAAAAACCTATTACAGAATTTGGGAAAATAAAACCTGTAAGCTTTGATAATATAAAAATCTTAAGTTTAGCTTTAATGATTACAGAAAAAGAACCTATCTTTATGAGAGGGCTTATGGCTTCTAAATTGCTTCAAGAACTTCTTCAAAAGGTAGAATGGGGTCCTCTTGACTTTTTAGTTCTTGATTTGCCCCCTGGTACAGGGGATATATTTCTTACTATGCTTGATTTTTTTAATCCTGAAGGATTTATATTAGTAACCACTCCACACAAATTAGCCCTTTCAGATGCTAAAAGAACTCTTTCTATCCTCAAAGAGAAAACAATTCCTATTTTGGGAGTAGTTAAAAATATGGCTGATTTTTTTGAGGATGAAACTTCCTTTCAAGATTTTTTGAATGAGCAAAAATTAAATGTTTTATTTGAAATCCCTGTATTAAAAGAGCTTTCAAAAACAGAAAATTTAACTGAAGTTTTTAAGTCTTCTGAAAAACAAAAATTTTTAGAAGATATTGCTAAAAAAGTGCTTGATAAAGTTTTTAGAATTAAATAATATTGATGGCTTATATAGATATTTATAAAAATTTAGTAGAAGCCTCCCTTTCTTTAGCAAGAGCAAAAAGACTTAAAAGGGTCTGCGTAGGAATCTATTACACTATGGTTGAGATTGAGAGAGGAGGTGTAGGTTTAGCCTATACCCTTTTGCCAGAAGTAAAAAAATGTTGTGAATTAAGAAACGAAATTAATTTCTGGAAAAGCTCTGCGGATGTAGTGGTAAAAGGATATTTATCAGGTAATCCTTTAGAAACAATTATTGGTCTTGCTACCATAAATGCTGTTTTTAACCATAAAAAAGATTTTTTAAAAGATGCCATTTTAGGAGATATATTTTCAGAAATTAAGCTAAATAGTAAAGAGGAAATTTTGATGATAGGATATTTTGAACCTCTTTTTAAAAAACTTGAGGGAAGAGTAGAAAAAATTTGGGTAATAGATAAACCTATTGAAGAAACAAATTTAAAGATCTCTGATATAAGCGATAAAATAAAATTAGCTATAATAACTGCATCAACTTTAGCCAATAAAACGCTTCATTCTGTTTTAGAAAATTTGGAAAATATTCCTGAAATTCTATTAATGGGCCCTACAACTCCTTTAAATCCTGAAGTGTTTAGATTTACCCCTGTAACTTGGCTTTGTGGAAGTATAGTAAAAGATTCTGAACTTTTATTTAAGATGGTTTGCGAAGGAAAAGGCGCTACTTCTTTCTTTAAAAGTGGTGTTCTTGAAAAAATTAATTTAAGGGTAAAAAAATGAATATATTAAAATATTTTAATTCTCAATACCTTTTACCTTTTATTTTATGGATATTTTTAAGTTTTAGATTTTATCCTTCAGATATTTTAAAAACCCTTCTTCATTCAGGAAAAATTTTTATAGGATGTGGTCTTTATGGATTGGGAATGACTATAATAATAAATGGGCTTTTAACAAAATTTGCTAAAAAGACTTTGAAAAGAGATAGCTTTATAAAAATTGCCCTTTGGTTAGCTGTAATTACTGCTTTTGCTGCAAGTTTAGAGTTTTACTTTGGATTGAAAAAGTGATTGGCATATTTGATTCTGGTCTCGGTGGTTTAACAGTTGTAAAAGAATTATTAAATAAGTTACCTCAATATAAAATTATCTATTTTGGCGATACTGCAAGAACTCCTTATGGAACCAAAAGTGCAGAAACAGTTAAGCGTTATGCATTAGAAAATACCAAATTTTTACTGGAAAAGGGAGCAAAAATTATTGTAGTTGCTTGCCATACCGTATCAAGTACCGCTATACCTATTCTTAAAGAAAAATTCTCAAATGTTCCTTTTTTTGAAGTGGTTACACCATCTTTTAAAAAAGCTTTAAAACTTACTAAAAATAAAAAAATTGGTCTTATAGGAACAAGAACTACTGTTGAAAGCAAAATTTATGATCAATTATTTTCTCAGGCTGATCCTGAAGTAAAGTTATATTCAAATCCAGCACCTCTTCTTGTTCCACTTATTGAAGAAGGTTGGCTAAAAAAAGCAGAAACAAGAAAAATTGTTAAAAAATATTTAATTCCTCTTAAAATGAAAGGAATTGATACTCTCATTTTAGGATGTACTCATTATCCATTAATTAAAAAAGTTATCCAAGAGAAGGCAGGAAAAAGAATTAAACTTGTTGACCCTTCAGAAGAGATAGCTTTAGAAGTGAGAAATTTTATTATTGAAAATACTCCAGAAATAGCAAAAAACCTTCAACTGGATAAAGAATTAGAAATTTATGTTTCAGATATTACCCCTTATTTTGAAAAAATTGCTAAAGTGTTCTTAGGAAAAAATATAAAATTAAAAAAAATAAATTTAGATTGAGGTAAATATGGGATATATTGTTGAAATGGGAGAAATTTATTTAGCTGGAAATTATAAAAGAGAAAAGCTTGCTTTTGTAAAAGGCTTTGGAACAAGACTTTTTACTGAGGAGGGAGAGGAGTATTTAGATTTTACTTCGGGAATAGCTGTTTGTAATCTTGGGCATGCAAATCAAGAATTAATAAAAGAATTAAATACTCAAGCATCACTTCTTTGGCATACTTCAAATCTTTATTACGTTTCACCTCAAGCTAAACTTGCCAAAAAACTTGTTGAACTCTCTTTTGCAGAAAAAGTGTTTTTTGCTAATAGTGGTGCTGAGGTAATAGAAGCAAGCCTTAAACTTGCAAGAAGATGGGCTTATGAAAATTTTGGGAAAGAAAAAAATCAATTTATAGCTCTTGAAAATTCCTTTCATGGAAGAACTTACGGAGCTTTATCTGTAACAGGTCAATCTAAATATTGGGAAGGTTTTGAACCTCTACTTCCTGGAGTTACCTTTATTCCACCAAATGATAAAAAAGCAATAGAGTCTTCCTTTAATGAAAAAGTCTGCGCTATTATTTTAGAGCCTATTCAAGGAGAAGGAGGGGTTTACCCCTTAGATAAAGAATTTGTAAAACTTGCTAAGGAACTTTGTCAAAAATATAATGCCCTTCTTATCTTTGATGAAATCCAGACAGGTATAGGGAGAACAGGAAAACTTTTTGCATATGAGTACTTTGAAGTTGAACCAGATATAATGTGCCTTGCTAAAGCTCTTGCTAATGGTCTTCCTCTTTCTGCTATGCTTGCTAAAGAAAAAATAATGAGTGCTTTTAAACCAGGAACTCATGCCTCAACTTTTGGAGGAAATCCTTTAGCTTGTGCAGTTGCCTTAAAGGTACTTGAAATAGTAAGCAATCCCACTTTTTTAAAAGAGGTGGATTTAAAAGGAAGAATTTTAAAGGAAAAAATAGAAAAAATAAAAAATGAAAAACCTGGTATTATAAAAGAAGTAAGAGGATTAGGACTTCTTATAGGAATAGAATTTAGCACTTCTGCTGAAAAAATTTATCAGAAACTTCTTGAAAAAAAGATTCTTGTTACCCAACCTAAACCAAATATTATAAGGCTTTCCCCCCCTTTAATTATTACTTATAGGGAAATAGACTTTTTTATAGAAACTTTTAAAGAAATTATTACCTCCCTTTGATGGACTTTTGTTTGTCTATATTTGATCTTAAAGAAAATCGTTATAGTATAAATGCACTCCTTTCTGCCTTAGAGAAAGAAAACCTTATTGAAGAAATACCCATTTATTTTTTTAAAGATGAATCAGCCCTTTTAAAAGGAATTGAAGAACTTTTGGAAAAATTTAAAAAAATAATACTTGCTTTTTCTTTTTTTACAACTCAACTCTGGGATATAAAGGAAAATATAAAAACTATTCAAAAAATCTTCTCCTCCAGAAGAGAAAATCTGATTTTAATTGCAGGAGGACCTCATCCTACAGGAGATATAAAGGGAGTTTTAAACTGGGGATTTGATTTTGTTTTTACTGGAGAAGCAGAAAAAAGTTTCCCTGAATTTATAAAAGCTTTAAAATTTCATGGAAATTTTTCACAAATAAAGGGCTTAGCTTATTTAAATGAAAATAAAGAACTTATTTATACAGGTAAATCAGAAAAGATTGATCTCAACTTTTATCCCCCTTTTTCCTTAAAGCTAAATCGAATAAATCCTATTGAAATTACAAGAGGCTGCTCTTTCGGATGTTATTTTTGTCAAACACCAAGAATTTTTGGAAAGAAAATAAGACATAGAAATGTAGAAAATATATTAAAGTATGTAGAACTTTTATTAGAAAGGGGAATTAAAGATTTTAGATTTATTACTCCTAATGCTTTTAGTTACGGATCCTCTGATGGAAAAACCTTAAATTTAGAAGCTTTAGAAACCCTTTTAAAAGAGCTTTATCAACTTGTTACCCCAAAAGGAGGAAGAATATTTTTTGGTTCCTTTCCTTCTGAAGTAAGACCAGAGCATGTTACTGAAGAAACTGTTAATTTTATAAAAAAATATGCAAATAATGATAATTTAGTGATAGGAGCTCAATCAGGAAGTGATAGGATTTTAAAACTTTGTAAAAGAGGGCATACTGTAGAAGATATATATAGAGCTGTAAAAATTACTACAAAAGCCGGGCTAAAAGCTAAGGTTGATTTTATTTTTGGATTGCCTAAGGAGACAAAAGAGGATATAAAAGAAACTATAAAAGTAATAGAAGATCTTACCAAAATGGGAGCTATTATTCATGCCCATACCTTTATGCCTCTTCCTCAAACTCCTTTTGTTAAGAAAAAACCAGGTAAAATTGATTTAGATCTTTTAAAAATTATGAATAAACTTCTTGGAAAAGGACTTCTTTTTGGAGATTGGAAAATTCAAGAAGAACTTGCAGAAAAAATTTACAGATATTTTCAAAGAGGTAACATAAAGGAAAGTTATTAAATTGCATCCTTAGCAACATTTAAAAGAATTTCATAATCTTTTTCATTTTTAACAAATATTCCTATATTCCCCAATCTAACATTTTTCAATCCTACCTCTTTAACTACTTCATAAGCTTGAAGCATTTGATTTAAATTAGGACTGGGAACATTTTTAAGTTTATATTCTCCGAAGAAAGCTAAAATAGTAAAGGGTATTCCATCATTTATTTGAGCTAAATGTTTAGCAATTTCTTTTATTTGATCAGTTTCAACCCACCCTGGAATATAAAGAGACAAAACTTCTAAAGTGAAATTTCTTTTTAAAATTTCTTCTGGTAACTTGAGAATCCATGTATTTTCACATCCCGTTAATCTTTTATGAACCTCATTATCCCATGCTTTAATATCAAGCCAAAAAGCATCTATTCCTGAGTTTTTAAATAAATCTAAATTTTTGGGTGTTAATCCATATCCATTAGTTTCAAACAAAACCCATAAATCTAAATTAAGTTCTTTAATTTTTTCTGCTACTAAACAATACCATTCTGGATTACAAGCTAAATCTCCCCCAGTAAAAGCAACTATATTTCTTGCTGGACCAAAGCCTTGGGGAGATAAAAGAATTTGGTCTGGATTTAGTTTATTTGGGCAAAGAGGTGACCTTTTCCCTTGAGTTACACAGGAACCACAATTTTTACAAAGATCTTGAGCATGAAAAGAGGTAGCTCTTTCTTTAGGTTCTTTTACAGTAACAATTTTTGCATATTCTTGAGCTATTTTAACAATATCCTCGGGAGACATCCACTTTCCGTTTTTATACTGGCTAAATTCCCAAGAATGACATTTTGAACAGGAAAAATTACAACCAGATTGATAGATTGAAAGATAATCCTCAGGTCTTGAAAGTAAAATAGATTTAATAACTCTATAAGGAATATTATCCTTCCATTTCAAAGTTACTTTACAGGCAGTATCTTTTAAGTAAGTAGAAACATAAAGATTTTCAGGTCTATAAAAGGTAAGACAACTCCCTTGCTTAAACCCTTGTTCAACTAATCTACATTTAATTTCCATAAATTATCCTCTTTTCTAAAGTTTAGTTTTGTTTTATAAAGAAGCAACTAAATCTGATTTTGCCTTAAGCTTTAGTTTTTTAATTTCTCTATTTTAAAAAATTGACAAAAATTCTAAAAGACCAGCTGAAAAGCTTTTAAATGCTTTTATGAAAGCTGTGTCCTTATTAAAGGCATAAAAGTATTATAAGCAGTTTAAAAGAGAAAAAAATAATTTAATTATAAACTCTGGACCTGAGAAAAAGACTTTTATTTCTCCTTTTCCAGATTTTCGATTTCTTCTTCAACTCGTTCCAGCTCTTTTTTTAATTCATCACGATATTTTTTGAGCATTTCTAAATATTCAGATTTTGAGATAAATGGTTCAAACCTCCAATAAAAAGGAGGAAAAAAGGGAAAACCGAAAGACCAAAAGAAACCAAATCCATGTCCAAATCTACGTCTCCAAAACATGGTAATTTTATTTTAATAAATTTTTAAAAAGTTTCAAACCCTGATTTTACAAAATAAAAGAATGTTTTTTAATATTAACTTATTTAAGAGTCCAAATCTTTTTAAGCCCTTTTGTTTTTTCTAAGCAAAATTTTAATATTGCAATATTTTCATAAAATTACCTCTGTATTTTTGTACCTGTTACATTAAACAATTTTTGAAAACCCTAATATTGGGTGAAAAAAAATTTATAAGTTCTATATAATAAATTTAAAAAGCTTTGTTTATTGTTTAAAAAGCTTAAATGCAAATATAATAATAGGAAAATACTTTGAGAAAATAGATTGACTCAGAAAAAAGATTTAAAGTATTATCTATTTTTACTTTTATTTCTATTTATTTATTTCTGGAACTTTTGGTATAACGCAATCTGGATACCTAACGAAAGTTTTTATGCAGAAGCTGTAAGAGAGATGTTTGAATCTGGCAATTTTTTAGATATACACTACAATTACGAACCAAGATTTAAAAAACCACCTTTAACTTATTGGTCTATTGCTTTATCTGTTTTTATCTTTGGACTTAATGAGTTTGCTATAAGATTACCTATAATATTAATGGCTTTGGGAAGCGCTTTTTTAACTTACAAGATAGCTCAGAGTCTTTTTAATAAAAATGTTGCTTTATTTTCTTTTTTTGCTATGGCATCAAGTTTTCAGTTTGTAATGAACTCAAGGTATGCATCTCCAGAAGTTCCTCTTTTGTTTTTTTTCACTTTAACACTTTATCTATTTTTGAAAGGTTATAAAGAGAATAAATTTTTATATATTTTCTTTTCTTCCATTTCTTTTGGTTTAACAGTTTTAGTAAAAGGTTATCCTTATATTTTCATTATTGCTAGCATAATAGGTCTTTATATTTTAATTGAAAGTGATTTTAGCTTAAAACAGTGGTTTTTAAAAATCTGGCAATTAAAACTATATATTGGCATTCTAATCACTCTTTTAATTGGTCTAAGCTGGCTTTTATATATGCATTTAAAGTTTGGTTCTATGTTCTGGAAAGTTTACAATGAAGAAATTATTAAAAAAGCCTTTGAAGGAAAATTAAAATTTTCTGACTTGTTTTTTTATTTAACAGTAATACTGTGGGGGTTTTTACCTTATTCACTTGTATTTTACTTTAGTTTTTTAGATAGCTATAAAAGGTGGTTTAAAGAATTTTCTTTTATGTTTAATTGGGTTTTTGTTATGTTTGTAGCCTTTACCATAATTAAAACTAAACTTCCTACTTACTTTATTCAAGCGTTTCCGGCTTTATCTGTGTTTGTAGGATATTACATAGCAAACTATAATCCAAAGGGTTTTAAAAAATATCTATGATATCTTTCATTCTTTATCCCCTCTATTTTGATAATAATCACAAATTTTGGAATAGTTTACTTTTTCAATCTTAATTATTTTTATTATTTTATTTGTGTGTTTCCATTTCTTTACTTATTAAAATATAGAGATTATAAACTTTTACCTTTTCTATGTGTAATAATAACATCCTTTATATTTACAGTTTCTTTACTTGTAAAGATCGAAAATTACAGACCTTATAAAGAGCTAGGAAGAATCATAAATCAAAAAGTACCAGATAGATCTATACCCTTGATAATAGAAGATAGATTTTTTTATAACTTACCTTTTTATGCTAAAAGAAAAGTTTTAAGAAATTATGACCCTCAGCTGATTTTAGATTATAAAAATAAGAATAAATATTTCCTTGCCTTTGTTAGTGAAGAGAGTATGAAAAAATTAGGAAAAGCAGAAATACTATGGAGTGGATATCTTTATCCAAGAAGTGAATCTCGTTTAGTTATATTTTTAAAAAATATTTATAAAGCTGAAAAAGGAGATTTTTCTAATTTTATAAAGATGTACTTAATTTTTAGTTATTAGTAAGGCCTCTCTCCTGTGATGTTTTTATTTAAATAAATTAATCTTCCCACTAATCAAAAAAATTAGATTTTGAGTTATCAGAAAATTATGTAAAATTCCTTTACAGAATTTGCCTGGGGACATGAAAATCCTTTCAACCTGGCAATTACTTTAATCTTTATATTATAAAATCTTTACCTTTTGGAAAGGGCTGGAAAGTAAAGCTAAAATATCTGCTTTTGATGATAAACCTTTAGGTCTGAGGTCGTATTTTAATCCTTATGTGATTAAACAAACCTTTTCTCAGAAAATATAAAATAAGACCAAAATACCCTACGATTGAAAAAAGCCTTTTTAACCTCAAAGTTACTTCAATCTTTATATACTCAAAACTTGGCTAGTGAATTGTTACGGAATAAGACCAAAAATTTTCCGTTATGGTAAAAAACTCTTTAATTTACATTATATCTCATAGTTTCCAAAATTTTTTGTTTAGTCAATAGCTGAAAAAACTTTAAGCTTCATTAATTCTATAACTATTAAGGAATATTATTTGCTTCCAGCCAATCCCGTTCTTTTGCCACTTTTCTCACCCAGTCTGCCATATAAAGTGGTATTTCCCAATGCAAGTATATCCGCTTAAACCCATATTTTTTATCCCATCTATTTATTCCTTCTATAGCTTCAACAACAAGCAAAGTCTTTGAACCATCTTCTTGTATTACATAAAATGCAAACCACCACTTTTGGCTTTCTACATTATCTACAATTAACTCAGCTACAGTATCAAGTACTTGCTTATTTTTTAAAGCATTTATAAACTTTGGATTTTCCTCAATCAGTTTAATAGCTATCTCAGGTGTCAAGCGTGTATAAAGGGTTTTTAAACCCCATTCCTGTGCCATAGATATAACCCATTTACGTGGTGGTAACATTAAATAAGCAGAATAAGGAGCATATCCTCTTAGGGTTCTATCTCCACTTACATATCCTCTTAGGTAGCGAAAACAACCCCAAACATAAATCTGTCTATACCCGATTGTTGCATCTCGTATAAATTTTACACCCCAAGGTGACTCAAATAAACCTATAATATACCATCTATCTTCAACCCATTCTGCTTTCCAATCTAACTCTTTCTTAAATGGTTTTATAACTTCAGACATACAAGGAAATGTTTTTACCATTGCTATTGCCTCTTCTGCAGTAGGAGGAAATGGCTTTATAACATCAAACGCTTTTATTGAATTTACCCCACAAAACAATATTAATACAAAAACTAATAATTGATTTATTATCATTTTTGCCCTTATTTAGTCTTAGATTTATAAAGTATTTTATAAAGTATGTCAAAAAATGCAAATCTACAATTACTTGAATTTTTGTTACCTTCTGTTTTTGGAGATAGATTGATGTAATCAGCTATTTTACGCAATAATCATTACTTGACAAATTTAAAAAATTTTATAAAAAAATTTAAAAAATTTTACAGAATGATCTTGCAATTGAAATTGCAACCCTGGCAAAAATGGTCTAAAAGGAGGTGATAGAAATTGAAGGGACTTAGATTATTTGAAAAGATTTTTATCGTATGGGTAATGTCCTTTCCGCTTCTTGTCATGGCAGCGGTATGGTTAAAAGGATGGATAGGGGATCTTCTTTTTTGTATTTCTGTAGCAGGTCTTGTTTTACCAGTTTGTGCAAGACTTTTGGGTTGTGAAAGAGAAATATAAAATAAAAACAAAACCTGTTATTAACTTTTTTTCTAATAAAACTTCCAAAAGGAGGGTAGTATGAATAAGGCAGAATTAGTAAAAAGAATGGCAGAAATTGCAGAAGTACCTAAAGCAGCTGCAGAGAAGCTTTTAGATGCTTTTATGAAAGCAGTCGAAGAAGCAATATCTAAAGGAGATAAGGTTGGATTAGTTGGATTTGGGAGCTTTGAAGTAGTAAGAAGAGCTGAAAGAGCAGGAAGAAATCCAAGAACAGGGGAACCACTCAAGATTTCAGCTAAAAAAGTTGTAAAGTTTAGACCTGGCAAAAAGCTAAGGGAAGCAGCTTCAAAAGGGTAAAAATTAATAATTTTCGCAATTTTTACCTCTCTGAATGTATAATCTATAGATACTTTAGTTATAGTTAAATCGGGGAACCTACTTAATTATGGGTCTAAAAAATATATAGTACCCCAGTTATAATAATTTCTATAAAGATATCTGTAGGGATATGGACAAGGATATCTGTAAGGGTACCTATGGGGGTACCTATAGTAATGGTATCTATAGGGGTATTGATAAGGGAATATGTAATAGTATCTGTAGTGATATTGATAAGGAGATTGAATAAATGGATTTCTACCTAGATTCTGATAATGCCTGTAGTGATTCTCCCAAAAATTTCTATAAAGCCTTTTGTTAAAAAGGTCAGATCCTGCAAAAGCAGAAGAAATAAAAAGAAGCATTAAAGTAAAGATTAATATAAACTTTTTCATTTTTTACCTCCCTAATTTTTTAAAATTCATTTTTAACAAAAGTTGATATTTTAATAATAGAGGTTTTTCTTGAAACATTTGTAATCTTTTTTTACTATTGCTTCTACTTCATGTTTTAAAAGACCTAAATTTAAATTATAAATTTATTTCCTATATTATCAATCCCGTGACCTTATCCTATACCATACGATGTTATATATAATATAACTTTCTTCTAAAAATTCTCCCATCAGAACGTGTTCCAAAGATTATGCCACTCCAGCCTTCTCCTAAAAAGAGAGACTTAAAGGAATATAAGTAAGAGTAACTTCTCCTTCACATTTCATATTACTAACTTTTCCTTCAACTATAAAATTTCCTTTACTTGCTATAATATCAAATTTAACCTCACCAACAAGGACTTCATTGTAGTCTTCAAAATTAATTAATCTACAAATTTTCACTTTATTTTTAAATAAATTAAACACAAATAGTCTCTCTTTTTAAATTGTTTTTAAGGAACATTAATTGCTTCTAACCAACCATATTCTTTTGCTACTTTTCTTACCCAATCTATATATAAAGTGATATCCTCTAATAACTTCAACTACTTCACCAAACTATAACAATTCTACTTGTTTTTAAAGATTCTTCTAAAAATTCCTTTATAGTAATGATTTTTCTCTCTTTGTTTTTATTCGGATAATATTTGTGTAGACAAAACACCTTTTGCTATTTATCTTCTTTTTCTTTATAAATTAAAAGCACCGGAACTTCCTCTCCCAAAGAAAATTTATCAAATGCATAGCAAATGTTGCAGCATCTAGGACACTTTTTAAGAAATAAAGTTTCTTTTTGATTTCATAAACACTAACTCTCTATAACGAAGAAAAATACTTCTTCAGAAATATTATTAGTATTTATAATTTCAAATTCAATTCTTTTTTCTGTTTTTAAGTGATTTAAAAGGCCTTAATTTCTTTAATATTAAACTCTTTGTTTGCGGGTTTAGTTTGATCTATAGAGTTTAGATCATTAATAGAGGTTTAAAAGAGGTATCTAAAGGAGAAAAGGTTGTAAAGTTTAAGGCTGGTAAATTGTTAAAGAGGGCAAGTTTAAAGAGTTATATATAATTCTTCTCCTCAATATAGCGAAAGAAATTTCATATTTTGGTAAATGTTATAATATATCTATATTTATAATAATTTAATTCATAAAAACCAATAAATTATAAAAAATAAAAAGGAAGTGAATTTTATGGATTTTTTAGAGTATAAAAGAATTTTAGGAAATGCTTATAGAAACGATTTATAAAAAGTAAAAGATTGATGAAGGATGCTTAGAAAAGCTCGGGAGTCTCCTTCTGTGCCAAATAAAAGACGAGGAAATTTATGGTTTCTTTCATAGTTTCACAAAGTTTGACGAAAAAAAATTTTAAAAATTCCTTAAAATGATTTTGCATCCGGTTGAAGTTAAAATAAGACTTGTGATTTTTTAAGCATGCATTTTTCCGTTTCACACCTCCTTGGTGAAAACAGTTTGATAGGTACGGAAATGATTTGGGAGAGGTTCGTTGATTTTAAGAGGAAGACAGCCAAACTTTCAACAGATAAAGTAATTTATTTTATAAAGAAAAGACTAATTCTTTAAGTAAAGATTATGACATTTCAATTCCGTGGGAGGAAGAAAAAATAAGTGGTCATTTGTGGAATTAGGTAGAATATAGAAGAAAGAAATTTGCTCATTGGTGGCGCTCTTATTAGAAAGGTCTATATCAAATTTCAGCAGAACTTTTAATAAAAGTTATAAAATCTAAGTAAGAATTGGGGGTAATTCTTCCAAGCTCTTAATTTATCAAATGGCTTCCGTTACAATATTCTGAAGTTTTTTTAAAATTAAGTTACTTCAAAAAAGAAGGATATAGAAAATTCTAAGAAAGCTTATTGGCTGAAGCATTTTTGGGAATTTGTGTTGATGTTTATAATTAAGATAAACCTTGATGTAAAGATCTTAAATCTTCCTTAGTAAATTAATTTTTAAAAAGCTTTAATCCCTTACACCACTACCTAAAATTCGGAGTGGCTCGCTTATATCAAAAAAAAATTTTTATATTATGAGAGAAATAATTTTTCGCCTTTTTTACAAGCTTTCATACAAAATTTTTGAAACAACTTTTTTACACTCCGTAAGTGTGATAATTAGTGTTTCAAAAAGTTTTATTTTCTTAAGGTTGATATCTATGATTGAAGGATCTTTTCTCTCTTTTAAAATTCAACTATATGTATCAATTAATCCTCCATTATGATTTAATATTTCTTTATTTCTCTACCTTAACAATTCTTTATCTTTTGCCAATACATCCTAATCTTTTTCAATATATTCCGATCAACTGCTTTAGCAACTTGTATTTGAAACAATATTATTAACTCTACAATTAAACCAAATGCTTTTTTAGCATAATCATATATCTTATACTAAATTTTTGTAAAAATTTCTCTAAAATTGCTAAGAAAAAAATCATTATTAATTTTTAATTACTGTTTAATCCTTATTAAGCGCTCTGAAAAATTTTAAAATAGTAACCAAATCTCTTTTAAAAAACCTGTAAAAAGTAGAAATTAAATTTTGTCCTTTTAAACAGCTAATTGATGCGAAAGTTATGGCTGAAATGCTTTAATTTTTCTAATTCAACAAATTTTAAATAATTTATTAAGGAATTAAAGTCAGAATTAAATAGCTAAAAAAGGAATCAAAAAACTTAATTCTTTCTTAAATTTTTATAAAAACAATAGTAGGAGGTTTTATCATGCAAAATTATATTAAAAGAAAAGTAGAACTACTTTTAACTGCAGAATGGAATTCTCACTTAGGGCACCACAGGGATGAGTATTTTTGCACCGTTAATGTGTGGCGAGAGTGTGAACTTTTTCCTAAGGAATTACAGGATTTAATAAAAGATGGCAGTGAAGGAGATGAGATTGTTTTAGCTTTTTCTTCAGAACAATTATTTCCTTACGACAAGAACAAAATTTATATTTGTGATCCTTGGCAATTTAGTCCTCCAGATGGATTTAAATCTCTTAGCTTAAGAAAGGGAAGGTTTTATCCTTTAGGTTTTTTTCGTGGCATCCCCGGAATTTATTCAGGAAATCCTTATCCAGGACGTATAATCAACCTTGACCCCTCTGGGAATTTTACCCTCGATGCCAACCATCCTTTGTGTGGATATGAACTAAAAATAAAGGCAAAAGTGCTAAACATTACTGAAAAATTCTCTGAACTTGGTGGAAGATGTAAAGACCATTGGGAGATGTTTTTAAATGGTCCAGGCATGCAAGCTCGCTATAATGGCGAACCAACCGATTTTGGTATAGATAATCCATATACTTTTTCAAGAGAAGATGAAACCGAAGATACTATCTTTTATGCTGAACCACGTTTAATTAGCCATATTGATAGGATTTGTCATCAAAACCTTGTTAAATTTTATTCAGAAAAATTTCCTGCTGAAGGAAAAATCTTAGACTTAATGAGCTCTTACGAGTCTCATCTGCCTGAAGGTGATTACGATGTCTGGGGTTTAGGAATAAATTTAAAAGAACTTGAAGCTAATCCAAGACTAAACCACCGAATCGTTAAAGATATTAACTTAGACCCTAATCTTCCTTTCCCTGATGAATTTTTTGATGTAGTAGTTTGCGATCTTTCAATTGAATACGTGATTAAGCCTTTAGCCCTAATTAAAGAAGTAAAGAGAGTTCTTCGTAAAGGTGGAAAGTTTTTCTTTTCTTTTTCTAATCGTTACTTTCCAACTAAGGTTATTAGGGGCTGGACTGAATTACATGAGTTTGAGAGAATGGGATTTGTCTTAGAGCTTCTGGCAAGAATTAAAGGATTAGGTAATTTTAGTACGTATTCTTTAAGAGGTTTACCACGTCCAGCTGATGATAAATGGTTTTATTTAACCCGTATTTCCGATCCTTTATATGTTGTCTTTGGTAAAAGGATAGATTAACCCTAAATAAATTCTTATGTTAGTCTTAGGCGGTGGAATAGGTGGAATTTTAGGAGCTCGTATTTTTGAAACTTTAGGCTTTAAAGTTTTTCTTCTTGAAGCTGGGAAAAGACTTGGTGGATGTGCTACCTCTTTTCAAAAGGATGGTTTAAACTACAATGCCGGTGCTACCACCTTGCCTGGTCTTTATCCTGGCTTCCCTATGGATAGGATTTTCAAGATCATTAAGTTTGACCCCAAGCTTGGTTCCTTAATAAACCTCCTTGATCCGGTTTGTGAGGTGCACTTAGCAAACCGCAAATACATAAAGATATATCCAGACCTAAATAAAACCATCGAGGAAGTTTCAAAAACTTTTCCCATAAAAGGACATGAAACCTTTTATCGTTTTGTGTATAAGGTTACCAAAGAACTTCTTACTACACCTTTTGACTTAAACTTTAATAAAAAGCTTTTGCACAACTTAAGGCTCCTATTTTATCCCTCCAACCTCAAATTTTTCCCTTATACAATTTTAGCTCTAATACCTGCTTTAAAGCTTTTGAAGCTTTTTTATCAGGAACTTACAGAAGAATTTTTAGATTTTTTACGGGCACAAAATTTTATCGTAACCCAAGTACCTTTAGAGCAAACTTCAGCCTTAAATTTTCTTTTAGCTATAGGCTATAACTTCACTGGAGTAGGAGAAGTGAACGGAGGAATTGGGGCCTTGTTTGAAGATTTATCTCGGTCTTTCCAATTCCAACTTAGTACCAAAATAAATGCCATTGAAAGAAAAGAAAAAGGTTATTTGCTTAAAGGTGAAGGATGTGAGTTTTTTACTGAAAGGCTCCTTTTAGCTATCCCTATTTTAGAACAAATACATATTTTAAAAGAAAGATCCCTCCAGACATATTTCAGAAATTATCACCACAAAATAAGCCCCTTTTCTGCTTTTGTCATCTATGGTAAGATAAGAAAAGAGGCGGTAAAAAACATTAAAGTTAAACATCATCTCTTTATTTTTAAAAATATGGCTCCCAAAGAGACATCCGATTATTTTCATCTATCCTTTCTTTCCCAAACTGGAGATTATGACACCTTTACTATCTCTACCCATACCCCTTTGAAAATATGGTTAAATCTGGACTTAGAAAGGGTTAAAATCCTTAAAAAGGAGTTGGAAAGAAAAATCCTTTCTATGGTTATAAAAAGGTTAGGTATTGAAGAGCAAGAGGTTTCTGATATTTTTTCAGCAACTCCTTTTACTTTTAAAAAACACGCTGGAAGGCTTAGCTTAGGTGGTCTTTCTTGTTCATTAGAAAATCCTTTCTGGAATATGCCCCCCAATTTACCCCCTTTCCCTGGTCTCTATCTTACCGGAGACCATGCTTTTGCTGGTCAAGGTTTCTTAGGTATCGCCCTTGGTTGCCTTAATCTTTATCAAGCTCTAAAAAAACTATAAAGCAGGGAATTTTTATGTGGAACTTTAAGGAAACCATTCCCGCTGAACTTGAGCTTAAAATTAGAGCCTTTGACGGACTACTGATTTTGCTTGTTGGTTTAATTTACAGCTCTTTACTTGTAGGGTTAATCTATTATCTCGTTGGACTTAGTTTTACCAAGGGGTTTATCCATGGTCTTATCCTTGGTATCTTTCTTGGGGTCTTTTCTTGTATTTTTGTATATCTCAATAATTACCTTATTCTTCCTAAAGTTAGAAGTATCTCTCTCTGGTGGATGCTATCTGCTTTACTGTCATTTTTTATAGGAATTGTAAGTTTCTTTTTAGCTTATACGACTTTAAGCCTTTTTAAAGCTGATTTTCCATATTTCTTGTATAAAAAAGAGTATCTTTTTATTCTTGCTGTTATCATTGGAGTTTTAACCTACTTAACAGGTTTTCTTATTTTTCTTTTCGTCCGCATGAGAAACCGAAAAGAGGTTTACCTTCGCAAAGCCATTGAAGCAGACTTTTTATCAACCCTTAAATTGATGAACCTTCATTTTCTCTCTAATTCCCTTCATACTCTGCTTGAACTAACTGAGGTAGACCCAAAGTTGGCAGAAAAGTTTGTAAGAGAGCTTACTCAATTTTTTCGTAAAGTTTTAACCTCTAAAAGGATGATCCCTTTAAAAGAAGAGTTAAATTTTATCTTAACTTACGCTAATATTGAAAGAATACGTAAAGGTAGGATTATACAAGTAGATCAAAATATTGACCAACTAACACTAAACATTCCTATTCCAGCCTTTACCCTTCAGCCTCTCATTGAAAACGCTATAACCCACGGATTACCTGAAGAAAAAGATAAACCTTTAAACATTTGTTTAGAAGCCAAACTTACAGGAGAGATTTTAAAAATAAAGGTAAGGAATAACGGAAGACCCATAATTGATTTTTCCTCAAAAACAGGTCTAAATTTACTTCAGAAGAGATTAGAATTAGTAGGAGGAAAACTTTATCTTGAAAGTAAAGACCCCCCATGTTTTGTAATTGAAATCCCAACAAAGGAGTTTAAAAAGAAACATGAAAGTATTAATCGTTGATGATGAGCCTTTAGCACTTCATAGACTTGAGAGACTTCTTAAAGAAGCGGGAGTAAGTGAGGTACTGATTGCAGAAAATGCTTACAAGGCTAAAGAAATACTACAAAAGGAACAAGATATAGAGGCTATTTTCTTAGATGTTCGAATGCCTGGTAAAACTGGTCTTGAATTGGCAAAAGAAATTATCTCCCAAAGGGACGATTTATTTATTGTTTTTCAAACCGCCTATGAAGAGTATACTCTACCTGCTTTTGAAGTCGGAGCAGTAGGATACTTAACTAAGCCTTTTTTCTTAGAGGATGTAGTGAAAGTTTTAAACAGAATTAGAAAGTTTAGAGGAGAAAAATTAAGGATACCTTTTCTTGATAAGCAAGGAAATCTCTTTTTTAGACCACATTCCGAGGTTTATTACTTTGAAGCTCGACTTAAGCATAGTATAGGATATCTTAAAGATGGACATTATATTTGCCCAAAAAATCTTGGTTTTTTAGAAAAAAGTCTAAAGTCATATGGTTTTCTGCGAATTCATAAGTCTTACCTTGTAAATTTAGACAAAATAAAGAGTTTAATTTCTCTACCAGATGGGAAAATTGAGGTTTGTATTGAAGATTTAAATCGAGTTTTAAAAACAAGCAAGTTGGGTGCAAAACGATTGAGGGAAATGTTAAGACTAAAACCTAAGGAGGAAGGTTATATATGAATAATAAGAAGTGTCCTAAGTGTGAAGTTCTCCCCGAATTCCCTAAAAACCCTGTTAAAATTTACATCTACACTGAAATTGATTTCTTAAGGAGTAAACTTATAGAAAAATTTCAACAAAATAATGTGAAATTTCAAACTGAAAGTTCTATAATTATTATCCCCGACCAGGATATTCGTCAATTTCTTGAGCTAATGAAAAACTTAGAATTTTCTCCTCCTGAGCAGGAAGAAATCAAGTTATGTTATGTAGAAGGAGAGGAAACTATCTTTTCTATAATACCTAGGTTTAGACCGTTGAGTTATTGGTTATCAAGAATACTCTATGAAGAATATTTTGAAATCTTAAGGGATAATCGTTTAACTATACATTTTCATCCCATCGTAAATTTTGCTAAGAAGAGAGTTTTTGGCTTTGAGTGCTTAATAAGGGGGGTTAAGAAAAATGGTGAACTTATTTATCCCAATTATCTTTTTAAAGCTGCAATTGCAACTGAAACTCTTTTCTATCTTGATAGAAGCTGTCGTGAAATAGCTATAAAAACAGCCGCAATAAAAGGATTAAAAGATTTTAAGGTTTTTGTCAATTTTGTTCCTACGGCGATCTATGACCCAAATTTTTGTCTACAAAATACGATAAAATGGGCATATAAGCTGGAATGGGACCCTCAGAATCTTGTTTTTGAAGTTGTAGAAAGTGAAAAGGTGCAAGATTTAAATCATCTTAAAAATGTTTTAGACTTTTACCGCAAAAATGGCTTTCTCGTTGCCTTAGATGACGTAGGTACTGGCTATAGCTCCCTTGATGCTCTAATCAGGCTTTATCCTAATTTTCTAAAGTTGAGTACAGAACTTATAGAGGGAATTGATCAAAACACTCTTAAACATGATTTAGTAGGGGCCATAGTTGAATCTGCAAGAAAAAACGGAATTGAAGTTATTGCTGAAGGTATAGAGAAGAGTGAAGAAGCTACAACTCTATTTAAGCTCGGAGTAAAATTCATGCAAGGCTATCTTTTTGCTAAGCCAAATCCAGAACCTATTTTAGAGATTAATTTTTAAGAGCTTTTTATGCCGAGATATGATAAAGTGATTTTTTGGTTTAAAAAAGATTTAAGAATTGATGACAACCAAGCTCTTTACGAGGCAGTTTCAAATTCTAAAAAGATAATTCCGATATTTATCTTTGTTCCAAGTCTTCTTGATAGATTTGGAAGAAGACCTGATAGACTTGGGTTTATAGTTTCAGCATTAAGGGATCTTGAAACAAAAATCAAAAAGAAAGGAGGTCAGCTTTATACTTTTTATGGAGAGCCACGAGAAATTTTCCCAGAAATATTAAAAATTTCCAAAGCTCAGGCAATTTTTACAAACCAAGCTTTATCTTTTTCAGGAGAGAAAATTGAAGAAGAGGTTCAAAAAATCTGCTCTTCCTTTGGAATTCAATTTTATAAATACATGGGAAACTACCTTTGCGACATAAGACGATTAACATATCGGAAAGTTTTTACCCCTTTCTTCAAAGAGTGGATGAAAAATTTGGATCTTAAGTCCTATCCTATCCCAGATCATCTTAACACTCCTTATCTATCTTTCCCAACTTTAGAAAAAATACTTCCCATGCTTAAATATGATGAAAATAGGTTCTTTCCTTTGGATATGGGTTTTATAAGGCTTAAAGATTTTAATTTCAGAGACTATGAGAAAACACGAAATAGGCTTGACCTTGATGGAACATCAAAGCTCTCTCCCTATATTCGTTTTGGTGTAATCTCCCTCAGAACAATCTTTAAAAGAGCCGTTGAGGAGGCTGGTCCTAATTGTCAGTTTATCAAGGAACTTGCTTGGCGAGAATTTTGGTATCATATCAAGCATAATTTCCCTGAATTAAAAAATTTAGAATTTCAAGAAAAAAGAAGAAATTTACCTTGGAAGTTTGACGAAAAAATGTTTGAAGCCTTTATTTCTGGGCAAACAGGTTATCCCATAGTGGATGCAGCCATAAGACAACTCAAACTTGAAGGTTATATGCACAACCGAGCCCGTATGATAGTTGCCTCTTTTCTTACTAAAGACCTTTTGATTGATTGGAGAATCGGAGAAAAATTTTTTCGAGAACATCTTCTTGATTACGACGAGGTGGTTAATACCGGTAACTGGCAATGGGTTGCTTCTGTGGGACCTGACCCAAAACCTTTTCGTATTTTTAACCCAATATTGCAAGCACAGAAGTTTGATCCTGAAGCAAAATACATTAAAAAGTATCTTCCTGAATTAAAAGATGTTCATCCCTATATGCTACACAACCCCTTAAAATACAAGCTATCCTACCATAAACCTATGGTTAATCACTACGAGCAAGTAAAAATTGCCAAAGAAATCTTTTTATCCACCTATTAGTATCTTTTTCGCTGAATTTATCCTACTAATTTCCTTGTTTAACTTAACTAAAATGTTTTAAAACGCTATTCTTAAATGCTTTTAGATATAGGAGAAATTAGTCATGTAAAAATTAGATTAGTGTAAATCATTCCTTTAACGTTTTATGTTATTTAAATTCCCCAAGTGATCTCTTTCAAGCCAAAAACGATAGGCCCAAGGCAGCCCAAGAGTACCGTCTTTTACATAAAAAACCATTTTATCACCTATCTTTGCCTTTTTATAGAGTCTCTCTGATACCCTGAAAGGACAGTTTAGATCCCTTAATTTCAAGAAGAAACCACCCGTTTTCCCATACAAAACATATTTACCTTTTACAATTGTTTCAATCCTTTTTGCTTCTGACCTGTCAAACCTTGCGTTAAAGGGCTCAAGTACAACAAATGGTATCAGGTAGTATCCAGCAAAGTAAATAATTATTAAAATTAAAAGATTTTTTCTAACATGAAAATGCCTACCAAGAAAAAGATATGTGGCAAGAAGATGCAAAAGATATATAGGGGTTAAGAGTTTAAAACCAAGTTTAAAAAGATCATCTCTACATAAAACATCACCATATCCTAATACTCTCCAATAAATACCAACTGCAGTGAAAACTAAGAAAATACTTAGAGGAAGATAGTAAAATAACCAATTTCTTAGTCTCTCTTTAATTATACCAATTTTTGAGCTTGGTAAACCCTCAAAACTTTTAACTACTTCAGGCAATAATTCAATTGCCCGTTTTATCTCTTCTTTAAAGGCTGGATCAAATTTTCTATGATAAAAGGTAAGTTTGATAGTATTACCAAGAATTTCAACGGAAGAAAGGTGTGGAAGCTGGGCTTCAGGTTTTACAAGTAAACTAAGCTTTGAAGAATCTAAAACAATTTTTGCCCAGCTAAGATCATCAAAAAAAGTATTAAAGCCCTTTCCAAGCCACTTTTTCTCAAGGGAAAGATATCCATTTAAAGGCACCTTCGTTCTTATGACTAATCCATAGAAGTAAGAAATTTCAATTTTCTGACTTCCGAGCTTTAGCAAAGCTTTAGGAGGAAAATAGGAGAACATCTCTGCACCTATTTCTTTATAAATCTGAATAAGCCTTTTGTATTGTTTATAAATTAAAACCAAAAATATGAGGATCAAAAGAAGACCGATAAATTTAAAACTTTCTTCCATAGGTTCCTTCTTTTTTTTAATATTTTAAGATATCTTTTAAATTTAAGATAAAATTTACCTCCTCTTTCTTTCTATTTCAATAGTTCCTATTTTGAGGAATTGAAAATCCTTGTATAAAAATTTCCCAATTACCAAAATAATTTGTAATGTCTCTCTTTTTTATTAAATTTTATTCTTCCAATCTCTCTTGAAAAAGCCTTGATATCATTCCTCCTTTAAGTCCTCATATAGCTAATAAAAAATAAAATTTTTAGTGTTAGTTCTTAATAGTAACCAATTGAAGTTTAGATAAATTGATCTTTAAGGAAGGGTAATTAAAATGCCCTTTCCATATTACTTTAGGGTACAGACTATGTAATTAAACTTTGGCAATTCTGTAGTGAAACTAATAAAGCCTAAAGATCGTATAGAATTAAAAGGCAAAAAAGGTAACCAAAAATCTAATCTTGGTTTTAATTTTAATTTAAAAGAAATTTTTAAAACTTAAAACTATAAAAGGAGGTGGCCTATGAAAAAAGTTTTTACTTTTACATTTTTATTTTTCTTATCTATTATTCTTTTTAGTCTAATTTTAGGATATTCTCAAGAGAGAATTAAAATTGCTAATGAAGAGTGGATCCTTCTGAATACTGGTCCGAAAGAAGAGAAGCTTTTTTATTCTCCAGGCAGTATTAAAAAAATTACAAAGGATAAAATAAGATTAAATGTTTTATATTATCCTTCTTCAGAAATAGTTAATAGATGTAAGAATTACTGGATTCAGTGGTGTTGGAGCAGTGAGATTTCAGAGGTTGCATGGGAAGGACTTCCGGAGGAAGATAATAAAAAGTGTGAGGCTTTAAAATATGGTATTTATGAATATGAGATAGATTGTGCAAAGAGAAAATATAAAGATAAAGATTGGGCATGGTATAATAAAGAAGATAAGATATTATATTCTCGTAGATCTGTAGGGATTTCCTTTCTTTCAATTCCTGAAGATTTAATTAAAGATAAAATCTTTGAAGAGGTTTGCAAATATTAAAGGCACCTTTCACAATAAATTTTAGAAATTAAACGGAATTATCATGAGATATCCATTTATATAATGTTAAATTTATGCAAAACTTTGTCTTGAACACTTAAAACTACAAAAAGATGAATTAAATAACACGTGGTAGCCCTTCTTAAGCAAAAACAGAATTAAAAAATTACGATAAATGGGAGGGCTACCAGAAGTAAAAGATACCTCAGTCCCCTTGGTTATTATGTCTACCTTTGTGGAGTCTTTTCTGAATTATTTCTTAATAGTAACCAATTGAAATTTAGATAAGTTGATCTTTAAAGAAAGGTAGTTAAAATATTTTATTGGTATATTTCTTAGAGGATAATTTATGTCCCTAACCCTTAATTATTTTCTTTGTTATAAATTTACCTTGATATACTTTTTTATTAAATGTTGAGCTTAGAAAGCTTACTTAACTTTTAAGTTTAAAAATGCTGATAAAAAAACATCTGGGAATTTTTGACAAGTTGTCCATTCTTGCTGAAGGAGCAAAGTTTGATGTATCCTGCGCTTCAAGTGGGGTAAGTAGAAAAAATTTAAAGCTGAGACTGGGAAACGCATCAAGATTCGGTATCTGTCATAGCTGGACTTTAGACGGTAGATGTATAAGTTTACTTAAAATACTTCTTACAAATTACTGTATTAATGATTGTGCCTATTGTTTAAACCGTAAAAGTAATGATTTGCCAAGAACAGTCTTAAAATCTGAAGAACTGGCTAATCTAACCTACGAATTCTATCGTAGAAACTACATAGAGGGTCTTTTTTTAAGTTCTGGAATTGCAGGAAATCCAGATATAACAATGGAGATGATGATTGATGCAGTAAAGATCCTTAGAACTAAATATAAATTTAATGGATATGTTCATTTAAAAATTATCCCCGGAGCATCTAACTCAACCATCCTTGAGGCTATCAAATGGGCAGATAGAATTAGTATAAATCTTGAATTTACTTCAGAGGATTCTTTTGTCAGCCTTGCTCCAGGCAAAAAGATGAAGTCTATCATAGATACGATGAATTTCACAGCAAAGGCTATCTGTGACCTAAGAGACCAAATCGAAGGTTACAATGCAAGAGCAGGTCAAAGTACTCAACTAATAATAGGTGCGACACCTGAAAGCGATTACCAAATTTTGAAACTAAGTGATCTTTTATATCGAAAATATCGTTTAAAAAGAATTTACTATTCAGCTTATGTACCCGTAATAAAAGACGATCCTCGTCTGCCAGATATTGTTAATCCACCTCTCCTACGAGAACATAGACTATACCAGGCTGACTGGCTTATAAGATTTTACGGGTTCAAGGTTGACGAAATAGTTAATTCTGATACCCCTTTTCTTGATGAAAATTTTGACCCAAAGCTTACCTGGGCATTAAGAAACTTTCACCTTTTTCCTGTTGACATAAACAAAGCTCCCTATGAAATGCTTCTTAGGGTTCCCGGAATTGGACCAACCTCTGCTAAACGCATTGTTAGTTTAAGAAAACACACCACGCTTACCTTAAAAGATTTACAAAAAATGGGCATTGTTGTAAAAAGAGCAAAATATTTCATAACCATAAGTGGTAAAGCTTGCTCGAATCTAAAAATAGGTTCGTCTTTAGAAAAACTAAAAACTAAGCTTTATGAGCCTATTCAATTTGCTCTACCCCTATGAAAGCCCTGATAAAAAAAATTGAAGAGGTTCTAAACAAAACCGGAAGCAAAGGACAAGAGGTACTTTTCAATTCAACCCCTAACCTCTGTAAGTTTAATTTAGCAAACTTCAATAAAAATATATTAAAAATACTCTATTATTATAGCCTTTCAGAGTTTGGGTCTGTTTACAAGGATATAATATACTTCATTGAAAAGTATGGCAATCAAAAGAAAGTAAATTTTTTCTCAGATCCAGTACTTGAGAGGATTTTTAAAACTGCACAAAAGGTAAGAAGAGAAATACACCGATTTAAAGGATTTCTAAGATTCAAGGAAGTTAAAGGTAAATATCTTTATGCAAACTTTAAACCAGATTATAATATCATCCTTCCTCTTGCTGAACACTTTGCTAATAGAATGATGACAGAAAAAATTATTATTCATGACACCAAAAGGAATTTAGCAGTTTTCTGTTATAGGAATAAAATCTATCAGGCAGAAATTTTTAAACCTATACCTTCTAAGACATTATCGGAAGAGGCTATATCCTCCCTCTGGGTTAAATATTTCGAGAGATTGGCTATAAGGGAAAGACAAAATCTTAAGCTACAAAAGCAAAAAGTTCCTCTTAAATATCGAAGCTTTATATTAGAGTTTAACCACAGAAAGATGATACAAAATAACACTTTAGCAACCAATTTTGATAAAAAAGTTGAAATTTTATCTACTATACCCCTTCCTATCAAATCCTGACGTAATAAATGACTACCCTTAGGTCTGAATTTTCGATATTTAGTTTGGAGATAAAGAATTTCTATTGCCTCAAATAAAAAGTTGATATAAGATTTTTATTAAATCGATGTTAAAGCAAAGAGGTGAAATTATGAAAAAAGGACCTTTTTATAAAATTCATCCTTTTGTGGTTGGAACAAAGGTTTTTGATAAAGGAATGATGACTTATCAGCATGATTACGGAAAAGAATATGTAATTCCAATTTATTGCTGGCTAATAGAAGGCTCAGACAAGGTTATCCTTATTGATACAGGGCTTTTAGAGGTAATACAATCTGAGTTTAGAGAACAGGCTATTGGAGGAAAAATCTACAAATTTGAAGAAGGACTTGCTAAATGGGGACTTTCTCCTAAGGACATAGATATTGTAATTCACACCCATTTACATAATGACCATTGTGAAAATGATTTTAAATGTGTAAATGCAGTATTTTATGCTCATGAACTTGAATTTCAATCTGCTTACAATCCTCATCCCTTAGATTTTAGATACATGGATGAGTTTATAGAAGAAGTAGATCAGGCAGGGCAGATGATTCATATAAAAAATGAAGTTTTTGAGGTTGTTCCAGGAATTACTATGGTTCATACCCCTGCTCATACTAAAGGAGGAATGAGTGTTCTTATCAATACAGAAAAAGGAATTGCAGGAATAACCGGATTTTGTGTAATTATGGAAAACTTTAACCCTCCAAATAAAATAAAAGCTATGGGAATGGAAGTAATACCACCAGGAACAAACATAGACCCTTACTTAGCTTATGATCAGATGATAAAATTTAGAGAAATGGTTGATATTTTAATACCCTTACATGAACCAGGTTTTTCCTCAGTAGAAACTATTCCTTAAAACCAAAAACACTTAGATAGTTATAAGAACCTACTTTGTAAGTTTTTTCTAATTGAAAGCCATATTTTTCTAAAAGTTGAGTAAGCTCTTCTTCTGAAATTCTTATCTCAAAAGGTGGACCAATAGACATAGCTTCTTTTTTAAACTCAATAACTACAATTTTTCCCCTCTTTTTTAAAACCCTTTTTGCCTCCTCTATAACTTTTTGCTTTTCTTCTTCATCAAATCCATGTAAAACATTAGACATGAAATAAATATTTACACTTTCATTCTTTAAAGGAAGTCTCTTGGTTATATCTGCTATAAGGGTTTCAATATTTTTTATCCCTCTTTCTTTAATTTCTTTTTCCAATTTTTCTAATGATTCTTTATGAATATCTATGGCAATTATTTTAGATTTTTCTCCTAATCTCAAAGATGCCTCTAAAGAAAAGTACCCATCACCACAGCCTGCATCAAGAAAAACAATACCTTGAGGAAGGTCTAACAGGTCAAATACCTTTGATGCTGAAATAATATCTCTACTTGATTTCCCTGCATGATGATGTTTATGCTTTTTTGAATTCATTTTAAAATATTATATCATGGAGCTTGCTAAACTTGAAGAAATACAATTAGAGTGTGCTAAAAAGATTATAAAAAGAGATGTATTAACAGAGATTAAGACTGTAGGTGGAATTGATGTAACCTTTGAAAGTTCAAAAGAAAATCCAACCAGAGCCTGGGCTTGTATGGTAGTTGTTGAATTAAATACGCTAAAACCTATTTATCAAAAAATAATAGAAGATATAGTAGATTTTCCTTATATTTCTACTTTTCTTGCTTTTAGAGAGCTTCCTCTTATGAAAAGGGTTTATAATGAAGCAAAGTTTAAGCCAGATGTTATCTTTATAGATGGGCAAGGAATTTCCCATCCAAGAGGTTGTGGGATTGCCTCTCATTTTGGGGTTGAGGTAGGTGCTGTAACTGTGGGAGTGGCGAAGAAAAAACTTTGTGGAAATTATGAACCTCTTGAAGAGGTTCGCGGAAGTTATTCTTATTTAATTTATAATGATGAAGTTATCGGGGCAGTGCTTCGAACAAAAGATAAAGTAAAGCCTGTTTATATATCCATAGGGCATAAAATAAGCTTAGAGAAAGCT
>CAYXGJ010000001.1:0-175502 GCA_964464535.1 uncultured Thermodesulfatator sp. | reverse complement strand
CGATAAATTAAAATTATTCTAATTTATCTCACTTCGTAAGTGCGAAAAGGTAAAATTATTCTAGTATGATATGTTTTATAATTTCAAGACTCCTTTGATAATCAATCCTATCTTCTACAAATTTCTTATATTCCTTTTTTGAAAAATCAAAAAATTTTTCTTTATTGCAAATCTTTTCTTTTTCAATCCCTATATATTCCCTATAAGAGGAATAAACCCAATCTTCTGGCTTTTCCACAACCCCAGCACTTACAGGATTAAGATGTACATACCTTGTCAAATGTAAAAGTTGTTCATCTGATTCTACAAGAACCTTTTTTATCCTTCCTTCCCAAAGAGGCCCCTTTCTTCCAATCTTTTTGTTAAAATACCTTGTATAACTATCTAAAACTATCCTCATATATTCAGAAATTCCAGATGGGCTAATTTCTTGCAAAACTAAATGAATATGTGTAGGCATTAAACAATAGGCTATAATTTCAACAAAAGGAGATTCCCTTTTAATCGGATTATAATAAATTTTCATCTCTTTCAGTTTTTTATAATCAGAAAACTTTAAAATCGGTCTATTTTTATAATACTTCAAGAGTTCTATCATTCTTATATAATCATTATGATTTAAAAAAACTGTAAATTTAGCTATACTTCTTGTAAAAACATGATAAATTTCCATCTAATCCCTCCCAAATTTATAACTAATTTATAAAAATTTTAAATTTAAAAATTACCTTCTTTTTCTCACTTCGCAAGTGAGATAAATTAAAATTATTCTAATTTATCTCACTTCGTAAGTGCGAAAAGGATATAAAAGGTGTGGTAAAAAAATAAAAGCAAGGTAAAATATGAAAATTATGAAAAAAAAGCCTTGGGGCGGAAGATTTAAAGAAAATACAGATAAATTTTTTGAAGACTTTAGCGAATCAATCTCCTTTGATTATCGCCTTGCCTCTTACGAAACAAAAGCAAGCCTTGCTTACGCAGAAGCTCTAAAAGAAGCTAATATTCTAACAGAAGAAGAACTAAGTCTTATCAAAAAAGGCTTAAAAGAAATAGAAAAAGAAATAAAAAGCGGAAAATTTGTTTTTAACAAAAGTTATGAAGATGTACACATGAATATTGAAAAAGCACTTTATGAAAAAATAGGAGAAATAGCTTACAAACTTCATACAGGAAGAAGCAGAAATGAACAAGTAGTTATAGACTTAAGACTTTATCTAATGGATGAGGTAGAAAACCTTAAAAAAGAACTAAAAGCTCTTTTGGAAAGTATAATTGCTAAGGCAGAAGAATACTACGGAGTTATCATCCCTGGTTTTACCCATCTTCAACACGCTCAACCTGTCCTTTTTTCTCACTGGTTTATGGCATATTATGAAATGTTTAAATCTCATTTAGAAAGACTTAAAGATTACGAAAAAAGGCTTAGGATCTGTCCTCTTGGAAGTTCAGCCTTTGCAGGTTGTGGCTTTAATATAAATAGAGAGAAAATAGCTAAAAAACTTGGTTTTAAAGAGTTAACAAAGAATAGTATTTTTGCAGTAAGCTCAAGAGATTTTGTTTTAGAACTTCTTTTTATTTTAACTCTTATAATGCTTGATTTGTCAAGACTTAGTGAAGAGCTTATTCTCTGGGCAACTCAAGAATTTGATTTTATAGATCTTCCCGATAGATTTTGTACAGGAAGCTCTATTATGCCTCAAAAGAAAAATCCAGATGCTTTAGAATTGATAAGAGGAAAAACTGCAGCAGTTGCTGGGAATTTATTTCAGCTTATTACCCTTTTAAAAGGATTACCTTTAAGTTATAACAGAGACCTCCAAGAAGATAAACCTCCTCTTTTTCAAGCTCTTGAAAATACTAAAAAATCTATAAAAATGATGAAACTTCTAATAGAGGGTCTTAAATTAAAAAAAGAAAAGATAGAAACTCAATTAAAAAAAGGCTATCTTCTTGCAACTGAGCTTGCAGATTACTTAGTTACAAAAGGGGTCCCTTTTAGAAAAGCTCATCATATAACAGGAGAAATTGTCCTTTATGCAGAAAAAAGGAAAAAGGCTTTGGAAGAACTTACACTGAAAGAATTTAAAAAATTTTCTAAAGTGATAGAAAAAGACGTTTATGAGTGGTTAACTATGGAAAATTTTTTTAAAAGAAGAGAAATTTTTGGGGCAACAGGCTATCTTAATGTAAAAAAAAGACTCAAAGAAGTTAAAAAAGAAATAGCAAAACTTTAGCACCTATGGAAAATATAAAAAAAATAGATCCTCATCTTCTTGTTTGTTATGACGGAACTCCTGCAAGTACAAAAATTATTTCCTATTTAAAAGAGCTTTTTTCAAACACCCCACTTGAAATAACACTCTTAAAAATTATTTCTCATCCCTCAGCTTCACAAAGCATAGAAACAGACCTTTATAAAAAACTTCAAAAAGAAGCGATTTTAGAAGAAAAAGCAAAAGAAGTTTTTCTTCAAGCAGAAAAAGAATTAAAAGAGGTTTCTGAAAGATTAAAAGAACACTTACCTGCTAAAGTATATACCAAAGTGCTTTTTAAATATGGAGATATCGCAGAGGGCATAATAAATTTCTCTAAAGAAAATCTCTTTGATGCAATCTTGGTAGGTAGAAGGGGTCTTTCAAAAATTGCAACCTATATTTTAGGAGGTGTAACTCATAAACTAATTGTCTTAAGCCCTATTCCTGTCTGGCTTATAAGAGGAGATAAATGGAATAAAAAAATTTTTGTTTCCTTTGATCTTTCAGAAACAGGTTTAAAACTTGCTGATTATGTAAGTTTTATTTTTGCAAACCATAAAGATATAGAAATGACCTTTTTCCATAATTTTAATCCTTTTTCAGACCTAAAATATTTTGAAGGAAACATAGAGGAACTTGTAGAATTAACTAAAAATAAAGAGTATAAAGAATTTTTCATAAATTTTAAAAATAGAATATCAGAAAACGGATTATCTTTAGAAAACGAAAAAATAAAATTTAAGCTTAAGAGAGGATTTTTAGGTCCAGCAGGTGAAATAATGAGAGAGGTTAAAAAAGGAGACTATACTACAGTTGTTGTGGGTAGAAGAGAAAAAAAGGGCATTGAAGGATTTTTTCTCGGCTCTGTAAGTCAAAAAATAATTTCCTATTTTGATGATAGGGCTATATGGGTAGTAAATTAAAGGTCAAATGCCCTATTTGTAAAAAGAAAACTTCTTGGGAAGACAATCCCTATAGACCATTTTGTTCTAAAGAATGTAAGCTTGCAGATCTTTATCACTGGATTGAAGAAAATTATAGAATAAAAGTTTCTGAAATAGATTTGCTTAATAATACAGAAATTCATCTAAATAAAAAAGAAGAATAAAAAGGGGTTAAAATGAATTATGATATAGCTATAATAGGTTTAGGTCCTGCAGGTATTCAAGCAGGTATTCATGCAGGAAGAAGAAAAAATAAGGTAATTATATTTGGTAAAACTTCAGAAAGTGCCCTTAGCTATGCTCATTTAGAAAATTATTTTGGCTTTAAAGAAAAAATAGAAGGAAAAGAGCTTTTATCCGCAGGAATAGAACAACTTAAAAAAGCTGAAGTTACAATTCTTGAAGAAGACATTATAAAAATAGAACCTCTTGAGAAAGGATTTAAGCTTATTACAGAAAAAGAAAAGGAAATTACAGCTATAGCCCTTATCTTAGCCATGGGTATAAAGAGGAAAAAAAGTTTTTTTAAGAGAGAAAAAGATTTTATAGGAAAGGGTGTTTCCTATTGTGTTGATTGCGATGCTTGGTTTTATAAAGGGAAAAGGGTAATAGTTATTGGAGATGGAAGCTCTGCTATCTGGGGAGCAAAATTTTTAACTCAGTTTGCCAAGGAAATTTATTTTTATTTTTCTAAAAAAGAACTCCCTTCTGAAGAAAAAAAAGCCCTTGAAGAAAAGGGAATAAAGATTCTTACCTTAAAACCAGTTGAGATAATAGGGGAAAATGAGGTAAAAGGTGTTAAATTAGAGGATGAAAGTATTTTAGAGGTTGATGGGATTTTTATTGAGCAAGGAGCAAAAGGACCTTTGGAACTTCTTGCGCCTCTTGGAATAGAGCTTGATCCTGAAACTTTTAATTATGTAAAAGTAGATAAAGAAATGAAAACTAATGTAGAAGGAATTTTTGCTTGTGGAGATATAACTGGTCCTCCTCTTCAAGTAGCTAAAGCTGTTGGAGAAGGTTGCATAGCTGGTCTTTCAGCTTCAGACTATGTAAGTAAAGTAAAAAGGGAGAGCTAATATTATTTGGTATAAAAAATTAGAAATAAACTTAAAAAATCTTAAAAAAAACTTCAGAGCTTTAAAAAAATTCTTATCTAAGAGTACAAAAATTTTACCTGTTATAAAAAATGATGCCTATGGACATGGACTTTTAGAAGTAGCAAAAGTCCTTTCTCAAGAGGAAATCTTTGGATTTAGTCTTTCTGAGCCAGAAGAAGCTTTAGCCCTTAGAAAAAATGGATTTTCTCAGCCCATACTTCTCCTTTCAGGATTTGAAAAAGATTGGCTTCCTGAAATGTATAATTTAAAAATCATTCCTGTAGTTACCAATTTAAATACCTTTGAGTGGTTGAAGGAATTTGTTAAAAAAAATAATATTAAATGGGAATTCCATCTTAAGATTGACACCGGGATGCATAGATTTGGGCTTAATTTTTCTGAACTTGACCAATTTATAAAAAAACTGAAAAAATTCCCCTCTCTTCAACTTACAGGAATAATGAGTCATTTTTCTTGTGCAGAAAATCCAGAACATGAGTTAACTCAAATTCAATTAAAAAAATTAAAAGAAGCTTTAGAAAAATTAAAAAATAACAAAATCATTCCCCAATATGTTCATTTTGCTAATTCAGGTGGTATAATATTTTTACCTGAAAAGGGAAACCTTGTTAGACCAGGAATTAGTTTATATGGAAGTTATCCCACTTTTAAAGCACGAGAACTTATTAAACTTTATCCTGTTATGACTTTAAAATCAAGGATAGTTGAAATAAAGAGATTAAAAAAGGGAGAATATGCAGGATATGGCCCCAGGTTTAAAGCAAAAAAGACTACCATTCTTGGTCTTGTCCCAGTTGGATACGGAGATGGATATCTTAGAAGTTTAAGTAATAAAGGATTTGCTTGGTGTAAAGGTAAAAGGGTTGCTGTGGTAGGAAACATTTCTATGAAGGCACTTTATTTAGATATAACAGAGCTTGAAAATCCCAAAATAGGAGATGAGGTTATCCTTCTTGGAGGAGAAAATGAAGAAGTTCCAGTTGATGAGCTTGCAAGCCTTGCAGGAACAATAAGTTATGAGATTTTTTGCAACTTGGGAAAATCTATTTCACGAGAGTATATAAATGCTTAATATAGGGTTTTCAGAAGCTGTTATTATATTTTTAATTGCCTTAATTGTTCTTGGTCCTGAGAAACTTCCTGAAATTGGTAAATTTTTGGGGAAACTTTCCTTAGAACTTAAAAAAAGTATGGAAGATATAAAAAGAGAGCTTGAAATTGAAGAAGTGGAAAAAGAAGTTAAAGAAGAAATTAAAGAGGTTAAAAAAGAAATAGAGGAAATCAAAGAAGCTTCAACCCAAATTATAGAAAATCCACTAAAATCTGATGAAAAGAATAATTTTTCCTAAAATCTTAGCTGTTGATGTTCTTGAAAGAGTAAGAAGAGAACTCATAATTTATATATCTGCCTTTTTTATTTTATGGATTCTTCTTCTTTTTCTCTTTCCTTATCTTTTTCCTTATTTAATGTTTCCCTATTTTAAAATCCTTAAAGGGCAACCCTTAGTTTTTACAAGCTTAGAAGAGGCTTTATTTGTCATTTTAAAGGCTTCTTTTTATTTAGCACTCACTATATCCTTTCCTTTTTTACTAATTCGTCTCTGGAAAGCAATTTCTCAAGAATTTTATGAACCAGAAAAGGTATTTTTTAAAAAACTCTTTTTTGTTTCTTTTTGCCTTGGTATTTTAGGGCTTTTAGTAGGTTATTTTTTATTTATTCCTGCAATTTTAAAAATTTTTTTATTTTTTGGGAGGGATTTTTCCGCCAATCTTAAAATAAACTACTTTCTTTTTTTTATATTAAGAGTCCTTTTATTTTCGGTTTTTATTTTTCAAATTCCCTTATTTTTTGCTCTTTTAATAAAAGAAGAATTTATTACTGAGGAATTTTATAAAAAAAGAAGACTTTATTTTCTCGGTTTTTTTTATGTGCTTTCTCTTTTATTATCTCCCACTGATTTTTTTACTCAGATCTTGTTAACTTTATTTTTATTTTTATTTTTTAGATTAGCCTTTTTTATAGCTAAGTTTTTTAAGTAAGAAGGAGGTTTATTAAATGGGAAGAAGAAAAAAGAAAGATACTTTCTTACAAGGAGAGATTTCTCAGTCTAAACTCTTAAAAGAAATTTCTCCTCCACCAAAGGGAATGAAATATATAATTCTTATTGGTGATGGTATGGGTGATTTTCCTATCAAAGAGCTCAAAAACAAAACCCCTTTAGAGGTAGCCATTACTCCTGGAATGGATTTTATAGCCTCTTATGGAGAAATAGGAATTTGCCAAACTGTTCCACATAATATGCACCCTGGTTCTGATGTGGCTATTATGGGGCTTTTAGGTTATCCTCCAGAGGAAAAATATACAGGAAGAGGACCAATTGAAGCAGCAAGTAAGGGTATAGAACTAAGACCTGAAGATGTAGCTTATAGATGTAATTTAGTGACTATACAGTTTGAGGGTCAAGACCTTATTATGGAAGATTATTCTGCAGGGCATATCTCTACAGAAGAAGCTATAGAATTAATAGAAGCTATTAATAGAAATGCAGGAACAGATAAAATTGAGATAATTCCAGGAGTAAGTTATAGGCATATTCTTATATGGAGAGGAGGTTCCGGAGGTCTTCAGACCTATCCTCCTCATGATCTTTTAGGGAAAAGTATTTGGTTTGCTTTTTATGCTTATGATGAGGAGCCCTATTTAAAGGAATTTATTATTAAAGCAATAGAAATTTTAGAAAAACACCCCATTAATTTAAGAAGAAAACTTAATAATTTACCCCCAGCTAATGCTATATGGCCTTGGGGTCAGGGAAGAACTCCTGAGATTGAACCATTTTCTGAAAGATGGGGTTTAAAAGGAGCAGTTATTGGTGCTGTTGATTTAGTAAAAGGACTTGGTAAGCTTGCCAAAATGACTGTTATTGATGTTCCTGGTGCCACAGGATATTTGGATACTAATTACGAAGGTAAAGTAAATTATGCCTTAGAAGCTTTAAAAGATCATGATTTTGTTCTCGTTCATGTAGAAGCTCCTGATGAAGTTTCTCATCAAGGGTCCTTAGAATTAAAAATTAAAGCTATAAATGAGTTTGATAGAAGAGTAGTTAGATATCTTCTGGAAAGAATAAATGAGGTTATAAAAAAATATAAAATTCTTGTATGCTGTGATCACCTAACCCCCATTTCTATAAAAACTCATTCAGCAAAACCAGTTCCTTTTGCTATTTTTGATGTAACTCGGCATAAAAAGAAAAAAGGAGATATAAAGTTTTGTGAAAAAGAGGCTTATCAATCTCCATTAGCTTTTAAAAATAGTTTGGAACTGATACAGTATTTTTTACAAAGAAAACCTTTTATTTAAAAAATTTAGAAATGGAAATTATTAAAACAGATATTTTAATAATAGGTTCTGGAATTGCAGGATTAAGTCTTGCTTTAAGGCTTAAAGATTTAGGAGAAATTACCATTCTTACTAAAAAAAGGGCATTTGAAACAGCTACTTCCTTAGCTCAGGGAGGTATAGCTTGTGTTATGGGAGAAGAGGATAATTTTGAGCATCACATTGAGGACACCCTCGCGGCAGGAGATGGATTATGCAAAAAAGAAGTAGTAGAGTTGGTTATAAAATCAGCTCCAGAAAGGATAAAAGAACTTATAAAATGGGGAGTAAATTTTGATAAAGATCCAGAAAATCCAGAAAAATTTCATTTAACTCTTGAAGGAGGACATTCAAGAAAAAGAATTCTTCATGTAGGAGATTATACTGGAAGAGCTATAGAAAATGTGCTCATAGAAAGGGTTTTAGAAGAAAAAAACATAAAAATTCTTGAACATTACTTTGTTGTAAAGCTAATAGTTGAAAACTTACTAAGACCATCAAAAATTTTGGGTGCTTTAGTTCTTGATCTTACTCATATAAAACCTGTAGTATTTTTAGCTAAAGTTGTTGCTCTTTGCACAGGCGGTGCAGGGAAGGTTTATCTTTATACCAGCAATCCTGATACTGCTACAGGAGATGGAATAGCTCTTGCCTATCAAGTAGGATGTAGGATTGCCAATATGGAATTTATTCAGTTTCACCCTACCTGTTTATATCATCCAAAGGCAAAAAATTTTCTAATTTCAGAAGCTTTGAGAGGAGAGGGAGCAATTCTTTTAAATGCAGAAGGGAAAAGATTTATGCATAAATATGATCCAGTAAGAAAAGAGCTTGCTCCAAGAGATATTGTAACCAGAGCTATAGATATGGAAATTAAAAAAACAGGAGCTGAATATGTTTACTTAGATATTTCTCATCTACCTTCAGATTATATTAAAAAAAGATTTCCCTTTATATATGAAACTTGCTTAAAATACGGTATTGATATAACCTCACAGCCAATACCTGTTGTTCCAGCAGCTCATTATCTTTGTGGTGGAATTTATACCAATATATGGGGTCAAACCGATATTCCTAATTTATTTGCCATAGGAGAATGCACTTGTACAGGTCTTCACGGTGGAAATAGACTTGCCTCAAATTCACTTCTTGAAGCCCTTTGTTTTTCCTATCAGGCAAGCTTAAAAATAAAAGAACTTTGGAAAGAACTTAAGAATATTCCTTTTAAAGAACCTCCTATAAAGGAATTAACAGTTAAAGAAATAAAAGAAGAAAAAGTTTTTATTTCTCATAACTGGGATTTAATAAGAAAAATAATGTGGGATTTCGTAGGTATAGTAAGAAGCTTAAAAATGTTAGAATTTGCCCAAAAAAGAATAGAATTTATTAAGAAAGAAATAAAAGAAAACTGGCCAGGTATTTATCTTGATCTTGATACTATGGAATTGAAAAAAATTGCTATAGTAGCTGAATTAATAACTAAGTCAGCTCTTCAAAGATTAGAATCAAGAGGGACTCACTATTTGGTAGAATATCCTTATAAAAAAGACAATTATCAAAGAGATACCATAATTTTAAAAAATTTTTAAAAATTTTCAAAAATTTTTGCAAAATTATCTTTACAAATAAGGTTTTTTTTGATAAGATTTTTAAATGAATTTAAGGTCAGGAGAAAATAGTGAAAGTAATTTTTGATCCAGATATTCCTGAAGAAATCAAAGAAGATATACTTAATGCTATAAAAGAAGAAAATATAGGAGAAATTTGTAAATTTTGTGGAGGAGATACTTTATATGTAGCTCATTTAGGAAATATATTAGATGTAAAGTGTTATGAATGTGGACACTCCTATTTAGAAATAGAGTTGGAGGAGGAATAAAAATTAGTTGGAGTTGTATGATTTAGTAATAGTTGGTGCAGGTCCTGCAGGCATAACCGCTTATCTTTATGCAAAAAGATCTCTTTTAGAGGTTGTTCTTGTTGACAAAATAGGAATCGGTGGTCAGTTACTTTTTATAGATTTTATTGAAAATTATCCTGGTTTTCCAGAAGGAATAACAGGGCCTGAGTTAGCTGATCTATTTAGAAGACATATTGAAACACTTGGTTTAAATTTTAAACAAGGAGAAGTTAAAAAATTAGAAAAGAAAGATAACCTTTTTAAGCTTTATTTAGATAATAATGAAATTTTAACCTCTAAAACAGTCCTTTTATCTATAGGTGCTTCTCCCAGAAAACTAAATATACCTGGAGAAAAGGAATTGACAGGAAGAGGGGTTTCTTATTGTGCAACCTGCGATGGCCCCTTTTTTAAAGATCAAATTATAGCTGTAGTAGGAGGAGGAGATACAGCTTTACAGGAAGCGCTATCCTTAACCAAATTTGCTAAAAAGATATATCTCATTCATAGAAGAAATACTTTCAGAGCAACTAAAATTTTACAAGAAAGAGTTTTTAAAGAAGAAAAAATAGAAATTCTTTGGAATACAATTGTTACAGAAATTAAAGGAAAAGATCAGGTAGAAGAAATAGAAATTTTTAATAAGGAAAAAGAAGAAAGAACTGCTCTTAAAGTTTCAGGAATTTTTATTTTTATAGGTTATGAACCAAATACTCATTGGTTAAGGGGTATTGTAGAATTAGATGAAGAAGGATTTATTATTACTGATGGAGAAATGAGAACCTCTTTTCTTGGAGTATGGGCAGCTGGGGATTGTAGAAGCAAAATAGGAAAACAAATTGTTATTGCCTGTGGTGAAGGAGCAGTAGCAGCAATTTCTATAGAAAATTATCTTCAATCAATAAGGTCTTAATTTTTTCAAAGGGAATTATTCCTTCTCTTATTAAAGAAATTTTATTTTCTACTACAGAAATTACAGTGGAGGGAGAAGGAGCATAAAGAATTCCTCCATCTAAAACAAAATCTACCTCTGGTATTTCATTTAATACTTCCTCAATACTTCTTGAAGGCTTTTTCTCACTTATATTAGCACTTGTTCCTGTAATCGGAGCCCCAAATACTTCACATATTTTTCTTACTACAGGAGAGGAAGAAAGTCTTACTCCTATGGTTCCTGTTTTAGCAGTAAGCAAAGGTGAGATAGATTCTTTGGCTTTAAATATTATAGTTAAAGGACCAGGCCAAAATTTAGAAATTAATTTTTCAGCCATAGGAGGAACTTTTTTTACTACCAGAAAAAGCTGTTCATAATTTCCTATAAGTAAAAGAATGGGTTTATCAAAGGGTCTTTTTTTAAGATAAAACAATCTCTTTATAGCTTTTTCTGAAAATGGATTTGCAGAAAGACCATAAAAGGTTTCGGTAGGAATAGCTCCAACCTTATCTTTCTTTAAATATAAAACTACTTTTTCTGCAACTTCATTGAGATTGGAAAGGTCTTCTGAAAGTTTTAAAATAATAGGACTCATTAAAAATAATTAAGATGAAGAAGCCTCTTTTAAAGAGGGCTTATTTTCTTCTTTTTGAGTTACTTCCTGAATATAGATCCTTTTATAGTAAATTAATCTCTTACAATGGGGACATTCATAATATCTGTTATCTTTTTGCAATTCATTATAAAGCTGAGGAGGAATAGCCATATGACAACCTTCACATACATAATTGTCAACAGGAGCTATCCCAAGTCCCCCTTTCTTTTCTCTTAAAGCTTCATATTTCCTTAAAAGATTAGTAGGAACTTTTTTGGCAATTTTTTCTCTTTTTTTCAAAAGTTCATTTTTATTCATAGAAAGTTTAGTACAAAAAGAATCAAATTTTTGTTTTTCTTCTTCAAAAATACTTTCCACCTTTTTTATTTCTTCTTCCAGTTTTTCCTTCTCTTTTTCTAAATTTTCTATCTCTTCCATTAGTTTTAAAATTTCATCTTCCTTATGCTTATTTGCTTTTTTTATTTCTTCTATCTCCCTAAGAAGAAGTTGGTATTCCCTTGTACCTCTTATTTGTATTAATCGAGCTTGTGTACTTTTTAGTCTTTGGTATTCTTGTTTTAATTCTTCTTCAAAAAGGTCTTTTTGTTTTTTCTTTTCTTCTATGGAGTGATTTAGATTTTCCAATTTTTGTGTCAATGCTTCTTTTTCTTTTTGAACTTTTTTAAGAGATTGAGGGATTTCTTGCATATTTTTTTCAATTTTAAGCACTTCTAAATCAATTTTTTGGAGTTCAATAAGTTTTGATATCTCTTCTTGCATCTATTGATCCTCCCTTTTATGAATAAAAATTTTATATGGACTTTTATTTTTAAATATTTCTATAGGTATTTCTATATTACGGGTTTTTAAAAATTCTTGAATTTTTAATTTAAGAAAAGGTAAAATAAAACTTTCTGAAACTCCGTGATCTATAATAATGAAATTAAAACCTTCTTCACAAGCTTCTTTTGCATAATGATATTTTACATCAGAGGTTATTAAAGTATTAATTCCTAATTTTTTAAGTTCTTCTTTGAGAAAAGCTCCTGATCCTCCACAAAAGCCAAAGGAATCTATCTCTGTGTCTAAATCTCCAACTACCATTACCCAATTATTTATAAGAGCTTTAATTTTTTTAGCCAAATTTTTCAATTTAATGGATTTTTTTAGGTATACAACCCTTCCTAGACCAAAATTTTCATTTTTTTCTTTAAGAATAAAATCAGAGCCTTCTAAATTAAGAGCTTTTATAAAAGCTTCAGAGACTCCTTCAGATATTTTGTCAAGGGGTGTATGCCAAGAAATTAAATTGAGATTTTCTTTTATAAGAGAATAAATTAATTTTCCTTTATATTCATCTTGAATAATATTTGATAAAGGTTTATAGATAAGAGGGTGATGGCTTATAATAAGATTAAGATTTCTTTCTAAAGCATAGGAAACTACATTTTTAGAGACATCTACAGTTAAAAGTATGCCAGAGACAGGATTAAAAAAGGAACCTATTTGTAATCCGTTATTATCTTGAGGTTCTGCTAACTGGAGGGGTGCTATAGTTTCTAAAAACTTACAAATATCTTTTACATAAAGAGACATATTTTATTAATGGGCCCGCCAGGATTCGAACCTGGGACCTTCCGGTTATGAGCCGGTGGCTCTAACCAGCTGAGCTACGGGCCCTTTTTTCTCTGCAATCTTATAAAATAATATAACTTTTATTTCTTGTCAAGATAAACGTTGTTTATGCTTGTGCTTGCATTCAGGACATAAGCCAAAAAAGATAATCTGATACTCAATTACTTCACAATCCTTTATTTCTTCAGGAATACTTAAATTGTCCTTAATATTTTCAATATCTATAACCTTTTTGCAGGCTTTACAGAAGAAATGATGATGAAGATGTGTAAAAGGGTCAAATCTTTTTCTTGTGCTTTCAACACTTATTTCCTTTACTAACCCTTTTTCTGCAAGTACTTCTAATGTATTATAAACTGTAGCAAAAGACATACTTGGAAAACGAGGTTTTAATGCACTATAAATGTCTTCAGCTGAAGGGTGGGATTTGTTATTTTCTAAAAATTCAAGAATTGCCAACCTTTGAGGAGTTAATTTTAATCCTAAACTCTTGTAAAATCTTAATTTTTCTTCGGTCATTTATTTTCATCCTCCTTAAAATTTTTTATAAATTTATTATAAGTTTAAAACATTTTTTTATTTATGCAAGTTTTTAAAAGATTTTAATTGTTCCCAATTTAATTCTTTTAAACCTAAGCAAGAATTTTGAATAATTTTAAAATTTTCTTCATCTTCAAAAATAGCAGAAACTAAAGGCCACTCCTTACATTTTTCAGGTTTAACAGGATGAATTTTACAACCCCTTTTTTCTTTATCAAAAAATATACAAAACTCATCTTTTACTTTCATTTCTATTCTAAATTTTCCTTTTTTAACAGTATACAATTCTAAAAAATCCTTCTCAGAAAGATTTAAAAATTGAGCAATTTTTAAGATATCCTTTTTAGAAAGACTAACTGTAGATTCACCTTTACAACAAGAACCACACCTTTTACATTTAAATTTTTTCATTTCAAAAATTTTTCAATTTCTACAGGTTCATAGAAGGGGGTAAATTTATCCCAAAAATGTGGTTCTGTGCATCCTATACATGGATGTCCTGAACTTACAGGCCATGCTAAATCACCACAAAATTTAATTCCTGGGCAATTGGCATGTGTAACAGGTCCTTTACACCCAAGTTTATAAAGACAATAACCTTTTCTATGTCCTTCATCTCCAAAAGCTTCTGCAAATTTTTCTTCCTCAAAATAATCTAATCTTTCACAATAATCATGAATAACTCCGCCATAAGCAAATAAAGGTCTTTTAAGGTCATCAAGCAAAGGAAATTTATGGAAAATAAAAATATAAAGAAGAGTAGCTAAAAAATTATAAGGATTAGGTGGACATCCAGGGATATTTATAAGGTTTTGTTTATCTTTAATTACATCTTTTACTCCTACTGCTCCTGTTGGATTTGGTGCTGCTGCCGGAATTCCTCCAAAACAGGCACAAGTCCCTAAGGCAATAATAAATTTTGCATTTTTAGTAACTTTTTTAACTAATTCTACCGCAGGTTTATTTCCAATTTTACAATAAATTCCCTTATCTTTAACAGGAATTGCTCCCTCAACTACACATATGTAATTTTTTTTATACATTTCTATAGTATGTTGAAGTGCTTCTTCTGCTTGTTTTCCAGCAGCAGCCATTAAAGTTTCATGATATTCTAAATTAATAATATTTAAAATTACCTCTTTTATTGATGGAAAGTCATTTCTCAAAAGAGCCTCTGTACACCCTGTACAACCCATAAAATGAAGCCATACAAGAGTTGGTTTATTAGTTAGTTTAGAGATACTATCTTTTATTATAGAATCTTTAACAAATTTAATTACATATTTAGGTTTTACCTCCATAGGACAAACGGGGATACATTTTCCACACTGAACACAATACCAAAAAAGTTCCTTGGTGGGACTATCTATAAAACCAAGATGTAAAAGATGCATAATTTTTCTGGGATCAAATTCATTTATTCTTTTTTTAACAGGACAAACCCCTGAACAGGATCCGCATTTGAAACATAATTCAAAATTAAATTGGGTAAAGTTCACAAATTTCTCCTATTTCAACTTTTTATTATTTGAAAATAAATTTTTTCTAATACTTCCTTTTCCACTTGTGTTTTTTGTAAGAGTGTTTTGAAATCCCTTATACCTTCTTGTATAAATTCCTTTATTGTTATTTCTAATAATTTAGCTTTTAGCTTATCAAGTAGTTTCTCTCTTATTTTCTTTTCAATGGTAGAGAGGGAAAAATCCTTTAAAGATTTAAGTTCTGTTGAAATATTTCCAAGAAGAAATCTTATTTGTCGGTCTTGACAAATCTTTGAGGCAGAGTTGAGGTATACTATTTTATCTTTTTCATTCCAATTTTTTTCCTTTCCCAAGGGTCCGAGGTTTTTGATAACTTTAAAAAACTCATTTAAATCTTTAACTAATTTAATTGATTCATTGGAGGATATCCACTCTAATTTAAGACGATCTGGATTTATTCCAATTTCATTCATTAAAGTTTTGGCAAACTCACCAATTATTAAGGCTTGAAAATTTCCTTCTATATATTTACATTCACCTAATTTACATCCACCTATAAATATTCCGTCAGCTCCATATTTAAAGGCTTCAAAAATAAAAAGAGGATCAATTCTTCCGCTACACATAACTCTTATAATTTTGTAATAGGGTGGATGAATTATGCGGGCAGTACCTGCCCCATCAGCAGCTGTATAACCTCACCAATGACACATAAAACCTATTATAGCAGGTTCAAATTCCATTTAATTTACCTCCTTAGCTTCTTTAATCTGTGAAGTAAAAAGGTCTATTTTAAAGGTTCTTATCTGTTCTAATAAGGCATCATTATAAAAGCCTGCAATCTCAATAGCAAAAACAGGACAATGAGAAGCACACACTCCACAACCTTTACAAAGAGCTTTTATTATTTGAGCTTTTTTCTTTTTATCAAGTTTTATAATTTCAATGGCAAAGAAGGGACACAAATTTTTACAAATACCACACCCTATACATTTATTAATATCAACTTCTGCATAAATGGGAGGAATTTCTATGAATTTTTTGACAAGGAAAGTACCTGCTTTTGCTGCACATGCCTTTGCCTCATTTATTACTTCTGGTAGTGGTTGAGGTTTATGAGCGAGACCACAAATAAAAATACCCTCAGTAGGTGTTTCAACAGGTTTTATTTTTATGTGAGTTTCTTTTAAAAATCCGTACTCATCTACATAAACTCCTAAATTTTTAAAAATATTTAAAAGATGTTCATCCTTTTCAGGAACAATACCAACTGATAAAACAATTAAATCTGGATAAAGCTCTAATTCTTTAAGAAGAAGAGTATCATATACTTTTACTTTAAATTTTTTATTTTTTCTTATAATTTTAGGTCTCTTTTTATCAGGAAATCTTATAAATTTTATACCCATTTTTCGAGCTTCTAAATAATATTTTTCATAAAATCCATAAGCTCTTATGTCTCTATAAAGTATAAAAACATCTATTTCATTATTTAGTTTTTTTAACTTCATTGCATTTTTTAAAGCATGAATACAACAAACTTTACTGCAATAATCCAGTTCATCTCCTCTTGAACCTGCACATTGTATCATTACCACTTTTTTAATATTTTCTTTTAAACCCTCTTCATAAAGAATTTTTTCTAAGTCAAGCTGAGTAATAATTGTTTTCCCATTAATAGGATATTTAGCAGGTCTATATTCTTTTCCACCAGTTGCTATAATTATTACACTATGATCAATTATTTCCTTTTTGTCACCGATTTTAATAGAAGTTTTGTAATTTCCTGTATATCCCGAAATGTTTTCAATTTGAGCTTCTGTATAAATTTTGATGTTGGGATGGGTTTTTGTCTTTTTAATTAATTGATCAAGGTAAGTTTGTAAATCTTCACCCTCTATTACAGATTTAATCTTTTTAGTCTGTCCTCCCAAATTTTTCCCTTTTTCAACAAGATATACTTTAAAACCTTGTTCTGCTATAGAAAGAGCTGAAGTAAGCCCAGCAACACCTCCTCCTATAACAAGTGCAGAAGGAATATTAAGAATTACCTCATATGTAACAGGTTTGAGTTTTTGAGCTTTAACTATAGCCATTCTAATTAAATCTTTTGCTTTTTCAGTGGCTTTTTTTGGATCATCATAATGGATCCACGAACATTGTTCTCTAATGTTAGCCATTTCAAATAAAGCGGGATTTAGTCCAGCTTCCTTTAAAGTATCTTTAAATATAGGTTCGTGAGTTCTTGGAGTACAAGATGCTACTACAATTCTATTGAGTCTGTGTTCTTTAATTTTTTCTTTAATTTTTTCTAAAAAATCTTGGCTACAAGTAAATATACCTCTTTCTACAGTTATTACATTGGGTAAATTTTTGGCATATTCTTCTAAGCTTTCCATATTAATAACACCTGCTATATTAGAACCGCAATGACAAAGAAAAACACCTATTCTGGGGTCCATCTTTATTATTTCTTCATCTTCAGGAGGATAAGATTTTTCTACCATTGAGGAGAATCTTACATTTTTTAAAAGTTCTGATACATAAGCTGCAGCAGAAGAAGCCTGCACTACACTTTCATGAATATCTTTTGGTCCTTGAAAAGTTCCAGCTACATAAATTCCCGGAGAAGTAGTTTCACAGGGATTTAAAAAACTGGTTTTAGCAAAACCAAATTCATTAAGATCAATTTTAAAAATTTTGGCAATTTCTTGAGCATCTTCAGGTGGGGAAAGCCCTGTAGATAAAATTACCATATCAAAAGGTTCTATCTTTAATTTGCCCTTTTCATCTATATAATGGATATGGATCTTATTATTTTTCCTATAAATTTTCCCAGGCCTTGTCTTTAAAATTTTGAATTTGTATCTTTTTATTGCTTCTTCAAAAACCTTGTCAAGCTCTTTTATAGGTGATCTAACATCTATAAAAAAGAAAGTAATATCACAAGAGGGATAATGTTCTTTTATTACAATAGCCTGTTTAATTGAGATTGCACAACAGATGGAAGAACAGTAAAGTCTATTATTTCTTATATCTCTTGAACCTATACACTGTAGAAAAGCAATTTTTTCAGGGGGTTTAAAATCTGTTTCTTTAATAAATTTACCTTCTGTAGGACCTGATACACAGGTTAATCTTTCAACCTCAGTAGTATGTAAAATATCTTTATACTTTCCATAACCGTATTTTTCTAATATCTCATAAGGAGGGATTCCTGAACCAGGAGCAAGTATAATAGCACCTACCTTAATATTTCTTATTAAAGGCTTTTGATCAAAATTTATAGCTTTTGAGGTACAAACTTCTATACACATTTCACAAGGTTTGTTGTGAGCAAGTTTTAAACATGCATTGGGATCAATATAATAAGTGCTTGGCATTGCTTGAGGGGAATCAATATGAGTAGCTTTTGTAAAACAGAGATTTACATTAAACCAATCTAAAGTAAATGCTTGACAAAATTTTGTGCATTCTCCGCAGCTTCTACATTTTTCTGGATCTATATATCTTGGATTAATTTTTAAAGTTACTTCAAAATTTCCAGGTTTCCCTTTTACTTTAATAACTTCTGTTAAGGTTAAGATTTCAATATTTGGAGACCTCCCGGCCTCCGCCATTTTGGGAGCAAGTATTCATATACTGCATTCAATAGTAGGGAAAGTCTTATCAAGCTGAGCCATTATTCCACCTATAGTAGGTTTCTTTTCCACAAGATAGACATAATATCCAAGTTGTGAGAGATCTAAAGCTGCCTGAATACCTGCAACCCCTCCTCCTAATACTAAAACCTTTCCTACCATATTACTCATTTTTAAACCCTTTTATAAGTAATAAGTTTTATACACAACGTTATTAGTATAGAACAATTAAAAATTAAATCAATATAAAAAAATTTTTTCGAGAAAATTTTTACAATTTAAAATTAAAATATTTCGTAAAAAAGAGGATCTTTAATTCCAGCCTCTTTAAAAGCTTTCAATCTTAATTTGCAAGAATCACATTTTCCGCAAGCTTTTTCACCACCTTTATAACAGGACCAGGTTAAATGGAAAGGTGTTTTTAGTTTTATACCAAGTTCAACAATTTCTTTTTTAGTAAGATTTATAATAGGTGTTTCTATTTCAATCTGTGTCTCAGGTTTTGTTCCTATATTCATAGCTTGATTAAAAATTTCTATAAATTTTTTTCTACAATCTGGATATCCAGAAAAATCAATCTCATTTACTCCTATAAATATTTTTTTTGCTCCTATAACTTCAGCCCAAGCAGTAGCAATACTTAAAAAAATGCCATTTCTAAAAGGGACATAGGTAGAGGGAATACCGTTTTCTTGTTTTTCTGGGATTTCAAGTTCTTCTGAGATTAGGCTTGATCCTCCAAAATCTTTAAAAAAAGAAAGGTAAACAATTTGGAATTTTTCTGGTTTAAAAAATTCTATTAATTTATAAAAACATTCTAACTCTTTTTCTTGAGCTTTTTGTCCATATTGAAAGTGTAAAAAGGCAAGTTTATAATTTTGAGAAGCAACACTTGCACATACAGCACTATCCATTCCACCGCTTAAAAGAACTATAGCAAGCTCTTTTTTCATGGTTTATAAAATTAAAAAAAGCGCCCCCAAGGGGATTTGAACCCCTGTCGCCGGCGTGAAAGGCCGGTGTCCTGGACCTGGCTAGACGATGGGGGCAACTTTTTATGGGCCGGGTAGGATTCGAACCTACGACTCCCAGCTTAAAAGGCTGGTACTCTGCCTGGCTGAGTTACCGGCCCTTTATTTTTATTAATTGTGTTTTCAAAATATAAATTAAATCTCTTCTTTGTCAAGCTTTTTATTTAGTTTGATTTTAATCTCTATATTATCGATTTTGTCAGGAACATCCTTTAAAATCTTTATAAATCCTAATAAAGGATAAGTGAGTGCATCTTCAACAAAACTTTTCATAGGTATTTTCTTATTATTAATTTTAAGTAAAACTCTTGGCTCATATTTTCTAATAAGTTCCTCAATAAAATTGGCAAGAATCTCGTAATCTTTAAAAAGGAAGAATTTTTCTTCAGGATAGAGAGATTCCCATTTTTCTAACTCATCTTTTACTACAAAACCTAATAAATTTCTTATTTCATTTTTTATCTTTTTTAAATCTTCATTCTTTTCTTTTACAACCCAAATTTTGTGAACCATATCAAAGTTTTTAAATCCCTCTAAAATCACTATGTTAAAATTCCAGAAAAGAGACTGAAAATAAACATACCAATCTTTTAAAGAGGAGAAGTCTAAATTTTCGGGTTTTAAATAAAGGGTAAATAAATTTTCTTGAAAAAATCCAACTAAAGGAACTCCTTTCTTTCTATAAAGCCATGTATCCTTTTCTGGAATATCTGTAAAAATATCCTTTTCTTTAGAGGATTTTATAACAGCAATTTTATAACCTTTATTTTTAAGAATTTCGTATAAAGAGAGAGCAAGAGTTGTTTTTCCAGCATTATGATATCCGGAGATAGACAATAAAAAGGGCATAAATTAAATAGTAATTTCTTCTCCTATTTTTGGAATAATAAGAATAATTGAAATATTATATTTTTTTAATTCTTTTTTAAAACTTTCTATATCTCCTGTAAGAATTGGAAAAGTTTCATAGTGCATGGGGATTACAATTTCAGGTCTTATAAGGTCACAAGCCTTAGCAGCTTCTTTAGGCCCCATTACATAATGATCTCCTATAGGAAGGAAAGCAACTTTAGGAGAATAAAGTTCCCCAATTAATTTCATATCATAAAACAATCCTGTGTCTCCTGCATGATAAATAGAGGTTCCATTTTCCAAGGTTATTACAAATCCACAAGCACTTCCTCCATAACTACCATCAGAAAATGAGGAACTATGTAAAGCAGGGACCATAGTAAATCTTAAGTTATTTATTTTATACGTTCCACCTATATTCATTCCCGTTACTTTGGGAATTTTTTGTTTAAGTAAATACTGCTGTATTTCGTGGATAGCAATTACTTCAGTAACAGCTGTTCTTGCAAGTTTAAGAGTATCTCCCAGATGATCTCCATGGGCATGAGTTATTAAAATAAAGTCATAGGGACCAAGATCAATATTTTTTGGAGCCAAGGGATTACTTATCCATGGGTCTATAAGTATTTTTTTTCCTTCTTCAGTAATAATTTTAAAACAGGAATGACCATAAAAGGTTATTTTCATTTTAAATTATCCAATTAAAAAGATAAATTAAGAGCGGGCGACGGGATTCGAACCCGCGACCTACAGCATGGCAAGCTGCCGCTCTACCAGGCTGAGCTACGCCCGCAAACTATTTATAATATACTCTGATTTTTAAACCAGTCAATAATCATGCTATTTTTCAATTCCAAAATATTCAGAAAGTTTAACTAATTTTTCATATTCTTCATCAACTCTTTTTTGGATGAATTTAATTTGTTCAGGTGTTAAATGTCTGAACCTTCTCTGGAGTTTCAAATATTCTTCCACAGGTTTTTGTGGAGTGATTCTTTTTTCCAATACATATTTTCCGTATTTTCCAAGCAATCTTTTTTCTATGGGTGTATGACCAATTAATTTATTAATAACATACCTTCCTTCTATTACTTCATAAAGAGGGAAAACTCTTGTTTCTACAGCTAATTTAGCAACTAAAATACTATCTTCACTTTTACATCCCCAGCCAGTGGGACAAGGAGAAAATATATGAAGAAAAGTAGGACCATTTATTAAAGATGCTTTTTTTACCTTATTCATAAGGTCAATAGGAAAGGCAGGGCTTGCTGTTGCTGCATAGGGAATATTATGAGCAACTACTATTCCCATAATATCTTTTTTCCAAGTAACTTGTCCTTTTATAATTTTTCCAGCAGGACTTGTAGTAGTATGAGCTCCAAAAGGAGTTGCACTTGATCTTTGAACACCTGTATTCATATAAGCCTCATTATCTAAACAAATATAAATAAAATCATGCCCTCTTTCTAAAGCTCCAGAAAGAAATTGAAGTCCTATGTCAAAAGTTGCTCCATCTCCTGCAAAAACAACTATATTTATCTTTTCTCTTTTAGGGAGCTTGCCCTTTCTTTTTAAAACTTTAATAGCTGCTTCAATTCCTGAAGCAACTGAGGCTGAATTTTCAAAAGCAACATGTATCCAGGGCACCCTCCAAGAAGTATACGGAAAGGGACTTGAAATAATTTCCATACAACCGGTAGCAGATACTGCAATAGTATTTGGACCAAGTACTTTTAGAGCTAATTTAAGAGGCAAAACTGTTCCGCAACCTTGACAAGCTCTGTGTCCTGGAGCAAATCCTTCATACTCAGGTAAATTTTTTAAATTAAAACCTTTAAAATCTTTTAGCTCTGGTCTCATTACTTTATTCCATTACTCCATAAATTTCATAAGAAAATTTAGGTTTTTTATTTATTGCTTCATAAGTTCTTTCAAAAAGTTCAATAAAGTCCTCCACTGTCACATCTCTTTGACCAAGTCCAGCAATAAAGTTTATCACTTTAGGCCTTTTATTAGACTGATAAAGAGCAGAACGAACTTCTATTCCTACAGGACCACCTGTTGAACCATGACTTACAGCTCTATCTATAACTCCAAGAGCTTTTATTTTTCCTATAGCTTTTAGAAAGTCTTTTAAAGGAAAGGGTCTCCAAAGTCTTAATCTTATAAGTCCAGCTTTTTTTCCTTTCTTTCTTAAAAGATCAACTGCATTCATAGCTGTTTCAGCAAGGCTTCCCATAATAAGAAGAGCAACTTCTGCGTCTTCCATTTGATAAGTTTCCACAGGCTGATATCTTCTTCCCGTTAATTTTTCAAATTCTTTCCAAGCATTTACTATAATTCTATAAGAAGCTTTTAAGGCTTCATCTTGAGCTTTTTTTGCCTCAGTATAGATTTCTGGGACTCCTATAGCTCCCATAGTGATAGGGTTTTTGGGATCTAATTTATATTTCATACGAAGAGGAGGAACATATTTATCAACTAATTCTTGATCTAAAAGTTCAATAGGTTCTATTACGTGGGAAAGGGTAAATCCATCTATATTTAACGCAACCGGAAGTAAAGCTTTTTCAGCAACTCTATAGGCATGATATATAAGATCTACTGCTTCTTGTCCATTTTCAGCAAAAGTGGTTATCCACCCAGAGTCTCTCATAGTCATTACATCTGAATGATCATTCCATATACTTATAGGAGCGGAGATAGAGCGATTGACAATAACCATTACAATGGGAAGTCTTAAAGCAGAAGCAATAAAAAGGTTTTCATACATTAAAAGTAGTCCCTGAGAGGAGGTAGAGGTAAAAGTTCTTGCACTTGTTGCAGATGCTCCTATACAGGCACTCATGGCTGCATGTTCAGACTCAACAGGTATATATTCAGCATCAAGTTCTCCATTGTTTACAAGTTCAGCTAAGTGTTCAACAATATGGGTTTGAGGTGTAATTGGATAGGCCGAAATTACATCAACTTTACACTGAGCAACTGCTTCAGCTATAGCAATAGAAACTTCTTTACCTATTTTCTTTTTTATTTTTAAGGGTTCACTTATAGAAAGGGGGATTTTTTTTATTAATTCTTTTCTCAATTTAAGCCTCCTCTAATATCATAGTTATAGCTCCTCTGGGACAAATTTGGGCACAAATTCCACAACCCTTACAATAATAAGAATTGCTTATATAATATCCTTCCTCATCTTTTTTATAACAGAGATCTGGACAAAATACATAACATAATCCACATTTTATACATTTTTCTTTATTAAGAATAGGTCTAAAAGCTTTCCAATCTCCGGTTTTAAATTTAATTGAATTTCCCGGTTCTAAAATAAACATTCCAGGTGCTAATTTTTTCCAACTAATTAATCCTTGATCTTTTGGCATTTTTGCACTCATAAATTTTAGTTTCTTCTAAAGCTCTATGTAAAGCTTTAATATTTTTTTCAGCAAGTTTACCAAATCTTTCTTTTAAAGTTTCTTCTATATGCTTTAATTCTATAAGCCCTGTAACTTTAAGAAGAGCACCTAACATAGTAGTATTGGTAATAGGGATACCTATTTCTTCAATAGCAATTTTATTTGCATCAACTAAAGCAAGCTTACCTTTATAGTCTCCCAAAATTTTTCTAACCTCTTCTTCTGGAAGACTAGAATTTAAAATGGCTACACCATTTTCTTTTAGTCCATCCGTAACCTTAGTTATTTTAGGGAGAGAGGGGTCAAGCACCAAAATAATATCAGGATGATATATTTTTTCCCTGATTCTTATTCTTTCTTCTCCAATTCTTGCAAAAGCCTGAACAGGTGCTCCTCTTCTTTCAGGTCCAAAACTTGGAAATGCCTGAGCAAACTTACCTTCTTTTATAGCTGCTATAGCAATTAATTCAGCAGAAGTTACTGCTCCCTGACCTCCTCTTCCATGAATTCTTATTTCTATCATCGCAGCATCCTTAAATTACGATTTGAGAATTTTATAAATAGCACATCAAGATATTTTGTCAATAAAAAAAGTTAGTTTAAAATAAATTTTAACAAATTTTTAAAAAGGAGAGAAAATATGGGGGAACTAAAAGGAAAAGTGGCGTTAATAACTGGAGCAGGGAGAGGTATAGGAAGAGCAATAGCTTATGAACTTGCTAAAGAAGGTGCTGAAGTGATTATTAACTATAGAAGATCAGAAGAAAAAGCAAAGAACTTAGTTGAAGAAATAGAAAAAATGGGAGGAAAAGCTCATCTGGCAAGATTTAATGTAGCTAATTTAGAAGAAATAAAGGAGAAAATAAAAGAGATTGAAAAAGAGATCGGAAATATTCATATTTTGGTTAATAATGCAGGTATTGTTAAAGATACTTTATTTTTGAGAATGAAAGAGGAAGATTGGGATGAAGTTATTAAAACTAATTTATATTCAGTTTTTTATGTTACACAGGCAGTTTTACCAATGATGATAAAAGAAAGATGGGGAAGAGTTATTAATATATCTTCATTGGTAGCATTTACAGGAAATCCTGGGCAAACAAATTATGCAGCTGCAAAAGCAGGAATTATAGGGTTTTCAAAAGCACTGGCTTTAGAAGTTGCAAGTAGAAATATCACCGTAAATGTAATTGCTCCAGGTTATATAGAAACTGATATGACAGCAGGGCTTCCAGAAAAAGTAAAAGAGGCATTTTTGCAACAAATTCCACTTAGAAGGACTGGACTTCCAGAAGAAGTAGCTTATTTAGCTGCCTTTTTAGCAAGTGAAAAAGCAAGCTACATAACTGGTTGTGTATTTCATGTAAATGGAGGTTTATACAGAAGTTAATTTTTCTTGAAAATTTTTAAAAAAGTTTTAAAATAAAATTAATTATAAGTGAAAAGGGAAAATTATGGAAATTCTTATTTTTGGTAATCCAATTTTAAGAAAAAAGGCAAAGCCAGTTGAAAATATAGACGGAGAATTAAAGAAAGTTATAGATAAAATGGCTGAAACTATGTATAAAGCTAAAGGTATTGGTCTTGCTGCAAATCAGGTGGGGATTTTGAAAAGATTTTTTATAATGGATGTTTCCCAAAGAGAGGGAAAAAATAAATTAGAGGTTTATATAAATCCAGAAATAATTTCTGCAGAAGGAGAGATTGTTTATGAAGAAGGGTGTTTAAGTATTCCTGGATACTTTGCTCCTGTTAAAAGATATGCCAAAATTTATATCAAAGCTTATGATATAAATGGTAACCCTATTGAAAAAGAATTAGATGAAATTTCTGCTATAGCCTTTCAACATGAATATGATCATCTTGAGGGAATTTTGTTTATAGATAGACTTTCACCTGTTAAAAGAGAACTTTTCAAAAGGTGGTGGAAAAAACATTATAAAAAATAAATTTTTTAAGGTTTATTAATTAATCTAAATCTTTCTATATGAGTTGTATAGCCCTCTTTGTTGAATTCTAAATAAATTCCTTCTACTTTTACCTTTTCACTTTTTTCTACTTCTAATTTTCTTGGAACCATAGTAATATACATTTCTAAGGCTTGATTTATTTTCATTCCTATGATACTTTCTACAGCGCCACACATTCCAACATCAGTTATATAACCTGTTCCTTTGGGCATGATCCTTTCATCCGAGGTTTGCACATGTGTATGTGTGCCTATTACTGCTGAGACAAGACCATCTAAAAAATATCCCAAGCCAAGTTTTTCTGAGGTAGCTTCTGCATGGAAATCAATTATTATAAAAGGAGTTTCTTTCTTTATTTCCTGAACAAGGTATTTACCTAAATTAAAGGGATTTTCTAAAGGTCTCATAAAGGTTCTACCTTCTAAGTTTATTACTCCAAGTTTAATATTTTTTTTAGTATAAATAATCCAGCCTTTACCAGGAGCATTTTCTCCGTAATTTGCTGGTCTTAAGACTCTTTCTGTTTTTTGAAGATAGGGGAAAAACTCTTTTTTCCAAATATGATTTCCTGAAGTAAGAACATCTATTCCGTAAGAAAAAAGTTCTTCAGCAACTTTTTCTGTTAATCCGTATCCGCCTGCTGCATTTTCAGCATTAGCTATGATGAAATCAGGCTTATATTTTTTTATTAATTTTGGAAGAAAGATCTTTACTGCTTTTCTTCCAGAATTACCTACTATATCTCCTAAAAATAACAATTTTACTTTATTTGGCATATTCAATAGCTCTTGTCTCTCTTATGACAGTAACTCTTACAATTCCTGGATAGGTTAATTCTTTTTCTATCTTTTGGGCAATTTCACGAGCTAATATATAAGCTTCTTCATCACTTATCTTTTTATCATTTACTATAACTCTTATTTCTCTTCCAGCTTGTATAGCAAAAGCTTTTTCTACCCCTTCAAAGGAAGTAGCAATAACTTCAAGCTCTTTTATTCTTTTTACATAGGCTTCTAACAGTTCTCTTCTTGCTCCTGGTCTTGCTCCGGATATTGCATCAGATATTTGCAAAATCATTCCTAATAAGCTTGTAATAGGAATATCTTCATGATGGGAAGCTATTGCATTTACAATATCTTCTTCTTCTCCATATTTTCTTGCTATTTCAGCACCTATAAGTGCATGGGGACCCTCCATTTCATAGGAGGAAGCTTTTCCTATATCATGAAGCAGAGCGGCTCTTTTTGCTTTCTTTACATCCATTCCAAGTTCACTTGCTATGGCTCCACAAATTATAGCGGTTTCAATTGAATGTTGCAAAACATTTTGACTATAACTTGTTCTATATTTTAACTTTCCAATCATTTTAATAAGTTCTGGATGGAGTCCATAAATTCCCAACTCAAAACAAGTTTTTTCTCCTACCTCCATTAAATGATGCTCTATTTCTTCTTCTACTTGTTTAACAATTTCTTCAATTCTTGAAGGATGTATTCTTCCATCTGCAATAAGTCTTTCTAAAGCAATACGAGCAATTTCCCTTCTTAAAGGGTCTACACAGGATAGAACTACTACTTCAGGAGTATCATCTATTAAAAGATCAACCCCAGTTAAGGTTTCAAAAGTCCTTATATTTCTTCCTTCTCTTCCGATTATCCTTCCCTTCATTTCTTCATTTGGAAGTTGGACCACAGAGACCGTTTTTTCTGTAACAAAAGGTACAGCAGCTTTTGAGACAGCATAAGCTAAAATTTCTTGGGATTTCCTTTTAGCCTCCTCTTTTGCTTCATTTTCAAACTTTACAATAAATTTTGCTTTTTCTTCTTTTAGTTCCTCTTCTATTTTTTTAAGGAGCAATTCTTTGGCATCTTTTTCTGATAATCCAGAAATTCTCTCTAATTCTTCTTTGGTTTGTTTTAATATTTCATCAATTTGTTTTTTTTCAGCTTCAATAAGAGCCTTTAGTTCTTCAACTTCTTTTAATTTTTTTTCTAAAATTTCTTCTCTTTTAATAAGACTTTCTTCTTTATAGATAAGCCTTTCTTCTTTTAGAGAGACTTCTTTCACTCTTTTTTCAAACTCTTTTTCTAAAGCATGCTTATGAGCTAAGAGTTTTTCTTTTATCTCAATTTCTGCTTGCTGAAGTTTTAATTTTGCTTCATTTTCAGCTTTTTTTAAAATTTCTTTAGCTTTTTGCTCGGCATCTTTAAGAAGGGTTTCTGCTGTCTTTTTTGCTTCTAATTCTTTCTTTTTTTGAATATATAAATAGATTCCAGCAAAAAGTAGAGCAATTAAAAATCCTATTATTATTCCCAAAAAGATGTTCATATTTAATTCCCCCTTTTAATATAATTTAAATTTTAGAGGGAGAAGAAAAGAGGATAAAAATTGATATTTATAAAAAATAGAAAACCCCAGAGTGCCGTGAGGACTTTCTGTTCCAAGCTCTATGGAAAATACTTTTGGGGTGGGGTCTGATAAGCCCTAAACGCTTTTTTAAGAGCAAAAGAGCCTCAGAACCACCTTTCCCCCTCATTTTAGCAGTGTTAGCTTGGCAGGTCAACTTCATCCTCACGAACACCCCAGGATAAAATTTCTTTTTCTAAAAACTCCCCCACCTTATTAAGTTGAGTTTTAACACAATTTTCTAAAGCCTCTTTCTCTTTTTTAATTTTTATATAATCATATGCTACTTGTAAAAGAAGCCAAACAGCTAATTTAAAGGTAGGAACCTTTTTAAAGGTTTCTACCTCCCTTTTTTTATCTTCTAAATATTCTAAAACTTCTTTAACTTCCTCTTCCGAAACAAAAGATCGGAAAAGGAAAGTTTGCCCTAAAAATTCAAAACTTATTGCTTTTGTTTTTTGCATTTTTTACCTATATTTGGGAGAGTTTTTCTATTAAACTACCTATCCTTTCTTTTATTATCCTTCTTTCCTCCTCCCTCCTATTTATTTCTTCTAAAAGTTTAATATTTTCTTGCTCTTTTTCTTTTAATTTGATCAGTAAAGCCTCTTTTTCATTCTTTAATTGAACTACTAAGGAAAGAAGAGCATCAATTTTTTCTTCCAAATTTGTAATATCTTGAAAATCCATTCATCCCCCCAGAAAGCATTAAGATCTTATTAAAAATTCTTATTTAAAAATTAAAATCTATTTTAATCTTTTTGTCAAGAGTGATTTAATTTATACTATTTCTAACATTCTTTTAACCGCAGAGTAGGCATTTTTTATAATCTCTTCTGGAAGATTTATTTCAAACTCTAAATTTTCTAAAGCATTGAATACATTTTCTAAAGAAATTTTTTTCATAGAAGGACATACCATTTTTTCTGGAGAAGGATGATAAAATTTTTTATCTGGGTTTTCTTTACTTAAAGGATAAAGAAGACCAACCTCAGTTCCTATAATAAATTCCTTATAAGGAAGTTCTTTAGCAAGTCTTAACATCCCACTGGTTGAAGCTACATAATCTGCAAGATCAATTACTTCAGGAGGGCACTCAGGATGAGCTATAAAAATAGCAGAAGGATGTTCCTTTTTAGCTTTTACTACTTCTTGAGGTGTTAAAAAATGATGAAAAGGGCAAAAGCCTTCATGATAAATAATTTTTTTATCTGGATAAAACTTCTGAGTATATTGAGCTAAATTCATATCTGGAAGCATGATTACTGTTTTTTCTTTTAATGTTCCAACTACCTTTATTGCATTAGCAGAGGTACAGCAAATATCACTAAGAGCCTTTATTTCAGCATAAGAATTTACATAGGTTACAACAGGCGCATCTGGATATTTGTTTTTCAAAGCTATTACATCCTCAGGAGTTATCATCTCTGCCATTTCACAATAGACCTCTTTAACAGGTAGTAAAACTTTTTTCTTAGGAGAAACAATTTTTGCTGTTTCTGCCATAAAAAATACACCACAAAAAACTATAACCTCTGCATCCGTTTTACTTGCTTTTAAACTCAATTCTAAGGAATCCCCTCTTAAATCTGCTATATCTTGAATTTCAGGAGGTTGATAATTATGGGCAAGAATAATTGCCTTTCTTTTTTCCTTTAATTTTAGAATTTTTTCTACTAAATTTTCTTTATTCATATTTTAATAATTTAATTATTTAATTTATAATTTTATTTAATAATTTAATTTATAATTTGATAATTTAAAGGATCTTTAGTGCTTTTTCTAAATTTTTATAGCATTCAAAAGGTACATTTAGATTGTTTAATCCTTTTCCCAATTTTATATCAGGCTTGTTTTTTCCATGAAAATCACTCCCTCCAGTTAACAATAACCCCAATTCTTTAGCAAACTCCATTAAAAATTTAGTAAAATCAGTTGTATGTTCAGGATAAAAAACTTCTATTCCCATTAGTCCAAAATCTTTAAGTTTTTTAATATAGTTTTTTAATTCCAAAAGATTTAATTTTAAAGTTACAGGATGGGCAAGAACAGGAACTCCTTTTGCTTCAAGAATTAATTTGATAGCTTCTTCAGGTAAAAGAAGGGCTTTAGGCACATAAGCAGGCGCTCCCTTTTTAAGATATTTTTGGAAAGCCTCTTCAAAGGATTTAACAATACCCTTTTTGACTAAAAGATTTGCCATATGAGGTCTTCCTATTTCTCCTTGGGCAATCTCCTTTAACTCCTCTAAGGTTATCCTTATGCCAAGATTGTTTAATTTTTCAATCATTTTTTTATTTCTCTCTTCTCGAGCTTTTTTAAGTTTTAGAAGAACTTCATTTATTTTTGGGATTTTAGGTTCTAAAAAATATCCTAAAAGATGGAAATGCCCAGGTCCTTCAAATTTAATACTTATTTCTATTCCACATAAAAAAGGAAGATCTACTTCCTTAGCAGTTTTATAAGCAGGTTTTAAGCCATCTATGGTATCATGATCAGTAAGAGCAAGGGCTTGCAATTTTTCCTTTTTAGCAAGGTAAACTAATTCCTCAGGAGAAAGAGTTCCGTCTGAAGCAGTTGAATGTGTATGAAGATCTATCAAATTTTTTTTACTCCACGATTGAGCTTATTTTGATAGGAGTATTTAATAAAGGATTTAAAAAGAGGATGAGGATCGGTGGGTTTAGATTTAAATTCAGGATGAAATTGGACTCCTACAAACCAGGGATGATCTTCTAATTCCACTATTTCTACTAATTCTCCATTAGGAGAACTTCCCACAACTTTTAATCCAGCTTTCTCAATAGCTTCTCTGTAAGCATTATTGAACTCATAACGATGTCTATGTCTTTCAAATAATTCTTCTTTTTGATAGGCTTTCCATACCTTTGACCCTTGTTTAAGGACACATGGGTAAGCACCTAAACGCATAGTTCCTCCAAGATCGCATCCCTCTTCTCTTCTTTCTATACGACCAGTTCTATAATCATACCATTCCTTCATTAAATAAATCACTGGATAAGGTGTATTTTTATCAAATTCTGTAGAATTAGACTCCTTCCACCCAAGAACATTTCTTGTGAATTCAATTACAGCAAGTTGCATCCCCAAACATATCCCCAAAAAAGGTACTTTTTTAGTTCTCGCATAATTTATAGCCAGGATTTTTCCCTCAATACCTCTTATGCCAAAACCACCAGGAACAAGAATTCCATCCACATCTCCTAAATAGGTCTCTAAATTTTCCGGAGTTAATTCATCGGCATTTATAAATTTTAAGTTGACCTTTAATTTATTTGCCAGTCCTCCATGAATAAGGGCTTCATTTAAAGACTTATAGGAGTCCTTTAAACTTACATATTTTCCTACAACTCCAATGGTAACTTCATCTTCAGGATTTTTATAAGTTTTTACTATCTCTTCCCATATATGTAAATCTGGTTCCCTTGTCCACATATTTAAGTATTCTATAATTTTGCCATCAAGTCCCTCTTTGTGAAAAATAAGAGGTATTTCATAAATACAGTCTACATCCTTTGCTGTTATTACAGCATCTTCTTCTACATTACAAAAGAGAGCAATTTTTTTCTTTATCTCAGGAGGCAAAAATCTATCTGTTCTGCAAAGAATTATATCAGGCTGAATTCCAATAGCTCTTAGCTCTTTTACACTGTGTTGTGTGGGCTTGGTTTTAAGTTCTCCAGCAGTTTTAATATAAGGAACATAGGTGAGATGAATATATAAGGCATTTTCTTTTCCCAATTCATATCCAAGTTGTCTTATAGCTTCTAAAAAAGGAAGACTTTCGATATCTCCTACAGTTCCTCCTATTTCTATTATAGCTACATCAATTTGAGGACTTGCAAGATCAAGAATACAAGCCTTTATTTCGTCTGTCACATGAGGAATTATTTGGACGGTTCCTCCTAAATATACCCCTTTCCTTTCTTTTTTAATGACTGAGTAATAAATTTTCCCAGAAGTATAATTGTTTTTAACACTCATTTGTGCTGAAGTAAATCTTTCATAATGTCCCAAATCAAGATCTGTTTCTGCTCCATCTTCTGTTACATATACTTCTCCATGCTGAAAGGGATTCATAGTTCCTGGATCTACATTTATGTAAGGATCAAGTTTTTGAAGAGTGACTCTTAGTCCACGAGCTTCAAGTAAGGCACCTATAGAGGCAGCTGCCAAACCTTTTCCTAAAGAAGATAAGACCCCTCCAGTAATAAAAATAAATTTAGTATGAAGTTTTCTAATATTTCTTGGGGATCTCATTTATTTTATTAATTGTAAAGCTGCAAGAAATCCAGCTTTAATTATTAACTCAGCAGGAATTGTTTCATAAACCTCCATTCCTACTTTAATAGTTCTACACTCTGAAGAATTACAAACATTGCAACATAAACTTTGCCCCACTTTACCATTAATCCAATCTTCTAATGGTACATTATTAACCCAAATTTGATTAGATTGCAAAGGATTTTTTTTAAATTCTTCAACAGAAAGCTCATTCTTTTCTATAACTACTTCTACCTCTAAGGGATTAAGGTGTTGCTTAAGAATAGAAATAGCCTTTTCGAGTTCTTCCTCTGTTAACTTACATCTTGAACATGTTTGTCCATTAATTACAAGCCTCTGCCATTTAATTTTTAGTGTTTTCATAGTATTTAAATTTTACCCTCTTTTTATATTTTTTTCTACTCCCTTTAGAAAAGACTATTTTAAAAAGTTGTTTTTTTCAAAACATTTATTTTAAAAAAATCCAATCCCTATGAGTATAATTTAATTTTTTAAGACCCCTTTTAGTTACTACAAAAGTTTCTTCAATTCCAATCACTCCCAAATTAGAAACATGAAATTTCGGTTCTAAAGCAATAACCATATTCTCTTTTAAAGAGGTTTTTTGTCCTAAAGCTAAAGCAGGTGGTTCATCAATTTGAAGCCCAACCCCATGTCCTATAAAATTAACTTTTCCTCCGTGAGCCATAAAAAACTCTTCTAACTTTTCATTTTTAACTATAAATTGAGCTTTTTCATAAACTTCGCTACATTTAATACCGGGTTTGATTTCCTTTTCTAAAGTATTTAAAATTTTCAAAGAAATTTTATAAAAAGTTTCGACACTTTTTAAAGGTTTAAAACTTGCCATTCTTGTTTGATCAATATAGTAACCTTCAAAATACCCTGAAAAATCAATTAAAATAGGGTCTGAACTTTTAATTCTCTTAAAACTTGCCCCTCCTTGAAAACCAGGAATACCTTTTCCTCCTTGTCCAGTTATTGCATAAATAGGTATTAAAGATTCTTTTCCTGAAATTAAATGACCATAAGTTAATTCAAATCCATATAAAGACCTTGTAATTCCTGGGTGACCTAAAATCCGAAGTTCTTTTTCAATAAGAGCACTTGCTTCAATTTCTTTCATTCCAAGCTTAATTTGACTAAGGGCTTTTTTTAGAGCTTGATCAAGAATTTTTCCTGCCTTTTTGATGCAATTTATTTCGTAAGAAGTTTTAATCATCCTTGTTTCCATTAAAACAGAATCTATTCCTTCTAATTCCCAATCTGATAAAAGTTTTTTATAACGAAAATATTCTTCTAAATTTAAAAAATTTCTTTCAATTCCTATAATTTTTTGAGAATTGAAAAATTTTATATAAGTTGGTAATTCTTTTAAACTTTTAAGATACTCACAGTTTATCAAACTTTCTTTCTTAGCTCTTTCAAAAGGTCTATTTACTAAGAATTTTACTTCAGAAAGCCCTATCAATAAAACACCTCTTGCAAAAGTACCGGTAAAATAAAATATATTTATAGGGGATAAAATGAGGGCAAGTTGAAGATTTTTTTCTTTTAATCTTTCTCTAAAAGATCTAATTCTATAGAAAATTTCTTCTTTAGAAAGGGGCATTATTGTTTAATTTTTAAGTTTTTCTGCAATAGCTAAAACTGTATTTGCATAAGGTTCACTTATATTATATTTCATTATTATTTTCTTTTTATATTCTAAACTTTCTTCCTTTTTATAACCTTCTCTTTTAAGATAATTGGCTATACTTGCTAGAGCATCATCAATGCTATATAAATCTACCTTTCCATTCTTATCCCAATCATATCCATAGATCAAATAGCTTTTGGGAACAAACTGAGGAAATCCAAAAGCTCCAAAAACAGAACCTTTTATGGAAAAGGGATCCCAATTATTTAAATAAGCTATTTCTATAAAATAGAGAAATTCTTTATATCCCCAATTACTTCTTTTTTCCAGTTTTGTTTTTGTATTTTCATCGTTAAGAGATATTTCTGAATTATTAATAAATTTTTCAAAAAGCTCCTTTTCTCCAGATAAGGCTAAACTATAAAATACATTTATTACAGGAAAATTTCCTGTTTTTCTGCCCAGATCTGTTTCTACAAGGAAAATAGCAACTATTATTTCTTTTTCTACACCAAATACAAACTCTATATCTTCTAAAAAGGTTTTATTTTCTTCTATAAAAGCTTTAGCTTTCTCAATTCTTTCTTTTTCTAAAAATTGATAATAAGGAAGCGCTTCCTCCTTCCAAGTTAAACTTTTTATCATTACATTGGGAAGATAAGTTAATTGGGAGGAAGAAAAAATATTTTCTATGTAATCCTCAGGGACTTTATTTTTTAAATCCTCTTTAACTTTTATTTTTAAGTTTTCTATATAAGGAGCAAGAAAATCAGAACCAGCATAAATCTTAAAAGGTTTAATTAAAAAGATTAAAAATAAAAAAAATGTAATTATTTTCATTTTTAAATTTCTTTTTATTCTTTTGCTAAATTTAAAAGAGATCCCGCAAGTATAGAGTTTCTCTCTCTTTCGCTTAAATCTAAAATTGCTGATATTTCTCCTTTTCCTTTTATAATTATTTTTATCTTTTTTTCTCCCTCTAAAAGAGCCTTTCTAATATTTTTTATAAAAAAGGTATCTCCCTGTTCAATTTGGTTATAATCTTCTTTTTTTTCAAAAACAAGGGGAAGTATTCCAAAATTTATAAGATTACTTCTATGAATCCTTGCAAAACTTTTAGCAAGTTTTATTCTTACTCCTAAGTATCTTGGAGCAAGAGCTGCATGTTCTCTTGAGGAACCTTGTCCATAATTTTCACCACCTACAATTCCTATGGTTAAGCCTTTGTTTTTTATTTCTAAAGCCTTTTTAGAAAATTCGGGATCTAAGTTTATATATACATATTCACTTATAGCAGGAAGGTTACTTCTTAAAGGCAAAATTTGAGCACCTGCAGGCATTATATGATCGGTAGTAATATTATCTCCCACTTTTAAAAGAAAAATTCCTTCTAAATCTTCAGAAAGTTCCTCAAAAGATGGGAGAGGAATAATATTAGGTCCCCTTATAATTTCCACTTTTTTTGCCTCCTCTTCTGGTAAGGGAGGAATAAGCATAGAATCATTTATAATAAATTTTTCTGGGATTATAATTTCAGGATAATCTCCTAATTCCCTTGGATCGGCTATTATTCCTTTTATAGCTGATGCAGTTGCTGTTTCTGGAGAAACAAGATATATAAAATCAGGGTAAGTTCCTGATCTTCCTGGGAAATTTCTGGTAAAAGTTCTTAAAGAAATAGAATTAGTAGGAGGAGCCTGCCCCATTCCAATACATCCAAGGCATCCACATTGATGAATGCGGGCTCCAGATTCTAAAATACTTTTAAATGCAGAAAGGACTACCAAATTTTCTAAAACCTGAATAGAACCAGGATTGATTTCAAAAGAAACATCTGGATGAACTTTATGATTTTCAAGAATTTTTGAGACTATTAGAAGATCCTTTAGAGATGAATTAGCACAGGAGCCTATAATTACTTGAGCTACCGGTTTCCCTGCTTCTTCAGCTACTTTTTTAACCTTGTCAGGAGAAGAAGGACAGGCACAGAGAGGTTCTATTTTTGAAAGATCAATTTCAATTATTTCATCATATTGGGCATCTTCATCTGGTTTAAGTTCTATATAGTCTTCTTCTCTATTTTGAGCTCTTAACCAAAAAAGAGTTAATTCATCAGAGGGGAAAATACTTGTTGTTGCTCCAGTTTCAGTTCCAAGATTACATATAGTTGCTCTTTCAGGAACAGTAAGAGTTTTTATTCCTGGACCAAAATATTCTAAAACTTTATTCCTTCCACCTTTTACTGTAAGCTTAGAAAGTAAATAAAGAGCCACATCTCTTGCAGAAACCCAAGGTTGAAGTTTTCCATATAAATAAACTCCTACAATCTTAGGCATTTTTAAATAGAAGGGTTTTCCTGCCATAGCCATAGCCACATCAAGCCCACCTGCACCTATAGCAATCATTCCACATCCACCAGCAGTAGGAGTATGACTATCAGATCCAAGAAGCGTTTTTCCAGGTTTTGCAAATCTTTCTAAATGAACTTGGTGACATATACCATTTCCTGGTTTAGAAAACCATATTCCATATCTTTTAGCAATACTTAAAAGATATCTATGGTCATCTGCATTTTTAAAGTCTGTCTGTAAGATATTATGATCCACATAAGAAACCGAAAGTTCAGTTTTGACTCTATTAATTCCTATAGCTTCAAATTCAAGATAAGCCATAGTTCCTGTAGCATCCTGAGTTAGCGTTTGATCTATTTTTATAGCAATTTCTTCTCCAGGGATAAGTTTCCCAGATATCAAATGATTTTCAAGGATCTTATGAGTAAGGGTAAATCCCATAAATCCTCCAGGTTTTTAAATTTCTCCAAAACATTCTGGGAAAAAAGTTTTTATAGTTTCTAAAATTCTTTCTGCAGTGGCTTTTAAAATTTCTTCTTTCACTTTTAAAAAAAAGACTAAAGCTTCAGAAATAGAAAGAGAGGTAAAAACTTGATAAAGATTTTCTTTTTTTAATACATAACTATTTGGGAATGAAGATAAAAGAGCAATTAATTCTTCACAGGTCCCTTTTAAATAAAAAAATAAAATTAGGTGTTTTGCTTTTAAAAAAGAGGGAAGTTTTGTTTTTTCTTCTTGAGAAAGGAGTTCAAGTATTATATCTTGAGAAGCAATTATAGAATGTTTTGGAGAAACATCTTTTATAAATTCTTTAGGAAGTTTTTTAGAGAGAAAAAGATATAAGTTTTTAACTAGCTTTAAATCTAAATGTTCTTTTATAAGTAATCTTAAAGTATGTATAGAAAAGGTTAGAAGATATTCTCTTTTCTCAATTTCATCAAATTTTATTCCTGTAATAGTTCTTTCTAGAAATTTATAAATAGGACCATCGCTTAAAGCTTTCAATTTTAAGGTTATATAAATAAGTTTAAAGGCTTCTTCTGAAGGCAAATTATATTGTTCTTTTAAGAAAGTTAAAAAGTCTTGAGGTTCTTGAGGAACATTACTTAACCATTTAATTTCCATAATCCCATAGATTTTTAGAAATTTATTATATAGCTTATAATAGGTCTTCTATTTTACAATCAATTAATTTTTCTGCAAGGAAAAGATCTTCAGGATAGGTAATTTTATAATTTATTAAAGAACCTTCTACAATTCTAACCCTATATCCATAATGTAAAAGAAGGGTACTTTCATCAGAAAAGATAAGGTTTTCTTTTTTAGCTCTTTCAAGAAGTGATATTAAAATTTTAGCTCTTATACCTTGAGGAGTTTGAATACAGAAAAGATTAGTTCTATCAATGTTTTCTTTAACTTCTCTAAGGAATACTCTGTTTAAGGTGTCTCTTAGAGGGATTGCAGGCACACAAGCTCCAAATATTTTAGTATTTTCAATTACTTCACTTATTAATGCTAAAGAGACAAAGGGTCTAACAGCATCATGGATAAGAAAAATTTCAGTTTCAGGAGGGGAAACCTTAATTCCTTTAAAAACAGATTCTTGTCTCGTTTTACCACCTTCTGTAATTTTCAAGACTTTTTTTAAATTATAAAAGGATATAAGCTTTTCAGTTTCCTTTATATATTCAGGAGAAACACTAAGAACAATTCCATCTATCTGAGGATGTTTTTCAAATCTTTGAAGGGTATAAATAAAAAGAGGTTTTCCTTTTATTTCTAAAAATTGTTTTGGTTTTTTAGAATTAAATCTTTCTCCCTTTCCAGCTGAAGGGATAACAGCTATGATCATATCAAAAATATAGCATTTTAAAAAGTTTTGTCTAATCTAAAATTAGGTTTAAAATAAATTATAAAATTAAAAAGGAGAAAAAGAAAATGGGTGGAAATACTATAGGAAGATTATTTAGAGTTACTACTTTTGGAGAGTCTCATGGTAGAGCTCTTGGTGCAGTAATTGATGGATGTCCACCTGGATTATCTCTTACAGAAGAATATATTCAGAGGGAGCTTGAAAAAAGAAGACCTGGCAAAGCCCCTGGTCAAAGTCCCAGAAAAGAAAAAGATAAGGTTGAAATTCTTTCTGGAGTTTTTGAAGGTTATACCATAGGGACCCCTATAGCCCTTTTAATTTATAATGTAGATGTTAATTCTTCAGCTTATGAAAAAATTAAAGATGTTTTTAGACCTGGGCATGCTGAATTTACTTATTTTATAAAATATGGAGGATATAGAGATTATAGAGGGGGAGGTAGAAGCAGTGGAAGGGAAACAGTAGCAAGGGTTGCAGCAGGAGCTGTAGCAAAAAGAGTATTGGAAGAATATGGAATTGAAGTCATAGCTTATACTATTTCCTTTGGAGGAATTGAAGTGAGAGAAAAAAATTTAGAAGTTATTTATAAAAATCATCTTTTTTGTCCAGACATGGAAGCTTATGAAAAAATGTGTGAAAAAATTGAAGAGACTAAAAAAGAGGGAGATTCATTGGGGGGAGTGGTTGAAGTTCTTGCAAAAGGTGTTCCTGCTGGATTAGGGGAACCAGTTTTTGATAAATTAAATGCCGATCTTGCTAAAGCTATTTGTAGTATAGGAGCAGTAAAAGGTATAGAAATGGGAGCAGGTTTTAAAGTTGCCTATATGAAAGGTTCAGAAAATAATGATCCCATTAGTCCTTATGGATTTTTAAAAAATGATGCAGGAGGTACTCTGGGAGGAATTTCCTCAGGGCAAGATATAATTATTAGAGTTGCTATAAAACCTATTCCAAGTATAAAGAAAATTCAAAAAACTATAAATGAAAGAAAAGAAGAGGTTGAAATTTCAATAGGAGGAAGGCATGATATTTCAGCAATTCCAAGAATTGTTCCGGTAATAGAGGCAATGGTAAGAATTGTCTTTGCAGACCATTTATTAAGACAACTTGCTAACCTTGCTTTTCAAAAAAGGCTAAAATTTCCAGACTTTTTCGAAGATTAAAAGCTTAACCTAAAAATTTTCTTAAATAAGCGCCTTCAATAAGAAGTTCGCTTAAGTTTGAAGTTAATCCCTTTTTCAAATTTTTTAAAATATTAGTAGTAACTTCTTTATGTTCCATATGGACTGTATATTTTATATTAAGGGAATTTAAAATTTCTAAAGATTTAATAATTTTATTTTTTTCCTCTTCATTCAATAATTCCAAACACTTGGGATTAAAATATTGTAAAGCAATTGAAAAATCATATTCCAGATTTTTATATACCTCTTTAAGGTCTCTTAATTCTTCTTTATCTAAGCAATTAAGACCTAAAAGTTCAGGAGGAAGACCAATAGAATAACAGGCAGCACAAAAATTTATAACTCTTGGAAGAGTAACCCCTCCAATACTTCTTGAATATCCAAAAAGACCAATATGGAGTTTTCTCATTCTTCTTTTTGGCACATATTTGGCAAGTTCATTTATAGCAGGAGCAAGTGCAGAAATAAGGGTATGATACTCTTTAGAAAATTTTTTTATAATTTTTTTACAAAAATTCTCATCAACCTCCTCTAAAGGATAACGAATAAAATTTTTTAATTTTTTAATCCCTGCAATAACATCCTCTATAGGAAAATCATACTTAAAGGCAGACTGTACCGTGAAAGTTTCAACAGGTGAGTATTCATTTAGAACCTTATCGACAGTATAAGGAGAAAGATTTCCTCTAAAAGGAGGAGTTCCTGCACCTAAAATAGGATAAATTTCAATTTCTTTTTCTTTAGAAACTTTTTCCAATTTTTTAAGAGCCACTTTGATAGCCAATACAGCACTTACCATTCCATAGTTCATAGCAGGATCAGATCTTGCTAAAAAGACCCTTAAATAATTGAAATCTTTATCTTTTAAATATTCAAATAAGATTTTATCTACATTAAAAAGGGTTTCTACATCTTCAAAAAGGGGAATCACATTTATTCTTTCCGGTAAAAATTCTCCTACCCATTCAGCAACAGTAATATCCTCTTCATAAATTTTTTGATATTGTTTTCCAGAGATAAAATCTTTATAAAAGTAATAAACCCTGTTTAGTTCTTGAGCCGAGGTTGTCATGGGAAGAATTACTTCAAAAATAGGAGGATAAGGATTTTCATAAAAAGCTTTAGCTGCATCCATAGAACGAGGAATACTTTCTAATGCTTCGACAAGAATTTTAGCTTCTTCTTTTTCTACTGTAGGATTAGGAATTCTAAGGGTTATAAAGAAATCTTTCCCTAGCTTTTTGTTTTTAAAAAAGGTGGGATATTTAGAAAAAAGTTTCTTTACTACAAAATCATCTACTTCTTTTCCTTCGCTGTCCCACATTTGCTCATCACAACCAAGGTGAGAAAAAGCATAATAGGCTTCTTGAATTTCATCCTCTCCTGACATATCTGCATGCTCAGCAAAAAAAGGAATAGATACATTATCTGGATGTTGAGTTGACATAACTCTTGGGATTTTCATAAAATATACTTTATCAGGAAATATTTGTTAATTCAAGAGAAAGTATTTCTTTTAGATCTTCTAATATTTCTTTTATAAGAAATTTTTCCTTTTCAAAAAAATGAATTTTTGCTAATCCTTTTTTAGAATCAAGAACACTTAATATAACTAAGTGGTCATATCCTTCCAAGATAAATTTTAAATAGGCTAATTTTTGAGGATCTAATTTTATTAATAAAAAAGAACTTTTCATACCATAAAGAAAAAAATATGAAAAGGGGGGAGACCCCCGGATTCAGCTAATTAAGATACTTAGCTCTGTTCTTTTCTGGGAGCTTTTCTTTGAGATCTCCTAGGACTGCCTTCATCTAAAACTCTAACCTTGGAAGCCTGTTCTCCCTTAGGACCTTGAACAACTTCAAATTCTACAGTTTGACCTTCCCTAAGAGTTTTGAAACCCGGCATCTCGATGGCAGAGTAATGTACAAAAACATCTCCACCATCCTCCTTAGAAATGAAACCATAACCCTTCTTCTCATCAAACCACTTAACTTTACCTCTAAACATGTTACTTAAACCTCCTAAAAGTTTTTCTTATAACTCAAACCTACACCTAAAAAAATTTTTTGTAAAGAGGTAAATTTTAAAATTTTATAAAATTTCAAAAAATTTGTTTTTAAAAAGTGTTGTTAAAACTTTTGAGAAACATTAATATAAAAGCATGAAAAATTTAAAGTTTAGTCTTTCTTTAGAGGATAATCCTTTAAGAATTAAAGATTTTAAGCTTTTTATTATTGGACATTTTATTTCCTTTACAGGTTCTTGGATTCAGAGTACAGCCCAAATCTGGTTAGTTTATGAATTAACCTGGTCCGCGCTTTATTTAGGAATTTTTAATTTTCTCAGTTCATTTCCAACAATTATTTTAACTTTCATCTCTGGTGTTTTAATAGACCTTTTTGACAGAAGAAAAATGTTAAGCATAATTGCCTTTTTTTCTATATTTCCACCTTTAATATTAGGAATTTTAACCCAATTTAAATTAATAACTTTTTGGCAAGTTACTTTTCTTGCTTTTTTATCTGGATGCTTATCAGCTATAGATACTCCATTAAGACAGGTCTTTATTTCAGAAATAGTTCCTATGAGTTTTTTAACTAAAGCTCTTTCCTTTCAAACTTTATCTTTTAATACAGCACGCATATTGGGACCCTTTTTTGCTGGTTTAATTATTTCCTATGGTAATTTGTACCAATGTTTTTATATAAATGCTTTAAGTTTTATTCCCTTTTTTATTTTTCTAACCTTTTTTGTAAAAACGCTAAAACAGAGAGAAATTAAGAAAATAGAAAAAAAGGAAATAAAGAGGTCTTACAAGGAAGTTTATGAGTTTTTAAAAAGAGAAAAGAAAATATTAAATGTAATTTTTTCTGTGGCTAATTTTACAATTTTTGGTGCTGCTGCAATGATACTTCTTCCTATCATTGTTCATAAAATCTATGGTAAAGGTGGAAAAGAATTTGCTTTCCTATTTTCAGTTCTAGGGTTGGGTGCTATATTCGGGGCCTCCTCAGTAATTTTTAGAAAACCAATTAGTGATCAAATAGAGCATCTTTTTAAAACTACTATAATTTTAAGTTTAAGTCTTTTAGGCTTAAATCTTACTAAAAATTGGTATTTTACTTTGATTTTCTGCTTTATAATAGGATTTTCTTTTGCCAATTTTTTTCCTGTAGCAAATAGTTATCTCCAAGAAAATACCCCTAATCATTTAAGAGGGAGAATAATAAGTCTTTTTACTTTAGCTTTTTTAGGAATGTACCCTATAGGAAGTCTTATAGCAGGTTTTTTAACAAATAAAATCGGTTTACATGCAACCTTATTTCTTTATATTACATTTCTTTTTTTCCTTAATATATATCTTCTAGGCTTTAAATTTAAGCCATCAAAACCTTAAAATTTTCAAATTTTTTAACTTTTTACTCATTTGTTCGATAGATATATATGATACGGAGGTTATTACTTTATGGAAATAAGATTTGATGAAATATTAAACAGATTAGATATAGGTGTGCTAATTGTTGATAAAAATTATTATGTAATTTATGCCAATAAGAAAGCTAAAGAAATTTTTAATTTAGACTTAATTTCCCCTATTACTTGTTATTCTTTGTTTTACCAATATTCAGATCCTTGTGTAAGTTGCGTAAAAGAATACTTAACTCCTGAAAAACCGGAAGCTAAATTAACTCTTTCTCTGGGTAAAAAATTGTATTTGATTGAATACAGATATTTTTCTGAAGATAAAATTATGATTTTTATTAGAGATATGGATGAAGAATCTTATTATAAAAATTCTTATTTCAAATTGTTGGAAAATATTCCATTTTTAATCATATTTATTAAAAAAGGAAAAATAAAATATTTAAATAGTTTTTCTGAAAAAAATCTTGGTTATACAAAACAGGAACTATTTGATAAAACTTTTACAGAACTTATAATCTCTCCAGAGGAGAGGTTTAATATAGAAAAAACATTTAATGAAGTGTTGGCAGAAGAAAAAGAAGAGGAAATTTTGATAAATCTTGTAAATAGAGAAGGGAAAAGTAAAACCTATTTAGGAAAATGCTTTGCCATAAATGATATAGACAAAGAAAAAATTTTAATTGTATCAGGTATGGATGTTACAGAATTTTTAGATCTCAGGCAGAGATTAGATAATATCCATAAAACCCAAAGTTTCGGAAGTTTTTTAAGAAGTATGGTTCATGATTTTAACAATATATTACAGCAGGTGGGAGAGTACCTTAAAGATATAAAGGAAAATATAAACAATCCCCAAAAAATAAATAAATATCTTAATTTAACAGAAAAAACCCTATCTTCTTGGATAGATCTTAATAAACTGCTTTTAGATTATACTAAAGAATTTAGAGAAATAGAAAAGAAAAGAACAGAAATTATAGGATTTATGAAAAACAATTTAGAACTCTTCCAGCTTATAGCTGGATCTCATATTTTTATCCAATTTGATTTTAATTACCTTTCTTCAGCTTGGGTTCCTGGAGATGAATCTTTTTGGAGATATATATTTCTTAATTTTATAAGTAATGCCAAAGATGCCATAGAAGGAGAAGGAACTATTTCTCTTATTTTTAGAACAAAGATAGAAGAGGGGGAAAAGTATCTTCTTATTTTTATTAAGGATACGGGATGTGGGATTCCTGAAGAATATATAGATAAAATTTTTCAACCCTTTTTTACTACTAAGGAAAAAAGCAGTGGTCTGGGTTTGTTTTTGGTAAAAAGCCATATAAATAATATTGGGGGAAAGATAGAAGTTGAAAGCGAAGTTGCTAAAGGAACTGTTTTTAAGGTATATATTCCTTTAGTAGAAGTTAAGAAGGTAGAAAAGGAAAGAAAAAGACCTGAAGAAACATATATAGTATTAGTAGAAGATGAAGAGGAAATAAGAAAAAATTTGAAAGAGATTTTAGAGAGAGAAGGATATAAGGTTTATGCCTTCTTTTCTGGTAAAGAGGTCAAAGAAAACCTCGAAAAAATTGAGAGAGCAGATCTGTTAATAAGCGATCTTCACCTTCCTGATATTAAAGGAGGGGAATTATATCAGATTTTAAAACAAAAATTTCCCAATATAGATGTAATTTTTCTAACTGGTGATATATTTGGATTAGCAGAACTTCCAAGTAATAGGGTAATATTAAAGCCTTTTAGCATAAATGACTTATTTTTGAAGATAAAAGAACTTTTGCAGTGATTGAGAAATATCTAAAAGCTTCTTAGATTATCTAACTTTTTAAAAATTGCGCTCCTAATACCATAAGGAACTATAGAAAAGATTTAGAAGCAACCATCATAGCAAGAAAACTAAATAATATTCCTAGTTTTTTAAATAGTAATTAAGTGTGCCATTTCAAAATATTAATAACAAGTAAAAAATTTTGCTTGACTTTTTAATTAAAATGTTACATAGTAAAATTGTGAATATAAAATTAAAAATCCTGAAAGACAAAGAGAATAATTTAGTAGTTTCTTTTCCCTATAATCCTCAATTTATAAAAAAAATAAAAGTGTCAAAGGACTCAGTTGAAATCAAGAAAGAAAATAAAGAAAGGGGGTTATAAGTAATAAAAAAATTTCTGGAAAGGAGATTTTGGCAATTAAGTCAAAAAGAAAGTATCCGCATTAGGTGCTGATATCATAAAATTTTGGAAGTATATCTACACCAAGTGCTGATACAAAAAAACTAACTGCTCATTGCGGTTATTAAAGGAGGATAAGAAGATGCAAAAAAATTATCTATTATGGGTTTATTAGTAAGCATTTTTGTAGTTTTAACATTTTTTTCTATCTTATGCAGAAGGAAAAGTGACGGGTGTAAGTGTCCATTTTACGCCGCATCCTGTAAAAGTTGGAGAAACTACGAGAATTAGTGTGAGATTTACTGTAACAGAGGGGCCTGTGAATCTGACAGCGACAGTAGAGCAAACAACCCCCAGACCTGTAGGTCCTCCGCCTCCAACCTTAATTTTGGGCACATTTAATCCAGGGGACCATATAGTTGCTGTATACAGATATACTGTCCCAGCTTCTCCTCCAGAAAGGATATGCTTTAATATAAAGATCACGGGTGGAGAGTTTAGGAATGTTTGCTTGAAACGTAAAAGAGGAACGGAAGGATGGTTTATGAGTGTTGAAAGTTACGGGCAATGGGTAGAAAGTGCTCTTGCTCCTGCACCAGTCCCCTCTGCAGAGAAGCCAGACTTGAGAATAATAGGAAACTTAGCTATAGATAGGATATTGACAGTTCAGAACATTGGAAGGACGTCAACTCCGTCGGGAATTGATATTAAAGTAGTTAGAGAATGTTTTGTAGAAGGAAGATGGGTTCCCTCACCTGAATGGTTGTCAATGGGACTGGGTAAAAGAACTTTACTTGCTGGAGAGTCTACAGAATTAAGGATAGGAACTTTAATAGGACAATGTCCACTCGGCACAACTAAAGTGCGAATTATTGTTGACCCAAGAAATGAGATTGCTGAAATGGACGAAAATAACAATGTAGTAGAAGCAAGTACACTGGCTGATTTGAGAATAGTTGAATTTAGGAGTTATTACCCTATTGTTGGTATTAGAGGCACACCAGGTTACAGATTATACTTTGATATATCAAACACAGGTGTAGGAAATGCAGGTCCATTTTTTTGGGAAGTGAGTGTGTTTGGAGATGGCGTATGGAGAAGTATCATTGGAGAAAGGGTAGAGAAGTTAGATTCCGGAAAGCATATAGTAATAGAAAAAAATGTAGGAAATAGTATAAGGGAAGGAGAACGGATTCGATTGAGAATAGATGTACTTAATGAAGTTCCTGAGACTAATGAAAGGGATAATGTTAAAGAAACAATTGTACCGCGACGTCCTTAAAATTTTACTAATTGGTAAGTATGCAAAAATTTATCTTTAAATTATACAGCAAAAAGTAAGATACCTTACAAACTATAAAAACATTTGGATTAAGGAAGGGAATGTTCTTTGTTTAAATAGGCAAGATTATACTTTAGCTGTAGTAATAATTTTGATTTTCCCAATATGGTGAATAGATTATGGACAAAAATAAAGGACAATATTTAGGAACAGAAATTAATGAGAAGTGGTGGAAAAGATATACCAAGGATGAATTATTAATGAGAGGTAATGGTGAATATTGGTATGACGATAAAGGATTTTATTTTTTGAGATACTTAACAAAAAAACCAATTTTTATTCCTTTTAATGCAATCATTGAAATAAAATTAGGACAATGGCATGCTGGCAGATGGGCTTACGGCAATTTTATTTTAAAAATCATCTGGAATAAAGACGGTTTAATATTGAGTTCAGGATTTATTGTGTCAAATAAAAGAGAGGATGCGATAAAAATGAAAAAGATTCTGGAGGAAAAGATTAAATCGTGAGAAATTTTGTTCTATTTGCGCCATGCGTTATATAACAATGGGTAAAAAGCAAATCATGGATTTGCCCAAAATGTCTTCAGTACCTTTTTATCCGCAAAACGTTATCTACTCATTGAGAGCATTAAGGGAATATAACATTTCAAAATAGTAACTACATAATAAGTGTTTTTCATCTTCCCGATATTAAAGGAGGGGAGTTATATCAGATTTTAAAACAAAAATTTCCCAATATAGATGTAATTTTTCTAACTGGTGATATATTTGGATTAGCAGAGCTTCCAAGTAATAGGGGAAAGAACTTTTGCAGTGATTGAGAAATATCTAAAAGACTTTTTAGATTATCTTACTTTTGAAAAAAATTATTCCCCTAATACCATAAGGAGCTATAGAAAAGATTTAGAAAGTTTTTTAGAATTTTTAAAGAATCAAAAGATTGCATCCTTAGAATCTTTAGAGCCTTTTCATATTAGATTATATTTACTTTCCCTAAAAAGGGAGAAGAAAGAAGCAACCACCATATCAAGAAAACTAAGCAGTATTCGTAGCTTTTTAAAGTATTTGTTAAAACAGAAAAAAATAAAAAGGAGTTTATTTAGCTATTTATCAAACCCTAAGATCTCAAAAAAATTACCTTTAGTTCCTACAGAAGAGGAAATTAATAGTTTTATAGATAGTTTAGAAGGTGATGAAGATTTTTTAAATATTAGAGATAGAGCACTTTTAGAAATTGCTTACGGATGTGGTTTAAGAGTTAGCGAAATAGCAAGTCTTACTATAGAGCAAATTAATTTTGGGTTACAGATTATAAAAGTTTTAGGGAAAGGGAAAAAAGAAAGGATTGTTCCTTTTGGTAAAAAAGCTTTAAAAGCCTTAAGAGAGTATTTAAAAATTAGGGAATCTTTACTTTTAAAATTAAAAAAGGAAAGTCCTTATGTTTTTTTAAATTTTAAGGGAGAAAGATTAACTGAAAGAGGAATAAGATATATTATTAAGAAAAAGGGGGAAAAAAAGGGATTAACTTATTTACATCCTCATGTTTTAAGGCATGCCTTTGCTACTCACCTTTTAAATGCAGGGGTAGATTTAAGAAGTATTCAAGAAATGCTTGGGCATTCATCTCTTACCACCACAGAAATTTATACAAAAGTAAATTATGAATATCTTCTCAAAATTTATCTTCAAGCTCATCCAAGAGCAAAAGAAAATTAAGAGTTGGAAAAAGGTATTTTCGTAATAAAATAGGAAAGAAATTTTGTTTCTCTAGGAGGAGAATTAATGATAGAGGAGCATCAGATTATAAAGGTAAGATATGAGAAACTTGAAGCTATAGAAAAAATGGGGATTAAAAGTTATCCTAACGATTTCCGTCCTAAGGATAGGGCTAAATATTTGAAAGAAATTTATAAAGATATACCTCCAGAAGAACTTGAAAAAAAAGAAATTGAATTTTCTTTAGCTGGTAGGGTAATGAGCAAAAGAGAAATGGGTAAAATTATTTTTTCTCACATTCAAGATGAGACAGATAAAATTCAAATTCTTATAGCTAAATCTGAGTTATTTGAAGAAGATTTTAATTTTTTTAAAAAGTTTGTAGATATAGGAGATATTATAGGAGTTAAAGGAAGACTTATCAAAACTAAAACAGGTGAAATAACTATTTTAGTAAAATTTTTAAAACTTCTTACTAAAGCTTTAAGACCCCTTCCTGAAAAATATCACGGGTTAAGGGATACAGAGCTAAGATATAGAATGAGATATTTAGACCTAATAATGAATCAGAGAGCAAGAGAAATTTTTAAAACAAGAACACAAATTATTCAATACATAAGAGATTATTTTATTTCTGAAGGTTTTTTAGAAGTGGAAACCCCTATGATGCATCCTATTGTAGGAGGTGCAATTGCAAAACCTTTTGTGACCTATCATAATGCTTTAGATATGAATCTTTATTTGAGAATTGCTCCTGAGCTTTATTTAAAAAAACTTCTGGTAGGGGGATTTGAGAAAGTTTTTGAATTAAACAGAAATTTTAGAAATGAAGGAGTTTCAAGCAAACATAACCCAGAATTTACTATGCTTGAATTTTATGAGGCATACGCAACATATGAAGATCTTATGAAAAGAACAGAAGAATTATTTTATGGTCTTGCATTGGAAATAAAAGGATCCCCAGTTATAACCTATCAGGGTAAAGAAATTGATTTTACTCCTCCTTGGAAAAGAATAGAGTTTTTGAAGGCTTTAGTTGAGCTGGGGGGGATACCTGAAGATATCTTAAATAACAGAGAAAAACTTTTTAATTTTGCTAAAGAAAAGGGAGTTGAACTTAATTTAAAAGATCCCCGTATTGGTAAGTGGTGGACTAAACTTTTTGAAGAACTTGTTGAACCTAAACTTATTCAACCTACCTTTGTAATAAAATATCCTATAGAGGTTTCTCCGCTTGCAAGAAGAAGTGACGAAAATCCAAGGTTTGCAGATAGATTTGAATTTTATATGGGAGGAAAAGAAATTGCCAATGCCTTTTCCGAATTAAATGATCCTAGAGATCAAAGAAAACGCTTTGAGGAACAGTTAAAATTAAGAGAGATAGATGAGGAGATACCTCCGGAAATAGACGAAGATTTTTTAAGAGCTTTGGAATATGGTATGCCCCCTTGTGCAGGAGAAGGTATAGGAATAGATAGAGTGATTATGGTTTTTACAGATAGTGCCTCTATTAGAGAAATTATCTTATTTCCTCATTTGAGAAAAAAAGAAGATTTATAAATTATGGAATTTTTTAGACTAAACTGGGAATTTTTGGTAGCTTTAAAATATGTTTTCTCTCCAAAAAGGGAAAGATTAACTGGTATTATTTCTATAATCTCTATTATTGGAGTTGCCTTAAGTGTAGGTGCCTTAACAGTAGTTAATTCTGTAATAACAGGTTTTAAAGAAGCAGTATCTGAAAAAATTTTAAGCCTAAATCCTCATTTAAGTATAAATTTTAGAAATCCTGAAATAAGAGAAAGGCTTTTAAAAATTGTTAAAAAAGAAATACCCTCTAAAGAAATTGTGAGCATTCAAGAAGCATCAACTTTGCAAGGTTTAATAATTTTTTCGGGGAATCCTGTAGGAATTATTTTAAAAGCGGGAGATTTAGAAAGCCTGAAAAAAGAAAGGGGATTCAAAAATTTCCAAATTGAAAATACCTATTTTAACAATAACGAAGAAGTTTTACCAATAATAATAGGTGAAAAACTAAGAGAAAGGTTAGGCCTCAGTTTGGGAGAAAAAATAAGATTTATAAGTGTAGAAGGTTTTTATACACCCTTTGGATTTTTTCCTAAAATAACTACTTTTATAGTAGTAGGAACTTTTGAGACAGGTATTTATGATTATGATCTAAATCTTGTTTTTACTCCTTTTAAATTATTTTCTCAAAAATTTAAACCTAATAATTATTCTTTAGAAATAAAACTTAAAGACCCTTTTAAATCCAACGAATTTAAAAAAAGTATTCTTTCTCATCTTGGTTTTGGTATCACTATATTTGATTGGCAAGAGTGGAATAAAAATCTCTTCGCAGCTTTAAAAATGGAAAAAATTGGACTTTTTGTAGTATTAACCCTTATGATTACAGTTTCTCTTTTTACTATAATTGCAGCTATGACTATGCTTGTTACTGAAAAAAAGCTGGATATTGCTATTTTGAGAGCTCTTGGTGTTTCCTCTAAAAGTATTTTAAAAATCTTCTTTTTCTGCGGTTTAATCCTTTCTTTAATAGGGGTTATTGCAGGTTTAATATTGGGTAGTTCTCTTTGTATATTACTTTCACACTACCCTGTTATAAAGCTTCCCAGTGAAGTTTACCCGGTTGAATATATGCCTGTTAAATTAAAAATTATAGATATTTTTATAATAAGTTTGGTTGCAGTTTTTATAAGTGTTTTAGCCTGTATCTTTCCTGCTAAAAAAGCTTCTGAAATTATTCCTGCAGAAATTTTAAGGCATGGATAGCTTTTATGAATGAAAATAAAGTTATAGTAGAGCTTAAAGATATTAAAAAGAAATATTTTTATCCTCAGGGAGAGCTTGAGGTATTAAAGGGAATAAATCTTAAGGTTTATAAAAGAGATAAAATTGCTGTTGTTGGTCCTTCTGGAGTTGGTAAAACAACTCTATTAAATATAATAGGAACTCTTGATTATCCAACATCTGGTGAAATATATTTTTTTGGAAAGAAATTAGATTATAGTGATGAAGAAACATTATTAAAATTGAGAAAAGAAAATATAGGATTTATTTTTCAACTTCACTATCTTATCCCAGAATTTACAGTTTTAGAAAATATCACTTTGCCGGGATTAATATCCCAATGGAAAAAAGAAGATTGTTTGAAAAGAGCTTATGAAATTCTTGAAAAACTTAATCTTTCTGAGAAAAAACATTATAAACCCTTTAGGCTTTCTGGAGGGGAAAGACAAAAAGTAGCTATTGCAAGGGCGCTTTTTTTAAATCCCACTCTAATTTTAGCAGATGAGCCAACAGGAAATTTGGATCAAGAAAGTGCTAAAGAAGTTATTGACATATTTTTAAGAGTAAATGAAGAATTAAATATTACCATTATTATGGTTACCCATAATTGGGAACTTGCTAAAAAAATGGATAAAATATTTTTGCTAAAAAGTGGTTTTTTGGTAAAATTAGAAAATATTTAAAAGTAGGGGAATCTTCTTGAAAAGAATTGGGTTTTTCTTCTTTCTCTTATTTATTATTTTTTCTAAATCTCTTTTAGCAGAAAATTTTCAATTCCTTATTTATTCAACTAAAACCTACGGAGATTATTTGCCAGAAGAAATTCTAAAAACTTATTTTGAAAATTTGCAAAAGATGTTATCTCAAGAGGGAGGTAAAATTGAAATAAAGAAATTTTCTCAAGAAGAAGCTTTCAACTTTTTGAGAGCAGGGGTTTACAGTGGAATTGCAGAACTTAAAGTAATAACCATAAAAGATAACCTTAGTATAGAATGGAGGCTCTATCAATTTGAAAAAAAAGAACCCTATTATTTTTATGTTACGGGAAAAAAAGATAATATAAGAGATCTTGTAAATGAAACTTTCAAATTAATAAAAAGTGTTTTGGAAAAAAGAAAAATAATTGAAAAAATTCAAATTGCTGGGAACTTAAGAATAGGAGAAGATGTCATTTTACCTAATATAAAAACTAAAGAGGGAGACATTTTTGATCTTAAAAAATTAAATGAAGATTTAAAAAACATTTACAAAATGGGATATTTTGAAAATGTAGAATTAAAGATTGATGAAGGTACTAAGGGTATAATTGTTATTTTTGAGGTTAAAGAAAATCCATCAGTTAAAGAGATAGTCTTTAAAGGAAACAAAAAAATTAAAACTGAAGATCTCTCAAAAATTGTTGAAATTAAAGAAGGGCAAATAGTTACCCCTAAGGAACTTGATAAAGCTTTAGAAACTATAAAAATGTATTATGAACAATCGGGCTATTTAGATACTCAAGTTTCTGTGGAGACTGAAAAAGCACCTCCAGCTCAAATAAAATTAATCTTTAATATTAAAGAAGGGGAAAAGAAATATATAAAACAGATTCAATTTATAGGAAATAAAGCCTTTTCTGATAAAGATTTAAAGAGTTATCTTTCTATTTCAGAAAAAACAGTTTTTTCACCTGCAAAAAAGATAACTCAATATATAAGAGCTTTTATTCGTCCTGAACCATTTGTAGAACCAGGAGTTTATAATATAGCTTTTCTTTATAGAGACCTCGCCAAAATAGAGACAGCATATAAAAACAAAGGTTATATAGAGATAAGAATAGGTGAACCTATAGTTGAAGAAGAACCAGATGGTGTAATTATAAAAATTCCTATTGAGGAAGGACCTCAGTATAAAGTGGGAAAAGTAAAAATAAACCAGGATCTTTTTCCTGAAGAAAAGATTTATAAAAAAATTCAAACTTCTCCAGGTAAAATTTTCAGTCTTAAAACTTTAAAAGAAGATGAGTCAATTCTTACTCATCTTTTTTCTGATTATGGATATGCTTATACCAAAGTAAATACAAAAATAGATAAGGATCCTAAAAATAAATTGGTAAATATCACTTTTGATATTGATAAAGGGGCTGTCGTTTATATAGGGAAAATAAATATTGAAGGGAACACAAAAACAAGGGACAAAGTTATTAGAAGAGAGTTTAAAATAGCAGAAGGATGGCCTTATAGCGCATCTCGTATTGAAGAAAGCGAAAGAAGATTAAGAAGACTTGGATATTTTGAAGAAGTAAAGATTGATAAAGAAAAGGGAGCAAAAGAAAATGAATTAAATTTAAAAGTGAAAGTAAAAGAGATGCTTACAGGTTCTTTTGCTATTGGAGGTGGTTATAGCTCCTATGATAAATTTGTTATAATGGGAGATATTACAGAAAGAAATTTTCTTGGGAAAGGACAAAGAGTTACTCTTTCTGCAAGATTAGGAGCAAGAACTACAAGATATGCTCTTAACTTTTTTGATCCCTATTTTAGAGATTCCCGTTATTCTATGGGATGGTCTTTATATAATTTCGAATTACAGTATGACGATTTTACTAAAGATAGCAAAGGAGGTTCTATAAGGTTTGGATATGGTTTTACTTCTGAACTTTATGCTTATATAGGATATAGATATGATGATACACAACTTGAGGATCTTACTGAAAATGTAGCCTCAATAATTCTTGAATCAAAAGATATACATATTACTAGTGCTGTACAATTAGGTCTAATCTATGACTCTCGAAATAGATATTTTTTACCTACAAAAGGATGGTATCACAAAATTGAAACTGAATATGCTGGAAAATACTTTGGAGGAGATAGCAACTTCTTTAAATTTGAAGGTCAACACCAGGTTTACTTTCCTATTTTTAAAATTACAGGACACATAAATTTAGGTTATGGTTATATAACAGAGGGTGGAGCAAAAAAGGTGCCTGTTTTTGAAAGATATTTTCTCGGAGGTATAAATTCAGTTAGGGGATTCAAATATGGAGATATCTCTCCTAAGGATCCTGAAACTGGAGATAAAATAGGTGGAACAAGGATGTTTTATCTTCAGACAGAAGCTATTTTCCCTCTCATGAAAAATATTAATTTAAACGGGGTTATTTTCTTTGATATGGGTAATGTGTGGGATTTAAAAACAGGTTTTCAAGGTTCAGATCTTAGAAAAAGCATAGGCTTTGGATTGAGATGGCTTTCTCCTTTTGGTCCACTTAGAATAGAATGGGGTTATAATATAGATAGAAAGCCAGATGAAGACTCAAGCAATTTCAATTTCCAGATTGGTGGAGAATTTTAATAACTATTTATTATTGACAATTAGTCAAAAATTTGACAAGGAAAAAATTTCACTTCTTTATTTTTTAAAATAGGAAATAAATTCTCAAGTTTTTAAAAAGTCTCTTTTAAAGCCTCTTTAATACAAAAGTTAAGTTATTTTCATTTTTAGGCACAGAATTTGATAAAATTAAATAGCTTCTTAAGGATGTATATCGCTATGGATGGGATTAGGATAAATCCTCATTTAGGATTATTGGAAGCACTTGAAGCAGCTCAACTTATGGATAGAAGACTAACAGTTACTACAAATAATTTGGCAAATGTGGATACACCTGGTTATAAAGCTGATAGCATAGCTTTCATTGAAGTTTTAATGAAAAAAATAGGTCCTAAGTATAAAAAAATTTATAAAGAAAGTCAATCTATTATCAAAATAGAGCAAGGTGTTTTAGAATATACAGGAGATCCTTTACATCTTGCCATTGTTGGAGAAGGATTTTTTAAAATTCAGACACCAAATGGAATAGCTTATACTAGAGCAGGTAATTTTACTTTGGATAGAGAAAGAAGGCTTGTAACACCAGAAGGTTATCCTGTTCTTGCTAATGGAACTCCTGTAGTAGTTGATCCGGGAATGACAAGAGAAGGTTACATTACTATGGAAAATTCAAAACTTCAAGTTTCTCCGGAAGGTATTTTATCTATAGATATGACTGAAATAGGAAGATTAGATGTGGTTACTTTTGATGATTATAGAAAGATTAAAAAACTGGGGCAAAATCTTTATGTTTCAGAAGGTGCAAAAGAAATAAGAGCCGAGAATTATGAAATAAAACAGGGATATATTGAAAAATCTAATGTAAATCCCATAAGAGAAATGGTAAATCTTATAGAGATTCAAAGGACTTTTGAGGCGATTCAGAGATCAATTAGAAGTTTAGATGAAGAAACGGAAAGATTAATAACTACTACACAAAGATAAGGAGGAAGTATGATTAGAGCGCTTTGGAGTGCAGCAACAGGAATGCAGGGCCAACAGCTTCAATTAGATGTTATTGCCAATAATCTTGCTAATGTTAATACTCCGGGATTCAAAAAAAGCAGAGTTGATTTTGAAGATTTATTTTATCAAAATCTAAAACTTCCTGGTGCTTTGACAGCAGAAGGAACTTTAACACCTGTTGGGATGCAAGTTGGGCTTGGAGTAAGACCAGTAGCTGTAGCTAAGCTCTTTACTCAGGGAGAATATCAGCTTACTAATCAAGAATTAGATTTAGCTATAGAAGGAAGAGGATTTTTTAAAGTAACTTTAGGAGGGGAAGAATATTATACTCGTGCAGGAAATTTTAAACTTGATAGAGATGGATATATAGTTACTACAGATGGAGCTAGACTTTATCCTGAATTTACTGTTCCTACAGGAACTGTTAAAATTGAGGTTACCCAGGATGGAATTATTACAGCCCTTGATTCAAACGGAAATGTTTTAGCGCAAAGTCAGATACTTTTATATGATTTCCCAAACCCTGCAGGACTTTATGCAGTAGGAAGAAATCTCTTTAAAGCTTCTGATGCAGCAGGAGATGAAATAGAAGGGGTTCCTGGACAAAATGGTTTTGGAACCATAGCTCAAGGATATTTAGAAATGTCAAATGTAGATGTAGTAGAAGAAATGGTAAAGATGATTATAACTCAAAGGGCATACGAAGCTAATTCTAAAGCTGTTCTTACTGCAGATAATCTTTTGGAGATGGCAAATAACCTTAAGAGGTAAAGAATGAAAAAATTTATAGTAATTGCATTTTTGTTCTTTTTAATACTCTTTTTAAAAATAGATTTAACCTTTTCAGAAAGATTTTATACTCCTGAAGACTTTAAAGAAATATTTTTAAGGGAGATTAAAAACAAACTTTCTTGGATTAAAGGAGAGGTATATATAGAAAAGATAAGAATAGAGCCAGAATTAGTAATTATTCCTAAAAATACGTCTTATAAAACTATTTTTATTACTACACCCAAAATAGGATCAAATCTTCTTATTTTAGAATTTAAAAGAGATGAGACCATAGAAAAGGTAAAGATTTGGGGGTATGTGGAGGCTAAAGTTCCTGTAATAGTTCTCAAAAGACCTATTCTTAATAAAAGTATATTAAGTGAAGGGGATATTGAGGTAGAGTTAAAGCCGCTTTCAAGACTTCCTCAGGATGTAATTTTAGACAAAAATATAGCTTTAGGTAAGCAGGTAAGAATGAGTTTGGGTGCAGGAACCATTCTTAGATATTCTCATATTGAAAGACCTGTAATAATTAAAAGAAATCAAATAGTCTACATAATTGCAAGAGGTAAGAACTTTATTGTTAAAGCAAAAGGTTTAGCTCTTCAAGAAGGAAGGGAGGGGGCAAGTATAAAGGTTAAAAATATAAGTAGTAAAAAAGTTTTATGGGGAAAAGTAATTTCTCCTGAAGAAGTGGAGGTGGCGCTTTAATGATTAAAAAATATTTTAAATTCTTACCTTTTTTAATTTCTTTATTTTGTATTTACGGATGTTTTGAATATAATCCCAAAACTCCTCCTCCCCCTCCACCTCCTCCAAGTGTAGATATACCCTATGAAATTCCTCAAGCTTTAAGTAAAGGGTCTTTATACAAAGACGGTGCAGTATCTATTAGCTTTTCTGATTTGAGGGCAAGACATGTGGGAGATATAGTTACTATAAAAATTGTGGAAACTTATAGCACTTCAAGCTCTGTAAAACAGCAAACTGCTAAAAAAAGTTCTGCAAAAGCAGGAATAGATAAATTAATGGGATTTGAAAATAGAATTGAAGGGATATTTAAAGATGCTACTCCTTCTGAGCTTTTTGATGGTAGTTTAAGCACTTCAACAACAGGGCAGGGTGGAACATCAAGAGAAAGTAAAATTTTAGCTACTATGACTGCCAGAGTAATAAAAGTTTTACCTAATGGGAATCTTGTTATTCAGGGTACAAGAGCTATTAAGAAAAATAACGATTTAGAATACATTACTCTTACAGGAATAATAAGACCAGAAGATATAGGTTATGATAATTCTATTTTCTCAACTCAGATTTCCGATGCTTATATAGAATATAGTGGTAAAGGACCTACAAGTGAAGTTGCAAGTGGTCCAGGAATAATTACTAGACTTTTACACATTTTTTGGCCCTTTTAGGAGGGTTTAAGAGATGGGAGATTTCAAAATAAAAATTTTTTCTTTAATTTTAAGTCTTTTTATTGTTACTTCAGGTTTTAGTGCCAGACTTAAAGATATAGTTGATATAGAGGGAGTAAGGGGAAATTATTTGATAGGATATGGACTTGTTGTAGGGCTTAAAGGAACAGGAGACGGAGTATTGAGTAAATTTACAGTACAGTCAGTAGTTAATATGCTTGAAAGATTCGGGATAAAAGTACCTAAAGAGCAAATTATTCTTAAAAATGTTGCAGCAGTTCTTGTCACAGCCTATCTCCCTCCATTTGCCATGCCTGGGCAGAGGATAGATATAGAAGTTTCTTCTCTTGGAGATGCTAAAAGTTTACAAGGTGGAACTCTTCTTTTAACTCCCCTTTTAGGACCTGATGGAAAGGTTTATGCCCTTGCTCAGGGTCCTATTTCTCTTGGAGGATTTGCAGCAGAGGGAGCAGGTGCGCGTATACAAACAGCACATCCTACAGCAGGAAAAATTCCTAATGGAGCAATAGTAGAAAGACCAGTAGAAGAAGGTTTAAAGTTTAATGTTTTACCTAAGGGGACACCTGAAGAAATAGAAAAAATAATCAAAAAGGGAGAAATAGATTTACAACCAAGAATAACCCTGTCTTTAAAGGAACCTGATTTTTCAACAGCTTATAAAATAGCAGAAGCTATTAATATTTACTTGAAAGGAAATTACGCCCAACCAAAAGATAATCGTAATATTGAACTTGTAATTCCGCCTCCTTATAAGGAAAAAGAAATAAAACTCTTAGCTGAGCTTGAAAATTTAGAAATCTCACCTGATACTCCAGCTAAAGTAGTTATTGATGAGAGAACGGGCACAGTGGTAATAGGTGAAAATGTTAGAATTTCTAAAGTAGCTATAGCTCACGGAAATATAAGTATACAAGTGAAGGAATATCCAGAAGTATATCAACCTTATCCGTTTTCTCCTGGAGAAACAGTTGTGGTTCCAAGAACAGAAATAGAAGCTAGGGAAAAGAAAGCTAAAGTAATTATTTTAGAAGATGGTGCTACATTAGGAGAGCTTGTAAGAGCATTAAATGCAGTCGGTGCAACTGCTACAGAACTTATTTCCATTTTGCAAGCAATAAAAGCAGCTGGTGCTCTGCAAGCTGAATTAATAATTATCTAAGGGGAAGAAAAATGAAAAATTACGGAATTTATTATCAAAATTTAAATGAACTTATTAATCTGAGTAAAAAAGATCCAAAGATAGCTTTGAAAAAGGCTTGTTCAGAATTTGAATCCTTATTATGGTATGAAATCCTAAAAGGACTTGATAATACTATAATAAAAAGTAACTTCTTTCCTGAAACCTTAGAAAGGAAAATTTTTCAAGATTATCTTTATCAAGAGATAGCTCGTTCAATTTCAGGAAGACCAGGTGGTTTGGGTGATTATTTATATAAAAATCTAATAAAGAGTTCCTATTTTAAATATAAAATTAATAACGCCGATAATAGATAAAAGAGGAGGAAACATTTATGGTAAGAAAGGAACTTCTTGAGTTAAAAGAAGTTTTAGAAAAAGAAAAAGAGGCACTTATAAATGGTGCAGTGGAAGAGATTCTAAGATGGGCGTCTTATAAAGCAAGACTTGCAAATTATTTAAAAGATAAAGAATTCACTCCTGAAGAAGAAGAAATTTTAAAAGAAATAATATACATTAATGAGAGAAATAAAAAGATTATTGAGGCTGGACTCAATTTTGTTGAAGAGGCTTATAGATTTTTAACTCAAATTCTTTATGAAAGAGAAATTTATGGAAAAAAGGTTATAAAAATGGATCCTCAGCTTATTTCTAAATCAGCATAAGTCATGGCAGGATTAACAGCAGCTTTAAACATAGCAAAAAATGCTTTACTTACTTTTCAAACTGCCACTCAAGTAATTAGCCATAATGTAGCCAATGTAAGTAATGAAGCTTATTGTAGGCAAAAACCTATAGAGACTACTTATCCCTCTAGTCCATCTCCTGCGGGTCCTATTGGAAGTGGCGTTAAAATAGAGATGATTCAGCGTTATTTTGATGCCTTTTTAGAAAAGAATATAAATCTAAAAAGAACAGATTATGGGCTTTTTTCTGCTGAGGAGACAGGATTGACCATTTTAGAGACTCTTTTTAATGAAGTTACAAATGAAAGCGGACTTATCAATATATTACAAAATTTCTGGATAGCTTGGCAAAATCTTTCTAATTATCCTGAGAATCTTTCTGCAAGAACTCAGATAATAGAAACAGGAAAACTTATAGTAGAAGCTTTAAAAGCTAAATTTAAAGGATTGCAAGATCTGGAAATTCAGATTGGACTTAAGTTAAAAACTATTGTTGAGAGAATAAATGCTCTAAGCTCTCAAATTGCTGAATTAAATCTCCGGATTTCAGCTATGGAGACAGGAGGAAAATTAGCTAATGACTTAAGAGATCAGAGAGATAAACTTGTGGGTGAGCTTTCTCAACTTGTTTCCATTCAATATTTTGAAACAAAAGAAGGAGCTTACAATATAGTGCTTGGAAAGGGATTTAATTTAGTTGAACTTGGGAGAACATGGAAACTTGAAGTTTCAGGAACTGATGTTTATTGGATTAGCACAAAAGGCGAAAAAATACCTTTAACGAGTAAAGAAGTTTCTTCGGGAGAATTAGGAGGCTGGCTAAGGCTTCTTGAGCAACTCTCAGATGAATTTAATTATGAGTATGTTTCTGGAAATAAGGTGGTTTATAATCTTTCTGGGGAATTAATAAGTGAAGCTGATAAGCTTGTAGATTTAGGGCTTTCGGGGACAGTAACCTTTAATATTACTGGAACAGATCATTTTGGAAATGAGATCTCAGGAAACATTTCTTATAACCTTGTTGCTAACCCTAATGTTACTTTAAAAGACCTTTTAAATAAGATAGAAGAACTATTTAACTATACAGTTTCTGCCTACATTAGAGATGGAAGACTTTTTATTGAGAATAAATATAGAGGTTCTGGGGAATTAAAATTTTCTATTACTGGACCTATAGATTTTGGATCTTTTGATGATCCTACCTATCAAAGAAGAGTAGTAGAGCTCAATTTTGCAGGAAGACTTAAACTTTTTGGAGAAGAACTGATAAAGGCTGTAAATGAGCTTCATACTCAGGGAGTAGGTTTATTTTTTTATGAAAAAGAATTAGAGGGAGCTTATTGGGTAAATCAATATATTAAAGAACTGCCTTATTTTTTGGATATAACTAAAACCTCTGATGGAAGCGAAATTACAGGATTTTTTTATATCTGGATTAAAGACGATGCAGGCAAAATAACACCTGTAAAGGTATCCTTAGATGGACTAAGTGTTAATGCCACCTTAAATGATTTGGCAAATAGAATAAATTCAGCTTTAAATGAAGCAGGTTTTTATAATGATCCTACAAATTGGAAAATAAGGAGTTTAGTAAGAAATGGTAGACTTGTTTTTCAAGCTCAAGAGGGCTATTCTTTTGGTTTTTCTAATGATACTTCAAGGATATTATTAGCTACAGGAATAAATATCTTTTTTGTTGGTTCAGATCCAGCTAATTTTAGAGTAAATGAACTTTTAGTTAGAAAGCCAGAACTTATTGCCTCTGGTAAAATGGATATTTCAGCTTTTAGAAGTGAAGAACCGCTTTTTGGTATATTTGAAAGTTCTAATCCCATAGATCCCTCTCAAACCTTTAATATTACCAAACTCTATATAAGACTTTATGATCAAAAAGGAAATGTAATAACCTCTCCTCCTTTAGACTTAACTAATCAGGGAATAATTTGGAATAACAGTTTAAATGCCTATGAAATAGATATAGATCCTTCAACTACCTTACAAGAAATCCTTAATAAATTAAATAGTCTTCCTTTTCTTAGAGCTTATGTAAATGCTGAGGGAAAGATGGTTTTAACTCTTGATCCTAATCAGACAACAGTTTATGGATTTGAGATAGGAGATAACTCTTCAACTAATGGTTTTGTAGATTTATTAAAGAGTGAAAAGATGTATATCCCTGCATTTAAATGGTATGACAATTCTGAGACAAGAGTAATAACAGGTTTTGAAAGATTTAATTTTGATCAAACTAAGGAGGATTATTTATCCTTTTATCTTTTTGATGAAAATGGAAATCTTATAAAGGGCCAGCCATTTAGAATAAGCCTTGATCAAATTATATCTGATGGAGGAACTATTTTTACACTCTTACAAAAAATAAATTCCTATGAGAATGCAGTAAATGGACTTTCTGCTCGGTTTGATAGAAATGGGAAACTAATCATTGAGACAACCGGTTTATATGATACGAAAACTTTTATTATACAAGATGAATTATATGACGGAACTGATTATGTACAAACACCTTATAATTATGGATTTATAAATACTTTAAAGGGTTATGAGCTTGAAAGAGGGGATAATAGAATTGCTCAGGCTATTGCAGATTCAGCAACTATAATCAGGAAATCTTTAAATTACTCTACTCTTCAAAATTATTATTCCAGTATAGTTGGGGAGGTTGGTTCTGCAACTAACTCGGTAAAAGATAGTAAAAGCTTTTTAGAAACTCTTATTTCTCAACTTAAAAATATAAAAGAAAGTATTTCTGGGGTTTCCTTAGATGAAGAAATGGCAAATTTAATAAAGTATCAACAGGCTTTTGTTGCTTCTGCCAAAGTTTTGACTACAGTTGAAGATATGTTTGAAGCACTTCTTAATGCTAAAAGATAATTTAGAGGGATAAAAAAATGAGAATAGGTTTTAATACAAGGTTTAGAAGTATTTTAGCAGATTTAAATCGTCTTTCTTCAGAAATAAATCTTACGCAACTTAAAATTTCTTCAGGAAAAAATTTTCTTCGCCCTTCAGATGACCCTTCTTCAGTAGTAATAAGTCTTAATTATAAGCAAGGAATTTCTAATATAGAAAAATACCAAAGAGCTATAGAAGATGGCTTAAGTATTTTAAGATCCCAAGAGGCAACACTTGGAAATGTTCAGAATTTAATTGCAAGGGCAAAGGTACTTGCTATTCAAGCAGCTAATGACACTCAAAATGCTCAATCAAGACAAGCTATTGCTAATGAAATAGAGGGAATAATTTCAGCTATTCTTTCTCTTACTAATTCTCAGCTCGGTGAAAAATATCTTTTTGCAGGTAAAAAAACAAGTGGATATATTCCAGGGGAAAAACCCTTTGAATTAGTAAAAGAGACCTTACCAGATGGGCAAATTATAGAAAAAGTTGTTTATAATGGATCGGTAGAAGATTTAGAAGTAGGATACGATGAAAATTTATCTATAAATCTTGGGAAAAGTGGACAAAAGATTTTTATTGATTCAGGTCTTTTTGAAACTCTTTTAGGTTTAAAAAGGACTCTCCAAGCTAATAATACTGTTGATTATGAAAAAGAACAGTATAATATCCAGGAATTTATAGAAAAACTTGATAATGTTTATAATTATATTTCTGCTGAAAGAGGGGAAATAGGTTCCCAGATTTCCCACTTAGAGACTAAGAAAAATCTTTATCAGGATTTTAAAGAAACCTTACAAATTAATCTCGGAAATGTAGAAAGTGCTGATATTGCAGAATTAGCAACTAAACTTCAAAGTCTTACTATAGCTTATGATGCAGCATTAAGAGCAACAGTTATGGTTAGTGATTTAAGCTTAGCAAAATACCTATAATTCAGCCCAATCAGGGAAAATAAAATTACTTCCCGGAAGGTAAAGATAAGTGAGTGATGAATCCAAATGAATTAAATATAAGCCCTTTCCTTCTTTTCCTTCTCCAAAAGCTATAAGATAATCTCCTGTAGGAGAAAAAGCAGGATCTTCAAGATTTCCTAAAAATTTAATCTCTTTTTGTTCTTTTGTTTTTAAGTGGTAAAGATTAACTGAAGAAATACCTCCTCCTTTTGAGAGAAAAAGAAGGTATTCTCCTTGCGGAGAAAATCTTGGAGAAGTGTTGTAAATTCTTTTTTGAGGGATTTTATAAGGTTTTAAGGTTTCTAAATCTAAAAGATAAATTTGAGGATTCCCTGCTCGCTCACCATATACATAAGCTAAAAAGGTTCCTCCAGGAGAAACACTTCCTGCCTGAAGAATACCTTTTCCCTTGATTAAGGGAGTTAATTCTTTTGTCTCTATATTAAAACGATAAAGCACTATTTCTTGTCCTTCTTCTGCAGTAATAATTAACTCTTTTTCATTGGGGAACCATACAGGTGCAGAACAGATTCCTTTAATATTAAATTTTTCTTTAGTTGAATCCTTTAAATTATAAATTTCCAAAAAATATTTATTTTCTTCATAAATCAGATAGGCAAGTTTATTTCCGCTTTTTGAAAATTTTGGAAAAAGTATAAGGGGTGCGGATCTTAAAAGGCGAGGATTTTCTTTTGAAAAATCAGCTATATAAAGCTTATCTCCTTTAGAAGTTCTTTTTACAAAAACTATTTTTGTAAAAGCAACCCCTTTATAATGAGAAATACTTTCTATCAATTTGTCACAAAGAGCATAAATTAGAGTCTGAGGATAATCTGAGGATCCTGAGGTTTTATAAATCTTTAAGACTTTATTTTCTAGAGTATCTCTTAATTCAGCTTTAATAAAAATCTCATTTTCTCTTTTTTCTACATTTCCTACTAAATAATATTCCTTAGAGGGATAATTTTGAAGAGGTGGATTTTTTAAGGCCAAAATAAATAAATGGTAGTTTAAAAGTTTTCTTAAAAGAGGGGTCAGTTGAGCAGAAAGTTTTTTGTCTCCTTCAAAATCAGGGACCCTTATTATGGTTTTACTAAAAGAGGTTGGTTCCACAGTAATAGTAGGTATTTCTTCACAAAAAGAATATTTACAGAAAAATAAAAAGAAAAACCAAAAAGCAAAAAGAATTTTTTTAAGCTTTATAGGAACCATTTTCCATTTTTACTACATCTTCAAATCTTATATCCATTCCAAGAATACAAATTATTTCTTCATATTTATTTCTTACAGGAGTAGATAAGGTAATACATAGATTAGAAGTTATTTTTGAGGTATAAAATTTAGAAGTATAAGTTTCCCCAGTTTTCATAGGATTTATGAACCAATCTCTATTTTCAAAGGTCTCAGTGTTTAAAAGTTCCTCAAATTTTTTAATATATTCAAAATCATTGGTAAGTCCTATAATGGGTTTACCTTCAATATCTACAAGGTAAATAAATTGAACATAAGGATGATCTTCTAAAAAGGTTTTTAAAACCTTTTTCATTTTTTGTGGGTCTAAGGAAACTATATCTGAATCTTGCGCTAAATCTTCTATATATTTGGTCATAAGACTTATTACATAATCTCTTAACCGATCTAATTCTGATACAAAAAGTTCTGGTATATATTTTTTAGCGTAAGCATACATTTCTTCATTAGAAATAGGAGTAATTCTTCCTTTTTCGTATTCTTCAAGGATTTTTTTATAAATTTTGGCTACTCCTGGATGTCTTTTATCAATTTTTTTCTCTCCTTCAAGTCCAAAATGAGTATTAATCCAATAGGCAATACCTGCTGTTCCACTCTTATCTGTAATAATAATTTGAATAGGTCTTTTGAGAAGTTTTAAAGTATCAAAGGGATTGTAAATTTCTTCATTTTTAATAATTCCATCAATGTGAATACCAGCTTTAGTGGCATTAAATTCTTCTCCTACAAAAGGTTGTCTAATAGGTATTTTTTCATGTAAAACATTTTTGTAATAATTGGCTATATCTGTAATTACTGTGGTATCCATTTCATCAGCAGTTCCTCTTAAACATATATATTCAAAAACCATAGCTTCTAAAGGGGTATTTCCAGTTCTTTCTCCTATTCCAAGTAAAGAAGCATTTACATAAGTGCAACCATACAGCCACGCAGTGGTTGCATTAATTACTGCCCTATAAAAGTCATTATGTCCATGCCATTCCAAAAGATTTTCTGGAACACCAGCTTCTTCTATAAAGGATCTTATTAATTTGGGAACACTTATAGGCAAGCAAGCTTCGGAGAAGGGAACAGCTAACCCTAAGGTATCACAGAGCCTTATTTTTATGTCTATTCCACTTTCTTCTCTTAGTTTCATAAGCTCTATTGCAAAAGGAATAACAAATCCATAAATATCTGCACGAGTTACATCTTCAAAATGGCATCTTGGTTTTATTCCTAAGGAAAGAGCCTCTTTTACTATGGTTAAATAATCTTCTAAAGCTTTTTTTCTTGTCTTTTTTAATTTTAGAAAGATATGATAGTCAGAGCAGGAAGTTAAAATTCCTGTTTCCTTAAGACCTGTTTCTTTAACAAGTTTCAGATCCTCCTTTTTAGCTCTTATCCAACCTGTAATTTCAGGATACTGATAACCTAAAGAAAGACATCTTTCTAAAGCTTCTCTATCTCTGTTGGTGTATAAAAAAAATTCAGTTTTTCTTATTATTCCCTTTGGTCCACTTAATTGGTGTAAAAATTTATAAAGAGTTTCTATTTGTTCAGGAGTATAAGGGGTTCTTGCCTGTTGCCCATCTCTAAAGGTAGTATCAGTAATATAAAAATTTTTTGCAGGTTGAGGAGGGATGTATTTTCCATCAAAAAAAATTCTTGGAGGTTCCACATAAGGAAAAAAATCTTTTAATAGATCAGGGTTTTCTGTTTCTTGTATAACATATAATTTCTTAAAGGGTTTATATTTAAGCATACTCTTACCCCCTTTACCTACTTCTAAAAATACTAATAGATATTTTAGTAAAATCAAGTAATCTAGTTTTTTAAAAATATTTAAATAAAGGGATTGACAAATAAATTTTTAGGAGAATTATAAACTTTAATTACCTTAAATAGGTTAATAAAAATGGTAAAAGATAAAATTAAGCCAGCTTTTAGAACACTTCAAGTAGAGTATGCTATAAGAGATATAGTTGAAGCTTCTCAAGAGGCAAAAAAGCGAGGTAAAGATTTAATTTATTTAAATATTGGGGATCCGGTAAAATACGGATTTAAAACTCCTGAATCTATAATTGAAGAAGTTTGTAAAGCTTTACAAAAAAATTATAATTTCTATTCTGAATCTTCTGGTATACCAGAGGCTATAAAAGCAATAGAAGCTTATGCTATTAAAAAAGGTATAAAACCAATTGATATTTATGTTACCCAGGGAGCAACCGAAGCTATTGAATTTGCTATCTCAGCTTTAGTTAACTCTGAAGAAAATATTTTACTTCCTTGTCCTTGCTATCCTTTATATCAAGCTATTGTTTCTAAATTTAGAATAGAACCAAGATATTATTTATTAGATGAGAGCAAAAACTGGGAACTAGATGTGAACAGTATTGAACCTTTAATAGATAAAAAAACCAAAGCTATTGTAATTATAAATCCTAATAACCCTACAGGTGCAGTCTATTCTAAAGAAACTTTAGAGAAAATAGTGGAGATAGCTAAAAAATACAATTTAGTAATTCTTTCTGATGAGATTTACGATCAATATATATTAGAAGACAATTTAAAGCATATTTCTGTAGCATCTTTAAGTGATGAAGTACCTATGGTTACATTTAATGGACTTTCTAAAAACTATTTTGCTCCTGGGTTTAGAATAGGTTGGGGGATTGTTTCTGGTCCTAAGGATTTATTAGAAGACTATATAGATGCAATTCATAAATTAGCAAGAACTCGTCTTTGTGCTCCTCACCCTTTACAATTTGCCATTCCCGTAGCTTTAAATAACGAAAACCATTATATTAAAAAGGTGATCTCAAAACTAAAAAAAAGAAGAGATATTTTAATAGAGGGATTAAATCAAATACCCTTTATTTCTTGTGTGAAACCTTTAGGAGCCTTTTATGCTTTTCCGAGTATAAAAATTCCTCACCTTGATGACCTTGAGTTTACTAAAAGATTAATCTTAGAGGAAGGTGTAGTTGTAGTTCATGGAAGTGGATTTGGGCAAAAACCAGGAACAAAACATTTTCGTATTATATTTTTACCAGAAGAAAAGGTCCTTGAAGAAGCTTTGGAAAGAATTGAGAGATTTGTTAAAAAACTTACTTCTTAAATGCGGATCCCTTCAGTAAATGAATTAAAAGAAAAATTTTTAAAACTTTATCCCACTTATCCTATCTCTTACTTTACAAAACCTTCAAGAAAAGTAGCTCAAATTATAAGAGAGAAATGGAAAAAAGAGGAACTTCAAGAACTTGAAGAATCTTATTTAAATCATCTAATGAAAGAAATCTTTAAAGAATATGAAACTCCATCTTTAAAAAGGGTTATAAATGCAACAGGTGTAGTAATTCATACTAACTTAGGAAGAGCTCCCCTTTCTAAAAAAGCAATGGAAGAAATAATAAAAGTGGCAAAATATTATTCTAATTTAGAATTCGATTTAAAAGAGGGGAAAAGAGGAAGTAGATACGTTCATGTAGAAGAAATATTAAAAGAAATTACTCAAGCTGAAAGTGCTTTGGTAGTAAATAATAATGCAGCAGCTGTTTTAATTTCTTTAAATACCTTAGCCTATGGGAAAGAAGTTATAGTATCAAGAGGAGAACTTGTTGAGATTGGAGGGTCATTCAGAATACCTGAAGTGATGAAATGGGCAGGGTGCATTTTAAAAGAAGTTGGGACTACTAATAAAACCCATTTATTTGATTATGAAAATGCTATTAATGAAAATACTGCCTTACTTTTAAAAGTTCATAGAAGTAATTTTGAGATGATAGGCTTTACCAAAGAAGTTTCTATAGAAGATTTGGTAAATCTTGGCAAAAAATTTGGACTTCCAGTTATGAAAGATCTTGGGAGTGGGTGCTTTATTGATTTTTCCAAATATGGATTAAAAAAAGAACCTACTGTACAAGAAGTCTTAAAAGCAGGGGTTGATATTGTTACCTTTTCGGGGGATAAACTTTTAGGAGGTCCTCAAGCAGGAATTATTCTTGGGAAAAAAGAATTTATAGAAAAAATAAGAAAAAACCCTTTAAATCGTGCCTTAAGAATTGACAAACTCACCTTAGCTGGTTTAGAAGCAACTTTAAGATTATATAGAGACGAAATTCTTGCTGTAGAGCAAATCCCTGTACTTAAAATGATTTTAACTTCTAAAGAAGCTCTAAAGAAAAAAGCAAAATACCTTTTAAAGAAACTTAGAAAACTTAAACTTAAAGAATTTAAATTTGAAGTGGTTGAAACTATAAATAAAACTGGAGGAGGAGCTCTTCCTACTTTAGATTTAATTTCTTATGCAGTAGCTGTGAAATCTCCTTTTTCTCCTCAAAATTTACAAAAGATGCTGAGAGAAAATGACCCACCCATAATAACAAGGATAGAAGAAGAAAAACTTTTAATTGATGTAAGGTGCCTTTTTGATGAAGACTATAAAGAAATAATTGAAGCATTTGAAAAATTTGAAAATGGTAAAAAATTTACCTCCTAATATAGAATGGTTTATTCCTTATTTACAAAATCTCGAAATTTTTAAAGAAACTCCTTTAAAAGAAATTTTTAAACATTCCACTGAGGAGCTTATAAAAATTTATGAAACTTCTAAGGATTTATTACCCTTACTTTTAGCAGAGAGATTTTTATGGGAAAATATAGAAGATAATTTCTTTTCTTATAAATTGTTAAATTTAGTTTTAAAGAAAAGAAAAGTTTTTGGTTATTTGTTTTTCTTTCCCTGTAAAAACTTTTGGAATAAAAATAAAAAAATACTTTCTGAGTATTTCTTTATAAAATTTAGTGAAAACTATTATTTTTATCCATCTGAATGGGGAAATGCATTTAAAATTTTAATCAGTTTATGGAAAGAAAAAGCAAAATTTTTTTCTGTGGAAGTAAATCTATATAAGGAACCTTCAGAAGAATATATAAAAAATAACTTAAAGCTTGCTCAAATTTTAGAATTTTCTTATCTTTCTCAAAAGGCTTTAAAATTTTTAAAAAATTATTTACCAACCTTTGAAGTAGAAAAGCTTTCAGAAATAACAGATAAATTTTTAAAAACAAAAGAAAGTTCTTTAGTTTTATCTTCAAAAAAGGATATAAAAAAAGATTTAAAAAGAGTAGGAGCAAAAATAATAAAAGAACTTGAAGGAGAAAATAAGCTTCTTTTGGTTAAAAATTTAGATTTAAATCAAATAATTTGGTTATATGAGAAAAATTTAGATATAAATAAAACAGGAGTTTTGCCTTGGGAAGTTTGGAAAAAATTTAAAAACAAAGATTCAACCCCTTTAATTTTTTTAATAGGAGCATTTGAACATGCTAAGAGAATTAATCAAATAAGTATAAAAGTTTTTGAAGGTTTTACATACCATGTATTAGGAGATCTTTATTATGAATGGAAAGATCTTGGTAAAGCTCTTAAATACTACTTACTTGCAAGAAATTATACCAAACAACCTATTGAATTAGCCTTAAGTGAATCAGCTATTTATTATACCTTTGGAGATCTTGATAGGGCAGAAAAAATTTTAAGAAAAGAACTTTGCGGTTGTAAAAAAGAGGACCCTCTTATTCATTATAATCTTGCTTTAATCTATTTGAAAAAAGAAAAAGGTGAAGAAGCAAAATATCATCTTTATAAAGCTCATCTTTTAGATCCAGAAAATATTATTTTCAGAGAAGCTCTGATAAAATATTTGTGGGATTTTGAAGAATATGAAGAGCTGGGAGATTTTCTAAACTCACTAAAAAATCTTTCTTTAAAAGAAAAAATTTATTTTGGTAAATTTTATTTTTATAAAAAGGAGTATGAAAAGGCATTTAAATACTTAAAAGATGTTCTTACCTTTAAAGAGAGAGATGGAGAAACATTGCTTTTTCTTGCATGGTTGTATCTTTATTTCAATAAAGAAAAAGAAATATCTCAAATATTATTAAAAGAAGCACAGGAAATGCTTTCTTCAGAGGAATTAGAAAAGATTAAAAAAGAGTTTGGATTGGAGATTTGATGAAAATATTTGTTCTTGGATCTGGAACAGGTTGGATTCGTTTAGATAGAAATTCACCAGGTTATTTAGTAGAAGTAAATGATTTTTCTCTTCTTCTTGATTTAGGCCCAGGGATTTTAAAGCAAATTCTAAAAATTGGAAAAAAGCTTGAAGATATTTCAGCTATTTTTATTTCCCATTTTCATCCTGATCATGTAACAGATCTTATTCCTTTTCTTTTTGCTACAAGATATAGCTTAGGCTATAAAAGAATATTGCCAATAAGTTTGTATGCTTCTGAAGATTTTTTCCAATTTTATAATACTTTGAAAATAGCTTTTAGAGACTGGATTGAACCACCAAAGGGAGTGTTGAATATAAATCTTCTTCCTAAGCAAAAAAAATATAAATTTTTTATAGGACCTTTTAAAGCTTATACTACTCCAGTAAAGCATAATCCTGAGAGTTTAGCTATAAGGCTTGAATATGGAGAAAAGGCGCTTGTTTATTCAGGAGATACAGGATATTGTGAGGAATTGATAGACCTTTCAGAAGGAGCAGATTTATTAATAATAGAATGTTCTAATTCAAAGGAACTATATGTAGAACATCATTTATCTCCAGAAGATATTGCACTTATTTTAGAAAAGGCTAAAGTAAAAAGAATACTCCTTTCTCATTTTTATCCCCATAGCGAAAATGTAGATTTAGATATAATAAAGGGAAAATTTAAGGGAGAAATATTTTTAGCTGAAGATCTTATGGAATTTGAGATATAAGATTTTAAAAAAGAGGTGTTGATTTTGGAGGGAATAGATCCAAAGATTTTAAATAAATTAAAAGAAAAAGTTCAAAAAGAACTTATTCAAAAAGAAAAAGAAACTTTAGAATATTGGATGAATGAGCTTATAAAAGTTTATCAAAAGAACCATCAAACTTTAGCAGAATTTAAAGCTGACATAAGAAAATATATAGATAGAATGAAAAATAGATTAGAAATAATTAAAACTAAAAGATTTTAGGTTATGAAATATATAAGTACTCGTGGGGGAATGCCTAAGATTAATTTTAAAGAAACCATTTTTGAGGGGCTTGCTCCTGATGGTGGTTTAATTGTTCCTGAAAGAATACCAAAACTTTCAGAAAAGGAGATAGAAGAATTAAGAAAATTAAATTATCAAGAATTAGCCATAAAGATTTTTAAATACTATGTTTCTAATATAGAGGAAAAAGATCTAAAAGAACTTGTAGAAAGAGCTTATAAAAATTTTAGAGTAAAAGATATAACTCCAGTAGTAAAAGTAGGTGATATTTATATATTAGAACTTTTTCACGGCCCTACATGGGCTTTTAAAGATATAGCTTTACAATTCTTAGGTGTATTGTTTGAAAAATTCCTTTTAGAAACAGGTAAAAAAATTAATATTTTAGGAGCAACCTCTGGAGATACAGGTTCTGCTGCTATATATGGAGTAAGAGGTAAAAAAAATATGGCTATATTTATTTTACATCCTTATAAAAAGGTTTCTGAAGTTCAGGCTTTAATGATGACAACCGTTACTGATCCTAATGTTTATAATATTGCTATAGAAGGAACTTTTGATGACTGCCAAGCTATAGTTAAAAATATATTTATGGATTTAGAGTTTAAAAGAAAATATAGACTAACTACAGTTAATTCTATAAACTGGGCAAGAATAATGTCACAAATGGTTTATTATTTCTGGGCTTATTTCAGGGTTTCAGAAGGGGAAAACTATGAAAAGGTAAGGATTTCAGTTCCTACAGGGAATTTTGGAAACATATTTGCTGGATATTTGGCTAGATTAATGTTGGGAGAAAAAAGAATAGAAAGACTCATTTTAGCAACCAATGAAAATGATATACTCTGTAGATTTGTTAACAATGGAGATTATTCTCTAAGAGAAGTAAAAGCAACTATAAGTCCCTCAATGGATATTCAGGTAGCAAGCAATTTTGAAAGATATCTTTATTATTTTTATAATGAAGATCCTAAAAAAACTAAAGAAACCATGGAAAAATTTGCTAAAGAAAGAGCTATTAAATTTTCAGGGGAGGAAGTAAAAAGAATTCAAAAAGATTTTCTTTCAGCATCTATTAATCAAGAAGAAACTTTGAAAACTATAAAAGAATTTTATAAGGAAACAGGCTATATACTTGACCCTCACTCTGCAGTAGGAATAAAAGCGGGGCTAAAATTTAAAGATAAATATCCTTTAATTTGTTTAGCAACTGCTCATCCTGCTAAATTTCCCGAAACAGTTAGTAAAGTTTTGAACTTTTCTATCAAATTACCTGAAGAAATTGAAAAATTTTATAAACTTTCCCAAAAGTTTGAAATCCTTCCTAATGATGTAGAAAAAGTTAAAGCCTTTATAAGTGAAAAGGCAATTTAGAAATAATTTTCAAATGAAAAGAAGTAAGGTTTTTTTATTAATAATCATAATAATAATTTTAAGTGGGATATGGTATTTTATTAAGAGAACCAATCTTTTTAACGAGATTATTGGTTTTATATTTTCTCCTTTCTTAGAAGGCGCTACTTATTCAGGAAGTAAAACAAGGAATTTTTTTCAAGATTACCTATTTTTAGTAAATTTAAAAAGAGAAAATGAGAGATTAAAAAAGGAAATTCTTCTTTTAAAATCTCAACTTGCCTATTATAAAGAAAAAGAAAGGATTTATAGAGAATTAGAAGAATTTTATAAGCTTTCTACAGAAATTAATTATCCAAAAATTGCAGCCAAGATTATTTATAAACCTATGGATCCCTTTTCAGGAATAGTTTTTATAGATAAAGGGAGTAAAGATGGGCTTTTACCACAGATGCCTGTTCTTGCTGGTGTTAGTGGTGAAGGCGTAGCCTTAGTAGGGCAGGTGGCAGAGGTTTATAGAAATTGGAGCAAAGTAATATTAATTACAGATCCTTCTTTTTCTGCTGATGTTAGAATAGAAAGGACAGGAGATAGAGGTATTTTAGTAGGAAAGGCTGAAAAATACTGTAATTTACAATATTTACCCTCTGCTTCTCAAGTTAAGGAAGGAGATGAGGTTTTAACATCTGGACAAGATGCCTTTTTTCCTTCTGGATTATTAATAGGGAAAGTAGTTTCTGTTAACCGTGACCCTGTTCAAGGAATGTTCAAATATGCAGAAATTAACCCTTTAGTAAATCTTTATAATCTTGATCTGATTTTTGTACTTTTAAAATTGCCTGAAATCCCTTTGTAGAATGGGTTTAACCATAAATATTAAAGAACTTTTTAGAATCATCTTACCGCTTTTATTTTTAGTCTTGTTAATTAAATCTTACATCTCAAGTTTTTTTCTTTTTTATCCAGGAGATATAATTTTTGCTTTTAGTTTAGCAATTTTAACTTTTCGGAATTCAGGAATTTTGCTTTATATTCTTTTATTTTTCTCAAGTTTATTGGAATCTTTAGATTTTTTAGGTATAGAAATTTTCTTGGTTGCCTATTTTATTTTTTTAGGGATCTTTTTAAAATATTCAAGAAAATATTTTGCTTTTGAAAGACTTGAATCCAAAATAACTATCTGGTTTTTAAGTATCATTTCTTTTCTTATTTTAAGATATGTAATTTATTTTTATGAGCTTGATATCTTTATTAATTGGATATTTATTTTAAATTTAGCTTTAAAAAGTTTTTACTATATAATTACTACTTTTCTTTGGGTATTAATTTTTTATAAAATTTTGGATATTTTTCTTTATAAGGAAGCATGAAAAGGTTTAATGAAAATGGCTTTTTTATAAGGGATTTTTTAAAGACAAAACAAAAAATATTAAAGGGACTTTTTTGGGAAAGGAGGCTATTTTGGGCAAAAATTTTAATTATAATTTCTTTTGTTATTTTATGGTTAAGATTTTTTCATCTTCAAGTTATTAAATACTCATATTATCTAAAAAAAGCTAAAGAAAGATCAGTAGTGAGTTATGTAATTAGAGCTCCGAGAGGAGAAATCGTAACTTCAGATGGGGTAGTGATAGCAACAAATAGGGCAGTATTTCAACTTTATTTAGATCCTGAATTGATAAAAGATAAAGAAGATGAGGTTTTATATAAGCTAAGTAAAATTTTGGGAGAGGAGTTTGGGAGTTTGAAAGAAAGATATTATCTGGCAAAAAAAACCTCTTTGGGAAGAGTTTTAATAAAAAGAAATCTAAGCTGGGATGAAGTAGCTAAAATAATGGTTAGAAGATATTATCTTCCCGGTATAAAAATAGAGGTAGAATCAGAAAGATTTTATCCTTATGGAGAAATTTATTTTCATTTTTTAGGTTATATCTCAAAGATTACATTTGAGGAGTATAAAAATTTGAAAAAAGAAGGCTATTCTATGGAAGATTATATTGGAAAAATGGGGATAGAAAGAGCTTTTGAAAAGATATTAAAAGGAAAAAACGGAGTTATAGAAATTGAAAGAGATGCTTACGGGCGTTTAGGGAAAATAATTAATCGAATAGCACCTATTCCGGGAGAGGATTTAGTTATAACAGTAAATCACAATTTACAAGTAAAAGCTTATGAGCTTTTAAAAGATAAAAAGGGAGCTATAGTTGCTCTTTCTCCTCAAGATGGTTCAATTTTAGCTATGGTGAGCACTCCTTCTATAGATCCCCAAAAATTTATTGATGGCTTTACAGAAGAAGAGTGGAAAAAAATAAACTCAAGTCCAGATAAACCCTTTTTAAATCGTGCTCTACAGGCTTATCCTCCTGGTTCTACCTATAAGATAATTACAGCCATTGCTGGCCTTAAAGCTGGCATTATAAATAATATTAATAATTCAATTTTTTGTCCAGGTTATTTTAAATTGGGAACCCGTGTATTTAGATGTTGGGAAGCTAAAGGACATAGAAATATTAATTTTATTAAGGCTATAGCTTATTCTTGTGACGTTTATTTCTATACCCTTGCTTCTAAACTTGATATAGACTATTTAGCAGAGGTATCAAAAGAATGGGGGCTTGGTAAAACTACAGGTTTGGGATGGAGTGAAGAAAAAGAAGGTTTTATTCCTAATAGAGCATGGAAAGAAAAAACCTTCAAAGAACCTTGGTATCAGGGAGAAACTGTAGTTATGGGAATAGGACAGGGTTATTTACTTGTTACACCTTTACAGATGGCAAGAGTTTATATGGCAATAGCAAATGGAGGGTACCTTTATAGACCTTATGTAGTTAAAAAAATGAAAAGCCTTAATGGCAACATAATTAACATAGATCCCCAAATAGAAAAAAAATTAAACTTAGATCCACAGCATTTAGAATGGATAAGAGAGGGGCTTTCTGAGGCAGTTAAAATAGGTACAGGTAGAGCAGCCTTTGTTCCAGGAGTTAATGTAGCTGGAAAAACTGGAACTGCTCAAGTTGTTAGTTTAGCTTTAAAAAAAATTAAAGCCTTAGAACACCATGCTTGGTTCATAAGTTATGCTGGATTGTCTTCCCCCCAAATAGTTTCAGCTATATTAATAGAACATGGGGGGCACGGAGGAGCTGCTGCTGCTCCTCTTGCACGGGAATTATATAAAAACTATTTTGATATAAAGGAACCAGAAAGTGCTATTTCGGAAACTAATGAACAAAATTTGACAGATGAAAATCAATAATATAAGAGAAATTTTTAAAGAAAATTTTGGAGGATTATTTGTAGTTTTTGTCCTTACAATTTTGGGAATCTTAAATCAATGGGTAATTGCAGAAACAACTTCTGTATTTTGGAAAAATTTATTCTGGCATTTAATAGGCTTAACATGTTTAATTTTTTTTATTTTTTTTATAGATTATAGAAAAATCCCCTTTTATATAATTTGGTACTCTTACTTAATTTTAATTTTAATTCTTTTAATTTTATTTTTTTTAAAAAAAAGATGGGTTGATTTTGGATTTATTAGTTTTCAGCCCTCAGAATTTATAAAGCCTATTTTATTATTATTAATAAGTTTAATAGCTTCAAAGGAACCTAATCCCTATTTAAAATTAAAAACCTTGACTAAACTTATTTTAATAGTTCTTATTCCTTTAATACTTATTTTTCCCACAGACTTAGATTATGCTTTTATAATGATCATTATGTTTGTAAGTTTTTTGATTTTTATAGGAATTCCGAGAAAAATACTTTTTTCTTTATTTTTTGTAGGATTAATAGTTATTTTCTTAGTTTCTCCTATAATTTGGAAAAATCTTAAACCCCATCAAAAAGGTAGAATTTATGGGTATTTACACCCTGAAAAGTATGCCCAAACCTGGAGTTATCAACTTAATCAATCTCTTATTGCTATAGGATATGGTGGTTTTTGGGGGCATGGATTTAAAGGAGGTTGGTCTACAAGGCTTCACTATCTTCCAGCCAAGTACACAGATCTTGCTTTTGCAGTATGGGCAGAAACATGGGGTTTTATTGGTGTAAGTTTAGTTTTATTTTTATATGGATATTTACTTTATTTTTGCCTAAAAATTTCTTCTACAGCTAAGGATTGGTTAGGAAAATATCTTGCCTTAGGAGTAGGATTAATTTTATTTTGGCAAGCTTTTTTTAACCTAGGTGGTTGCTCAGGTATTCTTCCTATGACCAGTATCCCTTTTCCTTTTTTGAGTTACGGGGGTTCTGTAACAATTTCACTCTATTTTTTACTCTCTTTAATGTTTAATGTTGCCTTTAAAAGATATTTCTTTAAATAACTCTAATTTTTATAATTTTTTAGAACTTGACTTTTTAAAAATTTATAATACAAATGTAGCAATACAAATTTAGCATTTAAAAATCTTAAAAAACGGGGTTAGGATATGATAAACTTTGATATTACTTTGTTTATTCAAATTGCTGAGGCTTTAATAATGACTTTTGTTCTCTATTATATTTTGGTTAAACCTGTTATGTCTTATATAAGAGAAAGAGAGTCCCATTTTCAAACTTTAGAAAAAGAAACTCAGGAATTAATTACCTTAGCTGAAGAAGCTATTAAGAAATATCATGAAGAATTAAGTAAAGCAAGATCTGAAGGAATTCAAAAAAGAGAACATTTAAAAGAAGAGGCTCGAAAGGTAGAAAAAGAAGTATTATCTAAGGTAATGAAGGAAATGGAAGAATATAAAGCTAAATGGGCTGAGCAGTTTTCTAAACAATTAGAAGATGTAAGAAAGGAATTGATAGGGAATGTAGAATATTTTGCTTCTCTTATGGTTGAAAAATTATTAGGGAGGAAAGTATGAAAAAATTAAAAAAGGTAGGAGGCTTAATTTTATTTTTGATTATAATTACTATTTCTTCAGTTTTTGGAGCTGAGGTAGGTGTAGAACATCATGGAGTTACACCTTCTCAATTAAAAAATTTACTTTGGTTTACTCTTAATTTTATAGTCTTGTGTTTGATTTTATATAGATTTCTTAAAAAGCCTATTGTAGATATGTTTAAGTCTCGTCAAGAAAATATACTTAAACAGTATAATGAATTATTAGAAAAGAAAAAAGAAGCAGAGGCAAAATATGTGGAACTTCAAGAAAAGATTAAAAATTTAGAAAAAGAAGCTCAAGAAATATATCAAAATTATGTTGAACAAGGGGTGAAAGAAAAAGAAAGGATTATAGCTGAAGCTTATGCTCAAGCTGAAAGGATTAAACAGCAGGCACAACTTTATATTCAGCATGAAATGGAGAAAGCCAAAGCTATATTAAGGGAAGAAATAGCTGAAGCTTCGGTCAAATTGGCTGAAGAACTTTTAAAGAAAAGTATAACTGAAGAAGATCAAAAAAGGACAGTTAAAGAATTTATAAACGAAATTAAAGGGAGGGTATTACATTGAGGGCAATGGCAATAGCATTTAAATACGCTAAGGGTCTTTTTACTGTAGGAAAAGAATTAGGTAAAACAAAAGAATTTGGAGAAGAATTAAGGCAAATAAAAGAGCTTTTAATTTCTATGCCAGAAGTTTTATCAGCTTTACAGAATCCTATTTATCCACCCGATCTTAAGATGGAAATTATAGGTGAGATTTTAAAAGCTGTAAAGGTAGATCCTGAAGTGGAAAGGTTTCTCAGGCTTTTAGTAGAAAGAAGAAGAATTCAGTATATTGAAGAAATAGTTACTATGTATCAAGAATTATTAGATGAAGAATTAAACATTGCCCGTGGAGAGATTATTACAGCCTATCCAATTAATGAAGAAGAGAAAAAAGAAATAGAAAATGCTTTAAAAGATTACTTGAAAAAAGAAGTTATATTGGAGTCTAAAGTAGATGAAGGAATTATAGGGGGGATTAAGATAAGGATAGGGGATTTAATATTTGATGGAACTTTAAAAACCCAATTAGGGAAATTTAAAGAAATTATAAAAGGGGAGGTGTTATAAATGGAAGCCATAAGAGCACAAGAACTTAGTGATTTAATTAAAAAAAGAATTGAGGAGTTTGAGAAAAAAATAGACCTTGATGAGATGGGAGTTGTTATGTCAATTGCAGATGGTATTGCCCGCGTATTTGGTTTGAGAAATTGTGAGTATATGGAGCTTATTGAATTTCCAGAAAGTGGAGAAGTAGGAATTGCCTTGAACTTAGAATTTGATAATGTTGGTATCCCTATAATGGGAGACTATTCCAAAATTTTAGAAGGTCATATTGCTAAAAGAACAGGAAAGGTTGCCTCTATTCCTGTAGGAGAAGCAGTTATTGGAAGAGTAATTGATCCAGTAGGGAGACCATTAGATGGAAAAGGACCAATTGAAGCAAAAGAATTTAGAAGAATAGAGTTAAAAGCTCCCGGAATTATTAGAAGAAGACCTGTTCATGAGCCTATGTATACTGGAATTAAAGCTATAGATGCTATGACTCCTATTGGGAGAGGTCAGAGAGAATTGATCCTTGGGGATAGACAAACTGGGAAAACCGCTATACTGATAGATGCTATTTTAGCTCAAAAAGATACAGATGTTTATTGTATTTATTGTGCTATAGGTCAGAAAAAGTCTACAGTAGCTCAAATTATAGAAACTTTACGTAGATATGGAGCTATGGAATATACCACAGTAGTAGCAGCCTGTGCTTCTGATTCTGCTGCTTTACAATGGATTGCACCTTATTCAGCCTGCGCTATAGGAGAATATTTTAGGGATACAGGAAGACATGCTTTAGTTATGTATGATGACCTTTCAAAACAAGCAGCAGAATATCGTGAAATTTCACTTCTTTTAAGAAGACCTCCTGGAAGAGAGGCTTTTCCAGGAGATATTTTTTATAACCATTCAAGACTTTTAGAAAGAGCAGCTAAAATGGATGATCAATATGGTGGAGGTTCTTTAACAGCATTACCTATTGTAGAAACTCAGCAGGGAGACCTTTCAGCTTATATTTCTACAAATGTTATTTCTATTACCGACGGACAAATCTATTTGGAACCTGGTTTATTCTTTGCAGGTATTCGTCCAGCTATTAATGTTGGACTTTCTGTATCTCGAGTTGGAGGAGCAGCTCAAATTAAAGCTATGAGACAAGTTGCAGGTAGATTAAGGCTTGAGCTTGCTCAATATAGAGAATTAGCAGCTTTTGCTCAGTTTGGTTCTGAACTTGATAGAGCAACTCAGAGAGTTTTACATAGAGGTGCAAGACTTGTTGAAATTCTTAAACAACCTCAGTATCAACCACTTCCTGTTGAAAAACAGGTTTGTATACTTTTTGCGGGAACAAGAGGATTCTTAGATGAAATGCCTTTAGAAGTTTTAGCTCAATATGAAAGGGAACTTTACGAATTTATAGAAAGTAAGTATCCGGAAATCTATAAAGAAATAAGGGAAAAGAAAGAGATTAGTCCAGAGTTGGAAGAAAAAATGAAACAGGTATTTAGAGAATTTAATGAAGAATTTAAAAAGAGAAATAATGTAGAACCTGTTCCAATACCATAAATAGTTAAAGTGTGTTTAAAAGGAGGATAAAATATGCCAGCTTTACGAGATATTAGAAGAAAGATAGAAGCTGTAAAAAGAATTGGTCAAATTACTAAAGCAATGAACATGGTTGCTTCAGCTAAATTGCGTACCTTACAACAAAGATTAGAAGGTTTTCGTCCTTATAGGAGAAAATTTGAAGAAGCAATAGATAATGTTTTAAGTGCTGGAGGTATAAATGTTCAAAAAATTCCTTTTTTACAAAAAAGAGAAGTTAAAAAAGTAGGGATAATTTTGATAACTGCAGATAAGGGATTATGTGGAGCTTTTAATGCAAATTTAATAAAAGAAGCAGAAAAAGCTATAAATAAGTTTAAAAAAGAAGAAAAAGAAGTTGAACTTATTTGTGTAGGTAAGAAGGGATTCACCTATTTTAGAAAAAAAATAGCAGTTAGAGAGGCTTATCTTAATATAATGGGTAAAATTTTGATGCAAGATGCCCGTAAGATTGCACGTTCTGCTATGATGACATATCTTGCAGGTGAATGGGATGAGGTGTATATTATTTATGGATATTTTGTAAACGTAATAAGACAAATTCCTAAGATGGAAAAGTTATTACCCTTAAGCTTTGAAAAACCTTTAGAGCCAGAAGAAAAGAAAATTTCTTATGCTTATATTTATGAACCAGAGGAAGAAGAGCTTTTATCTCAAATTTTACCTCTTTATATAAATACTCTTGTATTCTCAGCTATGCTTGAGACTGCAGTTAGTGAACAAGCAGCTCGTATGACAGCTATGGATAATGCTAACAAGGCTTGTGGAGATATGGTAAAACAATTAACTTTATTTTATAATAAGGTTAGACAAGCAAATATTACTAAAGAATTAATGGATATCGTAGGAGGAGCAGAAGCACTTATAAAAGGTTAAAAATAAAAAAAGAAATTAAGTAAAGGGGGTTAAAATATGGCTGAAGAGAAAGTAATGGGGAAGATAGTTCAAATTATGGGATGTGTAGTAGATGTAGAGTTTCCTCCTGGAAAAGTTCCTAAACTTCTTGAATGTCTTAGAGTTACCAATCCTATGATAGATGATAGAGAGTGGAATTTAGTGTTAGAAGTGGCTCAACAATTAGGAGATAATGTAGTACGTTGTGTTGCTATGGAATATACTGACGGATTAAAAAGAGGCGATCCTGTATTAGCTACAGGTGCGCCTATAGTTGTTCCTGTTGGTAAAGCTACCTTGGGAAGGATTATGAATGCTGTAGGTGATCCTGTTGATGAAGGAGGTCCCATTGTTTCTGATAAATATTATCCTATTTTTAGACCAGCACCTGCTTTAACTGAGTTAGATACTACTATTAGAGTTTTAGAAACTGGACTTAAAGTATTTGACCTTCTTATTCCATTCCCCCGTGGTGGAAAGATGGGAACTTTTGGTGGAGCAGGAGTTGGGAAGACAGTAGTTATGATGGAAATGATTCATAATATTGCTATGGAGCATGGAGGAATTTCTGTTTTCTGTGGAGCTGGTGAGAGAACACGTGAAGGAAATGAGCTTTATTTAGAAATGAAACGTTCTGGAGTTTTAGATAAAGCAGCTCTTGTTTATGGTCAGATGAATGAAACTCCTGGGCACCGTGCAAGAGTTGCTCACACAGGAGTTACAGTAGCTGAATATTTTAGAGATGAAGAAGGGCAGGATGTTCTTTTCTTTATAGATAATATTTATCGTTTTACTCAAGCTAACCAGGAAGTGTCAGCACTTTTAGGAAGAATGCCTTCAGCAGTTGGGTATCAGCCTACTCTTGCTACAGACATCGGAGCTTTGCAAGAGAGAATTTGTTCTACCACTAAGGGCTCCATTACTTCAGTTCAGTGTATTTATGTTCCTGCAGACGACTTAACAGATCCCGCACCTGCAACTACATTTGCTCATCTTGACGGAACAGTTGTTCTTTCTCGTCAACTTGCAGAACTTGGAATTTATCCAGCTGTTGATCCCTTAGATTCTCAGTCTCGTATTTTAGATCCTAATATACTTGGATGGGAACATTATACAGTTGCTCGTCAGGTTCAGCAAGTTCTTCAGAGATATAAAGATTTACAAGATATTATTGCAATTCTTGGAATAGAAGAGCTTTCTGAAGAAGATAAGATTATAGTTGCTCGTGCAAGGAAAATACAGAGATTTCTGTCTCAACCTTTCCATGTGGCAGAACATTTTACCGGAACACATGGTAGATATGTGAAACTTGAAGATACTATAAGAGGATTTAAAGAAATTTTAGAAGGGAAACATGATGAACTTCCTGAACCAGCATTTTACATGATTGGAACTATAGAAGAAGCTGTTGAAAAGGCTAAGAAGATAATGGAGGGCTAAATGGCTAGGATTCTTCTTGAAATAGTAACACCAGATAAAGTAGTTGTTAGTGAGGAAGTTGATATAGTTACAGCACCGGGAGTTGAAGGAGAATTTGGAGTTCTTGCTAATCATGCTCCTATGATAGCTGCAATTAAAATTGGCCCCCTTCATTATAGAGTAGGAGATAAAGAAGAATGGGTAGCCCTAAGCGGAGGTTTTTGTGAAGTTTCAAAAAATAAAATTACCTTTTTAGTTGAAGCAGCAGAAAAAGCATATGAAATAGATGTAGAAAGGGCTTTAAGAGCAAAGGAAAGAGCTGAGAAAAGAATTCAGGCCTATTTGGCTCGAGTAGAAGAAATAGATTATGCAAGAGCAAGAGCTGCTTTACAAAGGGCTTTAACAAGGCTCTATGTAGCAGAAAAAGCCAAAAGAGGAGTTCCCAGATAATTTAAATAGCCCCCTTTTTGGGGGCTATTTTTTATGGAAAATTCTTTTAAATCTCAGATAAGATTTTCTATTTTTCAGCTTAGAAAAAAATATTCTTCGGAAATTTTAAAAGATTTTAGTCTGCAGATTTGTAAATTAATAGAAACCTTTTCTCAATATAAAAATAGTCAAAAAATAGCCTTTTATTTTGCAAAAGATAAAGAAGCATCTTTAGAATATTTAATAGGTAAAGCCCTTTTAGAAGGGAAAAAAGTTTATTTACCAAAAACTTGGCTTAAAGAAAAAACCCTAACTTTTCATCAAATTTTTAGTTTTTCAGATCTTAAACCAGGTCCTTTCGGGTTATTAGAACCCCCTTTAGAAAATCCTGAATTAAAACCAGAAAATTTTGAAATAATATTTGTTCCTGGTGTTGCTTTTGATCTTAAAAAAGGAAGAATAGGTTATGGTGGAGGTTTTTATGATAAAATATTAAAAAAAACAAAAGCCTTTAAAATTGGGGTAGCTTTTTCCTTTCAAATATTTGAAAGCTTACCTTTAGAAAAGCATGATCAAAAAGTAGATATAATTATTACAGAAAAAGGAATTATTAATGGATTTAGAAGCTCAACTTAGAGAAAATTACTTTAGAATATTAGAAAATATTCAAAAGGCTTGTGAGAAATCAGAAAGAAAGCTTGAAGAAATAAAAATTTTGGGAGCTTCAAAAAAACAAACTCCTGAAAAGATAAAAATAGTTTTTAAACTGGGAATTAAAATATTTGGTGAAAATTATATTCAAGAGGCTGAAAAAAAAATTTCAGAACTTAAAGATCTTCCTATAGAATGGCATTTCATAGGAAGACTTCAAACAAATAAAGTAAAAAAGGCCTTAAATTTATTTTCTATGATTCAAACCCTTGATAAAATAAGTTTAGCTCAAGAGATTCAGAAACAAGCAGAAAAAAGGGGATTAATAGTTCCGATATTAATTGAGGTAAATATTGGTAAAGAGCCTACTAAAGGAGGGGTGTATCCAGAAAAGTTAGAGGAATTTATAGGGGAGGTAAAAAATTTTGATAGAATAAAAATTAAAGGACTTATGTGTTTACCTCCTTATGAAGAAAATTTTGAAAAAACACGTCCCTATTTTAGAAAAATGCAAAAAATTTTTGAAAAAGTAAAAACTTATATGAACTCAGAATTTAATGAACTTTCTATGGGTACAAGCATTGATTATACAGTTGCTATAGAAGAAGGGGCAACCATTATAAGAATTGGAGAAGCCCTATTTGGTAAGAGAAGCTAAAACACCTATTTTTATACTTACCTCCTCTTTTATTTTAGGATTTTTTCTCAGTTTTTATAAATTTCCTTTTTTAATTTTAATTTTTTTTATTTTGGGATATTTTGCTTTTATATTTCTTTTTTATAAAAATAGTCATTATTTAAGTTTATGGTTAGGATTTTTGCTTGTTTTTTATTTAATAGGCTATTTCCTTTTTAAAAATCTTAAAAATTCCTATTTAGATCAATATAAAGCAGAAGAAATAGAACTTTTAACTACAATTGAGAAAGTAGAACCTTATTATTATGGATATTTAAATACCTCATTTAGCTCTTCCATAGGAGAATTTATATTCAAAACAGATAGAAAATATTTTTTTCCTGGTCAAAGATGTCTTATAACTTTTCAAAATAAAGAATATCATGAATATTTTAATCCCTTTTCTTTTGAAAAGGAAAAATTGCTTTTAGTAAAAGGTATAGAATCAGAATTAAAATTCTTAAAAGAAAAAGGTTTTGTTTGTGAAGAGGTTAAAAATTTTAGTTTGGAGAAAATTAGATATAGACTTTTTAATTTTTCTGAAAAATTATCTGGAACAGCAAAAGGACTTATTCAGGCTTTAGTTTTAGGAGTTGAATATAATTTCCCAGAAGAATATAAAGAAAAATTAAAAAATCAAGGTCTTTATCATCAATTAGCTATTTCTGGCTTTAATTTAGCCATTCTTTTTGGTATTTTTTATCAAATATTTTATCATCTTTTAAAATTTACACCCCTAATAAGAATAGGTTATCCTTTACAAAATATTTCTTATTCATTGGCTTTACCTTCAGCATTCTTAATTTTACTTCTTTCTGGATTTTGTCCTTCAGCTTTTAGAGCATTTATATTTTTATCTCTTTTTATAATAAGCAAATTATTTTTTAGAAATACTTCATCTTTAATATTACTTTTTCTTACTGCATCCTTGATTTTAATTTTCCAGCCCTATTTAATTGGAAACCTTTCTTTTCAACTTTCTTTTATAGCAACTTTAGGATTAATAATAGGTGATAGAATATTTAAAACCTATTTTAAAAACCTTATTCCCATTTCAAATACTATTTTAAAAAGTATCAATTATTTTTTCTATCTATTTTTGCTTTCCTTTATAGTAAGCCTGTTTGTATTTCCCTTTATAATTTATATTAACGGAACCTTTCCTTTAGCAACTCCTATTAATAACCTTATAGCTACATTTTTCTGGAGCTTCATTTTTATTCCTTTATCTATTTTTATAGCTCTTTTATCTTTTTTAAACGAAAATATTGCTTTAAATTTAGCCCATATTTTAGCCAATATTTTTGATTATTATATTAAAATTCCCTTTTTTGAATGGACCTATAAATTTAAATTACCTATTAATTTGGTCATCCTTTCTATAATTTTTAGCTTATTAATTTTTATCTTTTTAAGTCATTTTATAAAAAATTATAAAAAATATTTTTTATGGTGCTTAATTAGTTTTATTTTTTATTTATCAATCTATTATTTTTATGAAAAAACCTTTTACATTTTAATTTTTGATGTAGGAAGAGCAAGTGCTAATTTAATAAAAAATAAAGATTCTTTTATTTTAATTGATACAGGACCAAATTATTTTAAAGATTTTAATTGGACAAAAGTTTACTTGTTACCAGTTTTAAATAAACTCGGGATAGAAATAATAGATCTTGCAGTTATTTCCCATCCTGATCTTGACCATAGTGGAGGATTAGAAACTTTAAAAAAATATTTTTATGTGAAAAAAGTAATCTCAGGAAACTTTAATTCTGAAGATTGGGAAAAAACAAATATTTTAATTTTACCAGATCCTATTAAAAATCCTGAAGCTTTAAAGATAAAAGAGGCAGAAATTTTTCTATTTCCTGGCAAAATACCCTATGAAGATTTAAACCGAGAAAGTTTGGTTGTTTATTTGGAATATAAAGGCTTAACCGCTCTTTTTCCTGGAGATATAGATAAAATAAGATTTTATCGTATGAAAGAAGAAGGGGAAATATTTCCCGTAGAGATTTTGGTTTCTCCACATCACGGATCAAAATACAGTATAGATGAAAATATTATAAGCTGGTTAAATCCAAAATTAGTTTTAACCTCAGGTAGAGGAAGCAACTTCCCTCATCAAGAATATTTAAAAGTTTTAGAAAGTTTTAATAAACCACAATTTTCTACAGAAAAGGTAGGAGCTATTTTTATTTTTCCAAAAGATGATTATTTTTTAATATGCTTTGAAAAAGAAAAAAGAAAAAATTTTTTATTTTCAACCCTTTTTCCTTTTATTCCTTTATATTTAGAAGATGGATTTTGTAAAAAATTTGAATACCATAAAAATTTATAAAATAAACAAAACTTTTGGAGAATTCTAATATGGGTAAATTTGAAACTTTTGAACATGGTGCAGATATAGGGATAAGAGGATATGGAGAGACTCTTTCTGAGGCCTTTTCAAATGTTTTAAAAGCTTTAGCCATTTTATTGGTTGAAAATTTAAATTGGGAAGAGTTAAGTTTAAAGAAAAAATATCCCCTAGAAGTTGAATCTGAATTTTTGGATGAATTGCTGGTAGTGTTTATAAATAAAGTTTTAAGCCTTTTTTATCTCGAAAAAATTCTCTTTTTTGAATTTAAAGGAGAAATAGAAGAAAAAAATGGAAAATACACTTTAAAAGGTGAGTTATTAGGTGAGACTTATTTACATAAAAAATTTGGTTACGGGGTAGAAGTAAAGGGAGCAACTTTTACTATGGCTGAGGTAAAAAAAGAAGGTTATTTATGGATAGTTCAATGTGTAGTAGATGTGTAAATAATATGTTTAAAGTTGCAATTGTAGGAAGATCAAATGTAGGAAAATCTACTCTTTTCAATACCCTAATAGGTGAGAGAAAAGCTATAGTAGAAAAAACTCCAGGGGTAACACGAGACATTATAGAAGGGTATATGGAATTAGAAAATAGAAAAGGTGTTCTTCTTATTGATACAGGGGGTATTAATTGGGGTGGAAAAGATTTTTTTAATAAAGTAATAATTGAATTGGTTGATAAATCTTTAGCTGAGGTAAATCTTGTATTATTAGTAGTTGATGCTAAAGAGGGACTTACAAGTGAAGATTTAGTAACTGCTGAATATTTAAGGAAAAAGGATAAAAAAGTTATTTTAGTAGTTAATAAAGTCGAAGGAAAAGAAGATGAAGAAAAGGCTATAGAATTTTACAAGTTAGGTTTTGAGAATATAGTGTTTATTTCTGCTAAGAATCAAAAAAATATCACCCAATTAAAAGAACTAATAAAAAAGTATGCTAAAGATTACTTAGAAGAGATACCAGAGATTGAGGTTATTAAAATTGCAATAATAGGAAGACCAAATGTCGGGAAAAGTACCTTACTTAACAGACTTTTAGGCTATGAAAGAATGATTGTTTCTGAAATACCAGGAACTACAAGAGATTGTGTAGATGTTTTTTTAACTTTACCAGATGGAAGAAAATACTTCTTAATAGATACTCCAGGAATAAGAAGAAGAACTAAAATTGATAAAAGAGCAGAAAAATTTAGTGTAGATAAAGCTTTAGAAACCATTAAAAAAGTAGATATAGTTCTTTTTATGGTAACCGCTGAAGAAGGTATAACTAATCAAGATCAGAGGTTGTTAAGACAAATACAAAAAAATTATAAAGCTTGTATCCTTCTTGTTAATAAATGGGATCTATTTGATATTAAAAGAGAGGCAGGAAATCTTATGTTAGAAAACATAAAATATAGTACCAGATTTATTTCCTGGATTCCTATTTTAACGATTTCCGCAAAAACTGGAAGAAGAGTTAACCAAATTTTTCCTTTAATTGAAGAAATTTACCAGCAATACAATGCAAGAATAAATACTGCTTTAGTGAATAGAATTTTAGAAGATTTGAAAAAAAATTATACTTTTAATGTAAAAGGTAAAAAAGTTAAGTTTTATTATGCTACTCAAATTGAAGTAAAGCCTCCTACATTTGTAATTTTTACTAACATTAATCCTGAAAAGATTCCTAAGCACATAGAAAGATTTATAGTTAATAGCTTTCAAAAATTTTTGGGATTTAGTAAGGTTCCGGTGAAAATAGTTTTTAGGTTAAGAGATTAATAAAAAAGTTATTTTTTCATTCTTTGGAGAGAGAAGTAAGTTCTTGAAATTTAACTATCAAAGTAATTCTTCTGTTTCTTGGATCTAAAGGATTATCTTTAAATAATGGGAAATTATCTGCATATCCTGCAATAGATATTATTTTTTCAGGAGGAACTCCATTTCTCTCTAATTCTAACATGGCAGAGAGTGCTCTTGCTGTTGATAGTTCCCAATTTCCTATTTTTCCTCTCCTTGAGGGGACTGCATCAGTATGTCCTTCTACTTCAATTGTTACAGGTCTTTCTCTTAATTCCTTCGCAAAGAATGCTAATATCCTTTTTGCATCTGTTGTTAATTCAGCACTTCCACTATAAAATAAGGGTTTATTAACAAGTTCTATTATTTCTAAACGGAGAGCTTTTCTCTCTTCTTCTATATTTATAAGAATATGTTCTCTAAGAGATTTTAAATTAGTTTCTACAATTCTTTTAAAATATTCAGCCTCACCTTTTACTGGTGGAATTTCTTTAGAAAGAGTTTGTAATTTTGGAGAACTTATTTTTCCGCTTTTATAATATTCCATAAGCATACTTATTCCTGCTTTTTGAAAAATATTAAATTTTTTAAAATAAGCAGCTATTTGAGCTTTTTGTTTGGGTTCCATGATGGTAATTAACCACATAAGAAGAAAAAAAGTCATCATTCCAGCTAAAAAATCAGCATAAGCTACTTTCCAAGACCCTCCATGATGTCCAGCAACTATTTTTTTAACTTTTTTAAAAATAATAGGAGGTGTGCTCATTTATTATTTTTTTCCTCTGATTAAGCTCTCCAATTCTTCAAAGGAAGGTCTCAGATGAGGAGATATATTTCTTCTCGCAAACTCAACTGCTATTTGAGGTGCTCCACCTCCAATAAAATGAACAATAGCTATTTTTATTACATTTAGATACTCTTTATGTTGTTCACAAAAAAATTCCATTTTTTGGGCAAGAGGAGCCATAATTCCATAACAGGTTAGGATTCCAAAGAAAGTTCCAGCAAGGGCTATAGAAAGATGATGCCCTAATACCTCAGGAGGTTCATCAATTTTTCCCATGGTTAAAATAATTCCCAAAACTGCAGCAACTAAACCAAGCCCTGGCATAGAATCAGCTAATTTTTCTAATCTTTCTACAGGATTTTTAAATTCCTGATGAATTATTTCTATCTCGTTTTCCAAAAGAGCATCTAATTCAAAATGAGTAATATTAGTGGTTAAGATAGACCTAAAAGTATTTTTTATAAAATCAATTGCTATATGGTTATTTAGTATTTTAGGATAGGCTGAAAAAATTCTACTTGCCTCTGGATTTTCTATATCTTGTTCAATAGAGATTAAACCTTCTTTCTTAATTTTTCTAAAAACTTCATTTAAAAGAAGAAGAAGTTCTATAAAATCTTGTTTTGTATATATTTGAGGTCTAGTAAGGACTTGGATTGTTCCTTGAAAAACCCCTTTTAATGCAGTGTTTGAAGAAGCAATAAATAAAGCTCCAAAAGCTGCTCCAAATATGATCATCCACTCAACAGGTTGAATAATGACTGAAAAATTACCACGCTCAAGAGCATAACCCCCAAAAACACATATTAATACTACAAACAACCCCACCGCAGCAGGCATTACTCAGACCTCAATTCTCTAATTAATTCTCTTTCCTTACAAAAAATAAAATAACTGATTTTTTCTTTTATATCTTTGGGAAGATTAATAAATTTAATTGCTACTTCATAGGAATCTTCTTTTTTTTCACATCTTAAAACTTCCCCATAAAGATAAAATCCTAAGGGTTGATAAATATCAATTACAGTCTTAATTTCAACAAAATCTCCAGTTTCGTAAGGGATTTCAGATAAAAATCTAATTCCTTTCTCACTTATATTGATTTTTTGAAGGGGAAGATCATTAAAACCCTCTTTTTCTCGTGTCAAAACGCTTATTAGATAATCTAATTTAGCATTTATTAATTTAAGCCAAGAATTTAAACCTTCGTCTATGGTATCCTTAAGAGGAATATAAGAAAAAAATGGAATATCTCCTACAATTCGGGCAATTTTATTTTTCGCTTCTTCAGAAGATATTTTTTTTGCTTTAAAAGGTAAGATCACATCTATTCTAACAGCTTCTCTTTCCATAATTTTTACCGATTACCTGCTATAAAATTCGGAAAAAATAAAAAAAACTTTAATTAAGAAATACAACTTAAAATTTTTGGAAAAATTTAAATTTTTATGGAATTATAAAGGAAAAATTAAATCTTGACAAGATAAAAAGATAAATAATAATTAATTTTAACCTTATTTTGAAAAACTTTCTAAAAATAAACTTAGGAGGTGTAATATGGAACATGTAATTTATGTAGTTGGTCACAAGAAACCTGATACTGATTCTGTTTGTTCTGCAATTGTGTTTGCCTATCTTTTAAATGAGTGGAAAAAGGTGGGTTGTAAGATTATGAAGGTTGAAAAGGAGGCAATTCCTGTAATCCAAGGAGAACCAAATGCGGAAACTAAATTTGTATTAGAAAAATTTGGTGCTAAAGTTCCTGAAATTATGACTGATGGCGAAGGTAAAACAGTTGCTTTAGTTGATCATTCAGATAAGGTTCAAAGTTTAGATAACATTGATAAAGCTGAAATTGTAGCATTAGTTGATCATCACAAAATTGGAGATGTAACCACTCCCAATCCTATATTTTTTGTAAACTTTCCTGTTGGATGTACAGCAACTGTTTTAAAATTTCTCTTTGATAAAACAGGAATTGCTCTTCCTAAGGATTTGGCAGGACTTCTTTTAGCTTCAATTTTAAGTGATACAGTAGTATTTAAATCAGCTACCACTACTCCTATGGATAAAGAAGTAGCAGAAGAGCTTGCTAAAATTGTTGGTATAGATGATATAATAAAATTTGGTGTAGAAGTAAAATCTAAACTTTCTGATGTATCTGGAATGACAGCAAAAGACATTATTATGAGAGACTTTAAAGATTATAATATGAGCGGTAAAAAAGTAGGAGTAGGACAGATTGAGCTGATAGATTTATCAATGGTAGAAGGAAGATTGGAAGAAATTTATAATGAATTAAATAAAATCAAAAGTGACGAAGCCTATCATACTGTGGTTCTTATGCTTACAGATATTATGAAAGAAGGAACAGAATTAATGGTTATTACTGATGAACCTAAGATTGTAGAGATTACCTTTGGTAAGAAATTAGAAGGTAAAAGTGTTTGGTTACCTGGGGTAATGAGTAGAAAGAAACAAGTTGTTCCTCCTCTTGAAAAAACCTTTGCCAATCTCTAAAGAAAATAGAGGGGCTTTAAAGCCCCTCTATTTAATAGTTATAAATAGAATCAATTTTTAGACTTATATCTACAGCTTTAACTGAGTGAGTTAAAGCTCCAGAAGAAATATAATCTATTCCTGTTTCAGCAATTGTTTCTACATTTTCAAAAGTTATACCTCCTGAAACTTCAATTTTTAGGTAAGGTTTAACAGATTTTATCATATTTACCGCTTCTTTAAGTTTATCAGTAGGAAAATTATCTAAAAGAATAATATCAATCGGGGCATCAGAATTTAAAAGAATTTCCAATTCTTCAAAGGATTTAATTTCTATTTCAACTTTAAGATAATGAGGAATGTTTTTTAGTTTTTTAATAACCTCATTTATACCACCTAAAGCTTTAATATGATTGTCTTTTATTAATATTCCATCTGAAAGAGAAAATCTATGATTTTGACCTCCCCCTATTCTTACAGCATACTTTTGAAGAATTTTCAGTCCAGGAAGATTTTTTCTGGTATCAAGAAGTATAGTACAGTAGGGAGCTAATTTTTGAACAATTTTACGAGTATAAGTAGCAATTCCACAGAGATGTTGAAAAAAATTAAGAGCTACCCTTTCACCTTTTAAGATATTTTTTATATTCCCTTCCACAAAACCTAATTTAGTTTGAGCCTCTACCTCTCCGCCTTCTTCAACTTGCCAGATGATTTTTATTTCTGGATCTAATAAATTAAATACTTCTTCAACTACAGGTTTACCACAAACAACAAGTTTTTCCTTAGCTAAAAAGAAAGCTTTACCATAAAGTTTTGAAGGAATTAGAATTTCAGAAGTAATATCTCCAAAGGGGAGATCTTCTTTAAGTGCAGATTTTACAATTTCTCTAATTTTCCATTTTTCTAACAATTTTTATTTATACCTCTGGAAAAATAAAATATAAGTCTTAATTTTTATCATAACTTAAAGAGTTAAAAAGTAAAGTTTTACGGAGGTTTTTGATGGAAGAATTAATAAAAGAGACTCAGGTTAGCACTGAGAATAAGGAACTTCAAGAGGATATACAAAAAGAAGAACAATTAAAACAAAAGGAAGAAGAAATTAAATATTGGAAAGAACTTGCTTTGAGATACGCTGCTGAGCTTGAGAATTTTAAAAAAGCTTTTAAAAGAGAAAAAGAAGAATATTATAAATTTGCTTTAGAAACAGTTTTTAAAGAACTTTTACCAAGTATTGATAATTTGGAGAGAGCTTTAAAAGCTTTTGAACAATCCGAAAATAAAGAAGCTTTAAAAGAAGGTGTAGAATTAACTTTAAGATTTATTATCCAAACTCTAGAAAAATTTGGATTAAAACAGTTTATTCCCTCTATAGGAGAACCCTTTGAGCCTTATTTGCATGAAGCTTTATCAACAGAAGAACATCCTGAGATACCTGATGGTGGTATAACTAAGGTTTATCAAAAGGGATATAAACTTCATGATAGAATTATAAGACCTGCTCTTGTATGTGTGTGTGCAAGTAAAAAAGAAATTAAAGAAGAAACACCTCGAGAAGAGGAAGAAAATATAATAGAAAATGAATAAATTGATTTAAAGGAGGGAAGAAAAAATGGCAGGAAAAGCACCGGTTGTTGGAATTGATTTAGGGACTACTAATTCTTGTGTTGCTATACTTGAAGGTGGCGAGCCTAAAGTAATTCCTAATCGTGAAGGAACTAGAACTACACCTTCTGTTGTAGCATTTCAAGAAAGTGGAGAAATTTTAGTGGGACTACCAGCTAAAAGACAAGCTATAATAAATGCTGAAAACACTATTTACGGTATTAAAAGACTTATGGGAAGAAAATTTAATGATTCTGTGGTGCAAGAATGGAAAAAAAAGGTTCCCTATAAAATTGAAGAAGCACCTAATGGAGATGCTCATGTACAAATAAAAGGAAAAAAATATAGCCCTCCAGAAATCTCTGCTATGATTTTAAGAAAAATTAAACAAGACTTAGAAGAATATCTTGGGCAGGAAGTTAAGGATGTAGTTATAACTGTTCCAGCTTATTTTGATGATACTCAGAGACAGGCTACCAAAGACGCAGGAAGAATTGCAGGACTTAATGTTATAAGAATAATTAATGAACCTACAGCAGCATGTTTAGCTTATGGTCTTGAAAAGAAAAAAGAGGGACTGGTTGCTGTTTTTGATCTTGGAGGAGGAACCTTTGATATCTCTATTTTAGAAATCGGAGAAGGAGTTTTTGAAGTAAAAGCAACTTCAGGAAATACTTTCTTAGGTGGAGAAGATTTTGATATGAGAATTGTAGATTATATCGCAGAAGAGTTCAAAAAAGAACATGGTATAGATTTAAGAAAGGATAAAATGGCTTTACAAAGACTAAAAGAGGCTGCAGAAAAAGCTAAAATTGAGCTTTCAAGCACTTTAGAAACAGAGATTAATCTTCCATTTATTACAGCAGATGCCACTGGTCCAAAACATTTAGTAATGAAACTTACCAGAGCTAAACTTGAAAGTTTAGTTGAGGACCTTATTGATAAACTGGAAGAACCCTGTCGTATAGCTATGCAAGATGCTGGAATAACTCCTAAGGATATAAGTGAAGTAATACTTGTTGGTGGAATGACTCGTATGCCAAAAGTTCAGCAAAAGGTAAAAGAAATTTTTGGGAAAGAACCTGTTAAAGGAGTGAATCCAGATGAAGTAGTGGCTATGGGTGCAGCTATTCAAGCTGGTGTATTAAAAGGAGAGGTTAAAGATATTCTTCTTTTAGATGTTACACCTCTTTCTCTTGGTATTGAAACCCTTGGAGGAGTATTTACAGTTATAATCCCAAGAGGAACTACTATACCCACAAGAAGGAGTCAAATTTTTACTACAGCTGCTGATAATCAGACTGCAGTTACCATTCATGTATTACAAGGTGAAAGACCTATGGCAAGAGATAATAAAAGTATTGCTCGTTTTGACCTTGTGGGTATACCTCCTGCTCCAAGAGGAGTTCCTCAAATTGAAGTTACTTTTGATATAGATGCTGATGGTATTTTGCATGTTACTGCTAAGGATCTTGGAACAGGAAAAGAACAATCCATTGTAGTAAGACCATCCTCTGGTTTGTCAGAAGAGGAAATCCAAAGAATAATAAAGGAAGCTGAGCAATATGCTGAGGAGGATAAAAGAAAGAAAGAGCTTGCTGAAGCTCGTAACCAGGCAGATAGCTTAATTTATTCTGTAGAAAAAACCTTAAGAGAACTTGGGGATAAAGTTTCTGAGAGCTTAAGAAAAGAGGTTGAAGAAAAAATAACAGAACTCAAAAAGGTAATGGAAGGTGAAGATATAAATGCAATTCGTAAAGCAAGCGATGAGTTAACACAAGCATCCTATAGACTTGCTGAAATGCTTTATAGAGAAAAGGCATCTAAAGCTACAGGAAGTGCAGGAGAAACTGGAAGCTCTTCAAAAGAAAAGGGTAAAGATGATGTGATTGATGCTGATTTTGAAGAGATGAAATAAATATTTATGGAATTTTTTAAGATAGCTATTTCGATGGGATGTCCTGCAGGAATTGGTCCTGAAATTATTGTAAAAGCTCTTGATTATTTTAAAAAAGAAAATTCTTCGATTTTAAAAAATATAGTAATAATAGGAGATAAGAAAGTCCTTTTAAATACTTCTCGCAATCTTAGAATATCTATTCCTAAGGAAGTGGAAATAGATTCTCTTTCTCATCTTGATATAATCCCTGGTAAACCAAATTTAGAAAGTTATAAAGCTATGGCTGATTATTTTAAAAAAGCTATAGAATTAGCTAAAAAAAGAGAAATTCAAGCTATTGTTACAGCACCTATTAGTAAAGAAGGACTTAATAAAATAGGTATTAATTATTCAGGGCATACAGATTGGTTAGCCAAGGAATTTAATGTTGATAAATATGTAATGACATTTTATGGAGAAAAAATGATAGTTTCCTTAGTTACTATACATATTCCTTTAAAGGAAGTTCCTAAAAATATAAATACTCAAAAAATAGTTAATACTGCAAAACTTTCTTATGAATTTCTAAAAAGACTTAAAATCGAAAATCCCAGAATGGCTATTTGTGGATTAAATCCTCATGCTGGAGAAGGTGGAATTTTAGGTGATGAAGAAAAAATTATTATAGAAAAAGCTGTAGAAAAATGTAAAAAAGAGGGTATTCCTCTTTATGGACCCTATCCCTCAGATAGTTTATTTTATTGGGCTTATAAGGGGGAATTCAATTTAATTATTGCTCTTTATCATGATCAGGGATTAATCCCTTTTAAACTTATTCATTTTGAAGACGGAGTAAACATCACTTTAGGACTTCCAATTATTAGAACCTCTCCTTGTCATGGGACAGCTTATAATATCGCTGGAAAAGGAATAGCTAATCCTAAAAGCTTTATCTCAGCAATAAATCTCTCTCTAAAACTCCTTTCTAATTAAATTTATTCTTGCATTTTTGATAAAATAATATAAAATTCTTAAAATTATGTTTAAAAAATTTATTTTTATATTTTTTGGATTTGTCTTTTTTTTAATTTTAAGTTTTTTCTTAATAATTTTAAATCTTAATTATCTTTTAAATAATTCTCAGATTAAAAGTAAGTTATCAAATTTTTTAAAAGAAAACTATAAAATAGAATTAAATTATGATGAAATTGAGGTTAAAATTTTACAAAAGAAAGCTTCTATTAAAAACTTATCTTTTAAATCTTCTCAATATGAGCTATTTTTGCCAAAGGGAAACTTTATTTTTTCTCTTCCTAAAATTTTAAAATTTAATTTTATTCCAAAAGAAATAGACACTAAAAATGCCTATTTAAAAATTTACAAGAGCAAAAAACCCTTTCGCTTAAAAGATCTTATTAAAACTTTTTCTAAATTATATCCTTTGTATTTAAATGCAAATAATATAACTTTGGATTATGAAATACCTTCAGGGTGGATCAAATTTAAAGATCTAAATTTAAAACTCAGAGTGGATAGATATCAAGCCTTATATGAATTAGACTCTAAAGCTGATTTATTTGAAAGTGCAAGCTTTAAAGGAAGATTTAATTATAGAAATCTTTTTTCTGAAAATTCTTTAGAAATAAAAAATTTAAATCTTTCTAATTTAAAAAAATTAGCTGAATATGGAATTTTAGAAATATCTTTAGACATTAAAAGTGAAGTAGTTTTTGAAAAGGACACCCTTAATGTAGCTTTTGTTATATCAAATCCTTATATATTTTTAAAAAGAGCCCCCTCTGAAAAATTATTAGGTGGTTATATAGAAGGATTGGTAATTTCTAATAAAGCTCAAACAAAGATTAGCCTTAATCCTTTAATAATAAATTATCTTAAAATAAATGGCTCCTTTGAATTAGTTAAAGATAAAGAAGGATATAAGGTTTTGGTAGATGCTGAGGAACTTAATTTTTCAGATATTGAAAACCTTTTACTTAAAATTTTTCCTGAAAATAAGGATGTAAAGAAATTCTTAACTATTCTTAAGGGAGGGGAGTTTTACCATATAAAAATAGAAACCTCAGGGAAAAATATAGAAGATATTTTTCAAATAAAGAATTTAACTTTAAAAGCAAATTTTGATAAAGGAAAAATTAAAATTTCAGAACTTCCTTTTGATTTTGAGGATATTCAAGGGGAAGTTAGTTTAGAAAAGGGTATTTTAAATTTTAAGGGTAATACTTTAATAAATAAAAATGTTTCTTTAAAAATAAATGCTTTAAATTTGGATTTTAACAAAAAAAATCCAGATTTATTGGTTGAAGGTAATTTTTATAGTTCCGCTAAGGATTTTATAGATATTTTGTCTCTTTTTATGAAAAATCCTGAATATTTTAAAGAATATGAATTTAATGGAAAATTAGAAGGGGTTATAAAACTAAAGGGTGAAATAACAAATATAAAAGGAGAAATTGATCTTCTTCTGAATAATCTTTTGGTTAAGATTCCCCATTATGAAAAGGAGATTTTAATAAAAAAAGGAAACTTAGTTTATGATTTCAATAAAATCTTTGCCAAAAAAATCTATCTTTCTTCTAAAGATGTATATATAAAAGATTTAACAGGAGAGCTCTCTTTAAAAAATTTAGATATAGATATGCTTGCTAAGGAGATATGGATTTCTCAAGAATTTGTTGAAGAACTTAGCAAGAAAAATGGAAAAATAAAGGAGCTCATTTCTGAATATAATGTTTCTTTTGAGGGGATATATCTTGATTATCTTAAATATAAAGACAATTTGAATTTTCTTAAAAATAAAGATTCTTCAGAAATGGATTTTTTAAATAAAGATATCATAGCTAAAGGTAACGTAAAAAGTATTTTCTTTCAAGTTCCTTATAAAGAGGAAATCTTTGATTTAAAAACAGAAAACTTACCTTTCCAATACGAAAGAGGAGAGCTCACTTTTGATGATACTTTAGTTGAGGTAAAGGATTCCTTTTTTAAAATTAAAGGAAAAATCAATAATAAAAGAATTATTGTAGAAGGAAGTGGAGAACTAAATAAGGATTTAAAAAATAAGATTGAAAAGCTTTCAAATGTATTTTCAGAAATTTCTATAAAAACTCCCGTTAGATTTAAAAACATTAAAGTCATTTATGATAATGGCACATTTTCTTATTTAGGTGATCATGAAATATCTGGACATAATCTTAGTTTAGATTTAAATCATAAAAAGGATTATTTAAATTTAAATACTTTATTTTTAAACCAAACTTCAAATTTTAAGATCCAAGTAAAAAGGCAGTCTAATCAAACAGATCTAAAAGCAGAGGGTAAACTTGAGCTTAAAGATTTGTCAGAGATTTTTGATTTAAAAAAACATAGCTTTTCTGGAAAATTGGAAATATCTTTAAACTTAAACATCTCTAATAACTTAGAAACTAAAAATATTAAAAGCCTATTTGATTTTTATTTAACTTCCCATTTAATTTCTCAAGATAGCTATTTAAAACTTGATAATCTTATATATTTTTATAATAGTACCCCCATTTTTTCTGTAAATTTTTTGGGAAATTTTACTGAAGAAAGGTTAAAAATAAGTAATTTTGCTCTAAAATGGGATAGCCATCAGATCAAAGGTGATTTTACAGTGAATAAGAAAAAAAATTATCTTTATTTAAGCGGAAATTTATTTGGTAAAGATGCAGATTTAAAAAAACTTATAAAAAAAGAAAAACCTTCAGAAAAAACAAAGGATATTTTTCAAATTTTGGATGAAATTCCTTTAGTGGTTAATATAAGTATTCATGTAGACAATTTAATATTACCTACCTCTCATCAATTTGAGAATATAAATGGAGAATTGATTTTTGATAATAGAAATAAACTACTTATGGTTGAGATACCTAATTTTCATTTTTGCGGGCTTAATGGACAAGCTATTTATGAAAGAACTCCAAACTCTCAATATACCTTTGTAGAGGTTTTTCCTTCAAAGGGAGATTTTTTAGATCTTTTCTCTTGTTTATATCCTGAAGAAATGCCTGAAGCAATTTTAGAGGGTCCCTATAAATTAAAAGGTTATTTTTATGCAGAAGGAGATAAAGAAAAACTTATTAAAAGAGGTGAGGGAGTTCTTGAAATAACTTCAAATAAAGGGTACATATATAGAGCTCCCGTTTTAGCAAAAGTTCTTGCATTTCTTAGTCCTATAGATTTATTTAGAGGAAAGGTAACTAATTTAGAAAATAATCTTCTTGAATATGAAGAGCTTAATATAAATACTACCGTTGATAATAGTACCTTAAAATTAAATAATGGTTTTTTATCAGCAATTGGTTTTAGACTTTTTGGAGAAGGGAATGTTGACCTTTCTAAGGAAAATCTTAATCTTACCTTTTATGTATCTCCTTTTAAAACTATAGATATAATAATAGAGAAAATTCCCTATTTAGGAAAGTTAATTCTTGGTAAACCAAGAATGCTCGTTTATTTACCCTTGCAAGTAACAGGTCCTTATAGAAATTATAATATTTTTCCTTTGCATCCAAGTAGTATAGGTAAAGGAATTTTTGATTTTATTTTTAGAATTTTTGGTATTCCTGAAGAATTTTTCCAAAAGGCGCCTCAAACTAAAGAATTAAAGAAACAAAAAATGTTAGAGATTAAAGAAAAATATGAAAAAATTGAGGAATCTCCCTGAAATTCTTTATGAAGACAAATATATCCTTGTTGTTTATAAACCACCAGGTCTTGTTGTTCAGGGGGCAAAAAGAAAAGAAGACTCTCTTTTGAAAATTTTGAAAGATTTTATTAAAGAAAGAGATAAAAAACCTGGAAATGTATTTTTAGGTGTAGTACATAAATTAGATAAAAAAGTTTCAGGTATATTAATACTTACCAAGAGAAGTAAGTCAGCAAAAAAACTTTTTGAAAGCTTTCAAAGAAAAGAAGTAATTAAATTATACATTGCAAAAGTTGAGGGAATTTTAGAGGGAGAGGGAATATGGGAAGATTATTTATTGTGGGATAATATAAAAAGAAAAGCCTTAATTTTAAAAAAACCTTCTGAAAATGCCAAAAAATCTATCACCATTTATTCTACTCTTTATTCCCTTGAAAAGGAAACTTTTTTATTATTAATGCCCTTTACAGGAAGAAAACATCAGTTAAGAGCGGTTTTATCTGAAAGAGGATATCCTATTGTTGGAGATATAAAATATGGATCTAAAAGAAAAATTTTAAACAGGGAAGCTATACTTTTGCATTCTTTTTATTTAAGTTTTCCCCATCCTATGAGTAAAGAAAGACTTGAATTTTGGGTAAAGACTCCAGATTATTTCTCTTTTGATGTGAGATATGAAAATAAAATTTTTGAAATTATTAAAAAGATGCGTGACTATTGGGATGGTGTAAAATATAAAGCAATTGATATTTTTAAATAAAAAACTTTGGAGGAGGATCAAATTATGGAAAAAAATAATAATCAAGAGGAAGAATTGCCTATTCTTTGTGCTACATGTGCTTGGAGAGGAGTTTGTGTCAAACAGTTTTCCTTTGATAGTACTACCCCTATAAAATGTCCTGAGTATACTCCAGATCCAGAGCTTAAAAAAGAACTTAAAAAAAGAAAAAAGGAGTTAGAAAGTGCTAAAAAGGAAGATTAAAGAACTTATTGAAGAAGCTGTTAAAGAACTCTTTGGAGAAATAAAAGATCTTGTTTTTGAGATAGAAAGACCAAAAAAAGAAATTTTTGGAGACTATGCTACCAATGTAGCTTTTGTTTTAAAAGACAAATTAAATTTTTCTCCTATAGAAATAGCAAATAAATTAGCTTCAAAACTTAAGGAAAAGACTTTCATTTTTTCTCAAATAGATGTAGTTAATCCTGGGTTTATAAATTTTTGGATTGCACTTGAGTATTATATAGAAAATTTAAAAAAAATTTTAGAATTGAAAGATAAATATGGAAAAATAGACTTAGGAAAAGGAAAAAAGGTTCTTATTGAATTTGTTTCAGCTAATCCTACAGGACCTCTTCATATAGGACATGGTAGAGGAGCAGCTTATGGAGATTCATTAGCAAGGGTGCTTAACTTCACAGGCTATAAAGTAACTAAGGAATACTACATTAATGATAAAGGAACCCAAATAGATATTTTGGGGGAATCGGTTTATTTAAGAGCTAAAGAACTTTTGGGGGAAAATATACAATTTCCTGAAAATTACTATAAAGGAAAATATATTTATGATATTGCTAAAGAAGCACTTAAATTATATCCAGACCTATTCTCTATGGAAAAAGAAAAAGCTGTTAAAATTTGTAAAGAACTAGCTATAAAATTAATTTTAGAAGATATAAAAAAAGACCTTGAAAATTTTAGAGTTTTTTATGATAATTGGTATTTAGAAAGTTTTCTTTATGAAAATAGTAAAGTGGATAAGGTTTTAGATATCTTAAAAGAAAAGGGATTAATTTACGAAAGAGAAGGGGCTTTATGGTTTAAAGCTACTCTTTTTGGAGACGAAAAAGATAGGGTTCTAATACGTTCTAAGGGAGAAACTACCTATTTTACTGGAGATATAGCTTATCATTATGAAAAGTTTATGGAAAGAAATTTTGATATAGCTATAAATATATGGGGAGCTGATCATCACGGCTACATTAATAGATTAAAAGCTGCAATGCAGGCTTTTAGAATTGATCAAGAAAAATTAAAAGTTCTTCTTATTCAAATGGTTAATTTAATTGAAGGTGGTGAGAAAAAGAGTATGTCTACTCGTGAAGGAGAATTTTTAGAATTAAAAGAATTGATAAAAGAAGTAGGGGTTGATGCATCAAGATTTATTTTCCTTTCTAGATCAGCAGACTCCCCTTTAGATTTTGATGTAGAACTTGCCAAAAAGCAATCTCAAGAAAATCCAGTTTATTATGTACAATATGCTCATGCTCGTATTTGTAGTATTTTTGAAAAAGCAAAAGAAAGTAATATAAATGAAATATCTTGGGAAAAGGTAGATTTTAAAAACCTTGATGAAAAGGAAGAAATTGAATTGTTAAAAAAACTTGAAGAATTTCAAGAAGTGATAGAATCTGCCTCTAATTCTTTAGCACCTTATAAAATTACCTATTATCTCCTTGAACTTGCTAAACAGTTTCATGAATACTATTCTAAACATAGGGTTTTAACAGAAGATTTACCTCTTACTTATGCTCGTCTTGGTTTATGTTTAGCTTGTAAAATAATTTTAAAAAATGGATTAGAGCTTTTGGGAGTGTCAGCTCCTAAAAAAATGTAAAAAGGAGGTAGGTATGGAGGAAAAAAAGGTTAAATTTGAAATTAGTAAGTTAGCTTTAGTTTTTATCATTTTATTTGGTTTATCTCTTTTAATTTGGAGTTTTGTAATAGGAGTATGGGTAGGAACTAAAATAGAAAAGAAGGCACAAAAAGAAGAAATAGCGCTTGAACAACCTGCTGTTTCTCAAGCTCCAAGTACCCCTCCAGTGATTTTATCAAATGAAACTGCACCACCTTTAGTATCAAATGAAACTGTTTCTCCTGCGCCTGGAAAAATTTCACTACCTCCATCTCCTGAAAAACCAATTAAAGAAGAGGTTGCTAAAAAAGAACTACCAGAAGAACAAAAAAAGGAGGCTAAGTATCAAAAGAAAGAAGTAGCCAAAATCGCCTCTCAGATTAAAGAAGCACCTACAATATTTTATTCTGTTCAAGTAGGTGCTTTTTCGAAAAAAGAAGTTGCTGAAAAATTAAAAGATACTGCTATATCTAAAGGATATAAAGCATTCATAAAAGATTATAAAACTAATGGCGAAATTTTATACAAAGTATATGTGGGAAAATATTCAACCAAAGAGGAAGCAAAAAAATATGTGACTCAGATAGCTAAAGACTTAAATGTGGAACATCCCTTTATAACTGAGATAAAATAAACCTTCATGGTAAGAAAAGCTAAAATTTCAGATATTAAATATATTTATAGGCTTATATTACATTTTTCCAAAAAAGGAGATGTATTACCTCGCCCCTTAGCAGAACTTTATGAACATTTAAGAGATTTTTTTGTTTATGAAGATAAGGATTTAGTTGTAGGTGCCTGTGCTCTTCATATTTGCTGGGAAGATTTAGCAGAAATAAAGTCTTTAGTAGTTAGCGAAGAATATCAAAAGAAAGGAATAGGTGCTCAATTAGTGGAAGCTTGTATAGAAGAGGCTAAAAATTTAGAGATACCAAAAGTATTCGCTTTAACCAGGGTACCGGGATTTTTTGAAAAATTGGGCTTTAGAAAAATAAACAAAAATGAATTACCTCATAAAATTTGGGCTGATTGTATAAGATGTAGCAAATTTCCTGAATGTGATGAGGTGCCTGTAATTAAAGAAATTTAAAGATTTTATAACTCTTGACATTTTTTTAAAAATATATAAAAATATATTTTAAAAGTAAAAAAAGATAAAGGGAGGTGGTTGTATGCCTATAGTAGAATGGAAAGGTAAAAAATTTGAAGTTGATGAGGATGGTTTCTTAGCCGGTGGTTTAGATGTATGGTGTCCAGAATGGGTAGATTATGTAAAACATTTAGAAGGTATTCAGGAGCTTACTGAAGAGCATTGGAAATGCATCAACTTTCTCCAGGATTATTACAGGAAAAACGGTGTCGCACCTATGGTTAGAATTTTCTCTAAAGTAACTGGTTATCCCTTAAAGAAAATTTATGAACTCTTTCCTTCTGGGCCTGGTAAAGGTGCTTGTAAAATGGCAGGTCTTCCTAAACCAACAGGTTGCGTATAATTAAGTTTTTAAATTAAAAATCTTTTATAAGGGGAGTAAGATATTTTAATATCTTGCTCCCCTTATATAATTTTATAATGTCTTCTTTTTTTCGATTTATTTTAATATTTATTTTAATTTTATTTATTCCTTTTTATTCTTTTCCTTTTAATAAAATAGACATTAATCAAGCTACAGCTGAAGAGTTAGAAAAATTACCAGGAATAGGTCCGAAAATAGCAAAAAATATTATTGAATATAGAGAAAAGAATGGTCCTTTTAAGTCTATTGAAGAATTATTAAAGGTCAAGGGTGTAGGTCCTAAAAAACTTGAACAACTTAAAAAATATTTAAAAATTAAAGAAAATATAAGTTCCTCAAATATTTCTAAAGAGCAAGAGAAGTCTTTAGAAATTTATTATTATAAAGATGAAAAAGGGATAATTCATTATACTCAATTTCCAGAAACTGTAGCTGAAAAATATAAAAATTCTCTTAAAAAATTAGAATAATTTTATGCTTAAGTCTTGTCTTAAAAAATATACTTATGCTCAGGAAAAAGCTTGTTCTCCAATTGAAACTATAGAAAGAGCTTTAAAAAAACTTAATCAAACCGAAAAACCTATTCTTAAGGAAATTTTAAGGATAGACAATTTAGATAGAATAGGTATACCTGTTTATTTATGTAAAGTTGAGGAAGAAATAAGTAAGATATTAGGAATAGGAGATAGTTTTGGTAAAGGTATAACTCCTGAACAAGCAGAGGCAAGTGCCCTTATGGAATTGGTAGAAAGATATAGTAATTTTTCTTTTTTATTGAATGCTAATCCTTTAGTAGATTCCTATATTAATATAAAAGAAAGCGCTGTACCTATTGAAACTTTATTTGCTCCATTACATAACATTTTTAGAGAAAATAGCTTCATCGAAAAATTAAAAAATATTAAATTGCGCTGGGTTGAGGCTTATGATCTCATAGAAGCAAAAAAGGTGATCTTTCCATTATATTGGTTTTATAGAATTTATGGAACTACAGGTTGGGCAGCAGGAAATACTTTAGAAGAAGCAACACTTCAAGCTTTATGCGAGGTTATTGAAAGACACTGTATTTCTACTATTATGGAAGAAAGATTAAAAATTCCTACTATTGAGATTGATTCTATCGAAAATCCATTGATAAAAGACTCTCTTAAAAAAATTTTATCTTCAGGAATCGAAGTATTTATTAAAGATTTTTCCTTAGACTTAGGAATCCCTACTATAGCTATAATTGCCTATGATCCTTTAGCTCCCACACCATCTCTTAAGGTTTATGGTGCTGCAGGTACCCATCCTAATCCCAATATGGCTTTAATAAGAGCTATAACAGAATTAGTTCAGCATAGAGCTCAAGTTCTTTTTAGGGAATTTATTTTAAATAAACCTGGAGGACCTACATTTTGTTTTTTAAAATTTGAGGATTTAAAAGAGGCTAAATTTTTATTAAATGGAGAAAAAATCCCATTTAATTATTTATCTTCTTTTTCTCATTTAGATTTTAAAGTAGAAATAGAGTATATTTTAGATAAACTTCTTAAAAAGGGGTTAAAAGCGTACTTAGTAGAAACAACTCATCCTGTACTTAGAATTTCTTCTGTTATTGTTAATATTCCTGGTGCTCGTCTTAATCGACCAAGTACAAAACTTCATCCCTATTTATTGATTGCTAGGCAACTTATGGATATTAAATGTTATAAAGAAGCCCTTTTTTATATTGAAAAAGCTTTTGAGGAAGCTCCATCTTATAAAAAACTTCCTCAAATTCTTTCTCAAGCAGCAACATGTGCCAAATTATCAGGGGAATATAAAAAATCATTGGAATATTATGAAAAATTGCTTAAGATTTATCCTAAACTTATAGGATCTTCTAAATTTGTTAATGAATTTATAAGTATTGTAGAATCAATTTTTGCCGATTTTAATTTTAAAGCTTGAAAAATATAAAAAAAGGGTTATTTTAAATTAAAGTTCTTTGAAAAATGGGGGCGAAGAGGGTTCGACGGGGATAGGTAGGGTTAAACTGCAGGTCGTGGTCGCACCTTCCACGTAAAAAAGGGTGCAAAAACACAACTGCCGACGAATACGCTTACGCATTGGCAGCCTAATATAGAGCTGCCACGCACCTTTAGACCTTGCCTGTGGGTCTGAAGGTGTGTGACCTAAACAGGCTTTGGCTAAAGGAATTGGTAGGGTTCCTTTAGCTGAGAAAAAACTTACCTGGTAGAAAGCTTTAGGTGCCTGTGCCTGGCTTTCTACGAGAAATTAAAACACAGGCTAAGCCTGTAGAAGTTTAACCTGAACTATTTCCGGACGCGGGTTCAATTCCCGCCGCCTCCACCATTATTCTATCTCAATAACTAAAATCCTTTTATATTTCCTCTTAAATCTTTTAAAAATTTTTATTTTCAATTGATTTTTTAAGCTTTTGATCCACAATCAATTATATTAACTTGACTTTTATTTGTTTGTTTTTTATAATTTTTTTTAATTTAAAATAATTGGTTCAAGGGGGTTCATCTATGTCTAAGAAATTGTTAGAAGCTCTTTTAAAGGCTGAAGAATTAGAAGTGCAGGGGAAGAAATTTTATCTTGAAGCAGCAGAGAAAACACTTGTTCCCTCAATTAAAGATTTATTTAAACATCTAGCTAAGGAAGAAGATCTTCATCGAAAAAAAATAAGAGAAATATACCAGTTTTTTCAGCAAAAAAAGGAACTCCCTAAGTACATTACCAAGGTTTCAAAAAAACAATTTAATCCAATTTTTGATCCAAGAGAGCTTGAAAAGGTAGCGGGAGTTAAAACAGATATTGCTGCTTTAGAGGAAGCTTTAAACATTGAGGAAAAATCTATAAAATATTATCAAAAGCTTTCTGAAGAAACTAAAGACCCAAAGGTTAAACGCTTCTTTTTAACTTTAGTTCAGGAAGAATGGGGTCACTATCTTTCTATCTTTGATAGTATAGAATTTTTAAAAGATCCCACCTCTTGGCACACATTTAAAGAACGTTGGGGACTTGAGGGAGTTTGATTTATAAAATAAAAGCAATTAGGGGGTATAAAGATGTATGAGGTAAAAGATTATTCTAAATTAATTGGAATGAAAGGTTTTAGCGAAACTCTCTTAAAAAATCATTTTACTTTGTACAATGGCTATGTTACTAACTGTAACAAGTTATTAGAAACACTTATGAAAATGTTTGAAGAAGATAAAATTGGGACTGCGGAATTTGCAGAACTTAAAAGAAGATTAGGGTGGGAGTGGAACGGCATGAGATTACATGAGCTTTATTTTGAGAATTTAGGGGGAGATGGAATTTTTCCTCAAGAGGGTCATCTTTCTAAACTAATAAATGAGCAATTTGGAAGCTATGAAAATTGGAAAAAAGAATTTTTAGGTATTGGTTTAATGCGCGGTATAGGTTGGGTTATTTTATATCAAGACATTCAAACTGGTAAATTAATAAACTTTTGGATAAATGAACATGATGTAGGGCATCCAGCAGGATGTTCCCCTCTTTTAGTTATGGATGTCTTTGAGCATGCTTATATGGTTGATTATGGGCTTAAAAAGAAGGACTATATTGAGGCTTTTTTTGAGAATATTAATTGGAATGAGGTTGAAAAGAGAATCAAAAGATAATGAGCCTGGGGGGATTTGAACCCCCGACCTTAGGGTCCGGAGCCCCACGCTCTGTCCCCTGAGCTACAGGCTCATTATTTCCAACCACCAGTAGATCCAAATCCACCCCTTGAAGAAGATTTTGGAGAAGTAAATATTTCTTCTATTTCAGGATTTCCTATTTTAATAAATACAGCCTGAGCTATCTTTTCGTGAGCTTTTACAACTACCCTCTCTTTACCTAAATTTAATACCGGAATTTTAATTTCATCTTCTTCTCCGCAATAATCAAAATCTATAATACCAGCAGAATTGGGCATTATCAAGCTTTTATTTTTAAAAAGAGAAGATCTTGGAAAAATAAAGAGGGCATAAGGAGGTTCTGTTTTTATTACTAAACCCGTTCTAATAAGAGTGAATTCACCAGGATCTATAGAAACCTCTTCCAAAGCAAATAGGTCATATCCTACAGATTGTTCAGTACTTTTTTTAAGTAATTTAGCTCTAGGGTCTTTTTTCCAGACCTTTATTTTCATAGTTTAATCCTTTAAGAAATAGGATAATTTGGTTAAAGCTGTAGAAAAAGAAAAATTTTCAATTTTTATTTCTGGATTTTCTATAAAAAGAGGCGCTTTACTAAGATTTAAAATAGCTTTTATGCCCTGATCTATGAAAGCTTCTAAGAAGATTTCTGGATCTTCCTCTGCAGTAATTACTCCTATATCCACCTTTATTACATTTACTACCTGAGATAACTGATTTAAATTATAAACAACAATACCATTGTATATTTTACCAATATTTTCTTCCTTTGTATCAAAGGCAGCTAAAAAATAAAATCCTTCCTTTTGTAAAATTTTATCTTGCAAGAGAAATATCCCTAAAGGGCTTAACCCTCCTAAAATTAAATTCCATTCCTGAGCTCTTCCTAAGAAATTTTTAAGACTAAATTTTAAACTTTTAACACTGTATCCTACTCCTTTAGTTCCTAAAGATCCTACAAAACTTAAATCTTTTCTTAACTGAGCAGAATTTACACCACAATTTTTAGCCAGATCCTCAGAACTTATAAAATCTACATTCTTTTTTTCGAGAGCCTCTAAGACTTTTAAATAAATAATTAATCTTTCTAAAGTATTTTCTGGAGTATCTTTTACTTTCATTATTTTTCTTTAAGAGGTTTTTATAATTTTAGGTATATTTTTCTCATAAGGTGGATAGATAATACCCTTTTCTGTTATAATAGCAGAAATCAATTCAGCAGGAGTTATATCAAAGGCTATATTATGAGCTTTAGCTTTAAAAGGAGCAATTTTACTTTTATAACAGGTTAAAACCTCTTTAGAAGGGCGAATTTCTATAGGGATTTTTTCTCCCTTTTCTATATTTAAATCAAAAGTAGAAGAAGGAGCAGCAACGAAAAAGGGTATATGGTGAAAATTGGCTAAAACTGCTAAGGAATAAGTTCCTATTTTATTAGCTATATCTCCATTTTTTGCAATTCTATCAGCACCTACTATAACTGCAGAAATTTCTCCTTTTTTCATAAGAAAACCTGCAGCATTATCAGTAATTAAAGTATAAGGAATTTTTAATTTGTAAAGTTCCCAGGCAGTAAGTCTTGCACCCTGTAAAAAAGGACGGGTTTCATCTACAAAAATTTTTATTTTTTTATTTTTTTGGTAAAATTTTCTTATAACTCCTAAAGCAGTTCCATATCCACCTGTTGCTAAAGCTCCAGTATTACAATGGGTAAGTATCCCTCCTTTTGGAAGAATATCTTTTCCATATTCAGCTATAGCTAAATTAGCTTCTATATCTTCTTCCCATATGCTTAGTGCCTCTTTTTCAAGTAGATCCTTAAGTTGCTTAAGTTCAGATTTATTTATTTTTTCTTTAAATTTCTCCAGAAAATTAAGAGAAATTTTTCTCATTCTTGAAACAGCCCAGGAAAGATTTACTGCTGTAGGACGTGAAGTAACTAAAAGATTGCTAATTTTTCCTATTTCTTCCTCTACCTTATGAACCAAAATTTCTTCACTTTTTAGGGAAGATAAAAAATTTTTGAATTCTATAACTAATCCGATTGCTGAGCAAATACCTATAGCAGGTGCGCCTCTTATTACCATTTCTTTAATAGCATTTCTTATTTTATTAAGATTGTCGCAAAAAATATATTTTTCCTCTAAAGGAAGTTTTCTTTGGTCAAGAAGATAAAGCCCTTTTTCTGTCCAAAACCAAGCCTTTATTAAATCAGCCTTGGGAGGTTCTTTTAAAATTTCTTTTTTTAAAAAAGAAAATTTCATTTTTCTAAGAGCTCAATTAAAATTTTATTAACTACTTTAGGATTAGCTTTGCCTTGTGTTTTCTTTAAAACTTGTCCTACAAAAAAGCCTATAATGCCTTTTTTACCAGTTTTATATTTTTCCACTTCCTTTGGATTTTCTGCCAAAACCTCTTCACAGATAGATCTTAACTTATCTTCTGAACTCTCTTGAACAAGTTCTCTTTCCTCTATAATCTTTTTAGGCTCAATTCCATTTTCATATATTTCTGGAAAAATTTGTTTGGCAATAGTTATGGAAATTACTCCCTTTTCTACTAATTCAAGTAGTTGAGCAAGGTTTTCGGGTTTGAGATTTGTTTCACTAATATCTTTTCCATCACGATTTAAATATCTTAAAACTTCTGTAAGTATAAAATTGGATATACTCTTAGGTTTAGGGTAAATTTTTACTGTTTTTTCAAAAAAATCAGCTAAATTTTTTTCTTCAATTAAAATATCTACCTCATAAGGTGTTAAAGAATAGGTCTTTAAAAATCTTTCTTTTTTTTCTTGAGGAAGCTCAGGAAGCTCAGTTTTAAGTTTTTCAAGGAATTCTTCATTTACTTGGATTTCTATTAAATCTGGATCAGGAAAATAACAATAATCATGAGCCTCTTCTTTTCCTCTCATAGGATGGGTAGTTTGTGTAGCCTCATCATAGAGTCTCGTTTCTTGAATAACTTCTTTTCCCTCCATAAGGAGACCAATTTGTCTTTTTATTTCATAACTTAAGGCTCTTTCTACATGTTTAAAAGAGTTCATGTTTTTTAGTTCCACCTTAGTTCCAAATTTTTCACTTCCTTTTGGTCTGACAGAAACATTTGCATCGCATCTTAAACTTCCTTCTTCCATATTTCCATCACATATTTCAAGATATCTCAGAATTCTTCTTAATGTTTTTAAATAGGCCACTGCTTCTTCAGGGGAAGAGATTTCTGGAGTACTTACAATTTCAAGAAGAGGAACTCCTGCTCTGTTAAAATCTACATAAGAATAAGGTTTTTTTTCATCATGAATTAACTTTCCTGCATCTTCTTCCATGTGAATTCTTACTAAACCTATTTTTTTCTTTTTTCCATTTATTTCAATTTCAACAAATCCTCCTTCTGCAAGAGGTATTTCATATTGAGAAATTTGATAATTTTTTGGAAGATCAGGATAAAAGTAAGTTTTGCGAGCCATAATAGATTTTAGATTTATCTTACAATTAAGTGCCAAAGCTAATTTTAAAGCATATTCTACAGCTTTTTTATTTATCACAGGAAGTACCCCAGGGAGTCCTGTACAAACCGGGCAAATTTGTGTATTAGGAGGATTGCCAAATTTAGTAGAACAGGAACAAAACATTTTGGTTTTAGTGCTAAGTTGGGCATGAACCTCTAAGCCAATGACTGCTTCAAATTCCATAAATTCTCCCCTTTTAAAAATAAAATCTTACCTTTTTTCTTTTTTCTGTCAACTTAAGCTTTGTGAAATCTTTATTTTATTGCTCTTTTAATGACACCCCCTCCAAGTAAAAAATCATTTTCATAAAAGACACATATTTGTCCAGGTGTTACCCCCTTTACGGGAATTTCAAATAAAATTCTATAATCTTTATTATTTTTAATTATATCTTTAACTTTCGCTATAGGAGCTTTATATCTTATCTGAGCTGATGGACTTGTCCATAAATTTAAAGGAAGATGAAAATTCAAATCTTCTAAAATAAGTCCTTTTGAGAATAAATCTTTTTCTTCTCCTAAAATAATTTTATTTTCTTTAAAATCTAAATCAATAATATATAAAGGTTTACCCAAAGGAATTCCAAGCCCTTTTCTTTGTCCAATAGTATACCAATGAATACCTGAATGGGTGCCTATAATTTTATCCTTATATATAACCAAGCCTTCTTTTTCTGGAAGATAAGTAGATAGAAATTCTTTTAAAGTTTTATTTTTTAAAAAACAGATATCTTGTGATTCTTTATAATCTAAAAAATTAAATAAATTTTTTCCTAAGGATTTAACTTCATTTTTAGTAAAATCTCCTAAGGGAAAGATTAGATAAGGAATAATTTCACAATTTATTAAGGCTAAAAAATAGGATTGATCTTTTTTTTTATCTTTTGCTCTTTTTAAAAGAGGCCTTCCCTTATAATTTTCTATTTTCACATAATGTCCTGTAGCAAATTTTTCTATTTTTAAATTTTTTATAGCTAATTCTAAAACTTTACTAAATTTAATTTTTCTGTTGCACCAAGCACATGGATTTGGTGTTAATCCTTTAGCATATGAATCTACAAAATAAGAAATAATCTCCTTTTTAAAAAACTCTTTTAAATTTAAAATATGATGGGGAATATTAAGTAGATGAGCAATATATTTAGCTTTTTCAATAGTCTCTTTTTGAGATTCAAATAGTTCAAAAGTAATACCTACAAGCTGATAATTTTTTTCTTTCAAAATATAAGCAGTTACTGTACTATCAATTCCACCGCTTAAAGCAACTGCTATTTTCATTTTTCAATTTAGAGATATAATATTTTAGAAAATTACTTAAAAATTATACTATACCTTTTTTAAAATTTAAAGTTTTTAAAAAGATTGATGAGAGAGTTGAGAGAAAAATTTTTAGAAAGTTCTAAGAAAGTCATAGCTGATAAAGCTAAATTTCCAGAAGAAACAGTAAAAGAAGTAGAAGAAAGGCTAAAATCAACAGGAATTAAGATTTATAAGGGGCTTAAAAGAATAGATAAAGGAAGGTTAGGGATTCCAGTTTATTTAAGTCTTTATGACATAGATGGGCAAAAAATTACTGGGAATTTTAAACAGATGGGAAAGGGAAGTACTGAACTGCTTTCTCAGGCAAGTGCCCTTATGGAATTAGTAGAAAGATTTTCTTTATTTTCTTTTTATAAAGAAATTCAAAAAAAGGGAATATTAAGCAATTTGGAGGGATTAAAAGAAAGGGTTATTCCTTTGGAATTAATTTTAAAATCTGTAGAAGATGAAGAATCTGAAAATATAAAAAAAGTAGCTATTAAATATTTAAAAGAAATTCCCTTTTATTTTGTTAAAGCTTTTGAAGTAACCACACAAAAAGAAAAATTTATTCCTTTTCATTGGTTTTGGCTTCTTTATGAATATAATGGTTCTGCAGGAGGAAATACCTATCCTGAGGCAAGTGTTCAAGCAATATGTGAATTGATAGAAAGACACACTAATGCTTTATCTGTTAGGAAAAATACTCCCATGCCTGCTATAAAAAGAAATTCTATACAAGGAGAAGGGGAGAGATTAATAAATTGTTACGAAAGATTGAATATAAAGCTATGGATAAGAGATATGACTTTTGGTATGCCAGTTCCTACAGTAGCTATAATGGCTATGGATCCTTCTACCTATCCTGAAAGGAGTGAAATTGTTTATGCAGCAGGAACTGCAACTTCTCCTGAAAGGGCATTAATAAGAGCTTTAACAGAAGTTGCTCAACTTGCAGGAGATTTTGATACAGAGGGTAAATATGTAGAAAGTGGGCTTCCTAAATTTAAAACACTTGAAGAAGCTAAAAATGTTATAGAATGGACTTACCAAGTTGATCTTAAAGACCTTCCTAATATATATTCTGAAGACCATGTAGAGGAAATGCTTAATCTTTCTCAAAAATTAAAAGAAATTGGTTATGAAGTCTATTTAATAGATATAACTCATCCTCAACTAAATATTCCTGCAGTTTATGTAATTATTCCTGGGGTTCTTTTTAGAGAAAGAACTCGTATTTCTTATCTTTACCAAATGGTAAGGACTTTAAATTTATATTTGCCAAAAGAAAAAATGAAAGATTTTCTTTTATCTCTTATAGAAGAGATAAAAGACAAATATTATCTTTGGGCATATTTGGGAAATATTTATAAAGATATAAGTAAAGAAAATGAGGCTATAGAATGTTATCAAAAAGCTTTAGAACTTTCTCCTCCACCAGCAGATAAATTAGCTATAATTTCACATCTTGCAGATACCTATTTCAAAAAAGGAGAATATGAAAAGGTTTTAAATTTAGCTGAAATAGCTTTAGAAATTGATGAAATTCCAGAACTTTATAATATTTTAGGAAGAGCTTATTATAAGTTGGGAAATTATTTGAAAGCTATGGAAGCATTTTCAAGGGCAATAGATTTAAATCCAGCCTCAGCTATTGATTATGCAAACATAGGATATTGTTTAAAAGCTATTAATTATCTACCTATCGCTCAAATTTATTTTAAAAAAGCTCTTGAAATTGATCCAGAATTGACAATGGCTAAAAGAGGATTAGAATATTGCGAAGCAATCCTTAATTCTAAAAATTAGGAAGGCAAAAATGATATACAAAAAGGGTTTATATTTAAAATTTCCTCCAGATATTGTAGATAAACCTATAGTTTATAAATTAGTAAAAGATTATGACTTAGTTTTTAATATATTAAAAGCAACCATTACTCCTGGTAAAGAAGGAATTATGATAATGGAATTAGAGGGAACACCTGAAAAGGTTAAGAATGGTTTGGAATATTTAAAAAAAATAGGTGTTGAGGTAAAACCTTTAGAACAGCAGATAATTAAAAATGAGGAAATCTGCATTCACTGTGGTAGTTGTACAGCTGTATGTCCTACTGAGGCTCTTTATGTGGATAGGGAGTCTTTTAAAATTATTTTTGATCCTCAGAAGTGTACAGCCTGTGAATTTTGTGTGGCTGTTTGCATTACTAAAGCTATGGAGGTTCATGTAGAAAGTAGTACCGAAAAAATTTTATAAAAAAAATTTTAAAAGTATTGACTTTTATATTATCTAAAGTATAAATCAATAAATATGGCTAAAATTGACCCCTTTTTTAGATTAATGGTTGATACTCAAGCTTCTGACCTTCATCTTTCTGCAGGTAATCCTCCTCTTTTAAGGGTTCACGGTGAGCTTCAAAGAGTTAGATATAAAGTGTTAGAAGAAGATGAGTTAAGAGAAATGCTTTATGAAATAGCTACAGAAGAAATTATAAAAAAATTTGAAGAAGAAGGAGAAGTAGACTTTGGATATGAAATTCCTGGACTTGCAAGATTTAGAATTAATTACTTTCGTCAAAGAAGGGGTATTGCAGCAGCTTTTAGACTTATTCCCAGTAAAATCCAAACCATAGAAGAATTGGGTCTTCCTCCACTTTTAAATAAACTTGCTCTTTTACCAAGAGGATTAGTTTTAGTTACTGGTCCTACAGGTGCTGGTAAGTCTACCACCCTTGCAGCTATTATTGATTATGCTAATAGAATGCGTTACGATCATATCATTACTATTGAAGATCCTATTGAATTTGTTCATGAACCAAAGAATTGCTTGGTTAATCAGAGAGAAATAGGAATTCATACAAAAAGCTTTGCAAATGCATTAAGAGCAGCTTTAAGAGAAGATCCTGATATAATCCTTGTTGGTGAGATGCGTGATTTAGAAACTATAGCCCTTGCCGTTGAAGCTTCCCTTACTGGTCATTTAGTATTTTCTACCTTACATACTATTGGTTCTGCTCAGACTGTAAGTAGAATAATAGATGCTTTCCCTCCTCAGGAAAGGGATCAAATAAGGGTTTCTTTGTCTGAAGCCATAAGAGCAATTATTTCTCAAACCATGTTTAAAAGAATTGATAAACCTGGAAGAATAGTTGCTACAGAAATAATGATAGCCACCCCTGCTGTAAGAAATCTTATAAGAGAGAATAAAATCCATCAAATTCCCTCTCTTATTCAGACAGGTAAAAAATTTGGAATGATGTCTTTGGATGACTGTATTATGGATTATCTGAATAAAGGATATATCTCTCCTGAAGAAGCTTTTATAAAAGCTATAGATAAGAGCAGATTTTTGCCTTTTATTAAAGATAGAGAAATTGCCGATTTTACTGAAATACCGGGTTAGGAAATGTTAACAGAATTTGAAATTAAAGAATTGATTTATAGATTAGCTCACCTAGAACCAGGTATTTCTGATATTTTTATTCTTTCTGGTTATCCCTTACAGATTATAGTTTATGGAAAGGTAAAATCTGTATATTTTGAAGATTTTCCTATAGAAAAACTTTCTCCTTTCCAAGTTGAAACTATAGCTTTTAGTATGCTTAAAGATAGCCCCCATCTATTTAAAAAACTTCTTAAAGATGGATATGCTGATCTTTCATATTTTTTAGATGATGAGACAAGATTTAGAGTTAATATATTTTCTCGTCAAAGAACCTATAATATTGTAATGAGAAAATTAGAAAGCAAAGTTAAATCTATAGAAGATTGGGGATTACCAAAGATATTTTATAAAATTGCTCAAGAAAAATATGGAATTGTTCTGGTAACTGGTGCTACAGGACAAGGCAAAACTACAACTTTAGCTGCTATTCTTCACGAAATAAATAAAAATGAAAATGTTCACATTATCACTCTTGAAGATCCGATTGAGTATATTCACCAGCCTATAAAAGCTACCATAAATCAAAGAGAACTTGGAACAGATTTTAGTTCCTATGCTGAGGGATTAAGAGCAGCTCTAAGAGAGGCTCCTCATGTTATATTAGTAGGAGAAATTCGCGATAGAGAAACTATGGATATAGCTCTAAATGCAGCAGAAACTGGGCATTTAGTCTTTTCTACCCTTCATACCATAGGTGCTTCTCATACCCTAAACAGAATATTGGGCTTTTATTTACCAGAGGAAGAATATACTGTAAGATATAGATTAGCAGGTGCTTTAAGATGGATTATAGGGGAAAAACTTCTTCCTAAAATTGGAGGCGGAAGAGTTCCTGTTTTTGATATTTTATATAATAGTCTAAGAACTAGAGAAATAATTATGACTGGAGAAAAAGAAGGGAAAACTTTTTATGATGTAATGACCCAAGGAAGCGCTTTTGGAATGAGAACCTTTGACCAAGACCTTATTGAGCTCTATAAAAAGGGACTCATAGAAGAAGAGATAGCTATTATGCATGCTATTAGAAAAGATAAAGTTAGTAGAGAAATAGATTTAATAAAGAAACTGAGAAGTATGGAAGAAATGGAAGCATCTTTAGAATTAGGTGAAAAGGGTGTCAAATGATAGAATATCAGGACTATCTTATACAAAAACCTTTAAGTTTAATTTATTGGAATTTAAATTCAACTTCTGATATTCTTGAAAAATATTTTTCTAAAGATTTTGAAATTAGAGAAATAAAAACCTTAGATGATTTAAGCTATTGGTGTAAAGTAGCGGAAGTAAAAGTAGTAATTCTTGGAATAAAAGATTTAGAAGAAGTAAAAGAAGTGATTAAGTTTTTAAATGAAAAACTTCCTATTTATAGAAGAAGAGAAATATTTTTAATTTATGTGTTACCTAAGGCAAAAACTTTAGAACCAAAAGAAACCTTTTTATTAAGTGCTAATTTAGTTGTCTCAGAGGAACATCTTTCTAATTTTGAAAGAATATACGAAAAAGCTTTTCAATATTGGTCTGATTTATATAAAAATTTTAAACTTATTTATGAAAATTTTAAGAAAGAACATTAAATTCAAAAAGATTTCATGATAAGAAAGGCAGTCATTCCTGTTGCTGGACTTGGAACAAGAATGCTTCCTGTAACAAAAGTGGTCCCCAAAGAACTTCTCAATATAATTGATAGACCTATTATAGAATATATAGTTGATGAAATTATATCTTCAGAAATAATTACACTTATATTTATTATCTCCCAAGGGAAAGGAGGAATTATTGATTATTTTGATACAAATCTAAATTTAAGAAGTTTTTTGAAAGAAAGGAAAAAGTTTGCTCTTCTTAAGAAAGTAGAAGAAGTAGAAGAAAAAATAAAGTATTTAGTAGAAGTGCGTCAGAAAGTTCCTGAAGGTCTTGGGCATGCTGTACTTATGGCTGAAAGGGCTGTAGAAAATGAGCCTTTTGCAGTGGTATTAGGTGATGACCTTGTTGATGCAGAAATTCCCTGTTTAAAACAGATGATAGAAATTTATAACTTACTTTCTAATAAAACTAAAAATCACAGTGTTATTGCTGTGGAAGAAGTTTCTAAGAAAGATATTTCCAAATATGGAATTATTGACGGAGAAAGAGTAAATAATAATTTAATAAAAATAAAAAGAGTTATAGAGAAACCTACTCCCGAAGAAGCTCCTTCAAATTTAGCTATTATAGGAAGATATATTTTTGATCCAATTATTTTTGAGTTTTTAAAAAAAATTCCTAAAATTCATGGAGAATATCAACTCACTGATGCTATTCAGTTAATGATAGAAAATGGTTATGAGGTTTATGCTTATTTATTTAAGGGAATAAGATTTGACACAGGAGATAAAGAAGGTTTTTTTAAAACAGTTCTTCATTATGCTATAAAAAATCCCAATTTAAAAGAAGTTTTGATAAGATTTGTAAATGAAAGAAAAATTTGTTAATGTATTTAGTTGATGTTATTTTACCTCTTCCGCTTTACCAAAGTTTTTCTTATTTAAGCAAAGATTTTCTTATCCCTGGAATAAGAATTTTAGCCCCCTTTAGAAATTATCTTTTAATTGGAATAGTAAAGAGTTGTCTTAAGATAACAGAAGAAGAACTTTCTCCTGAAATAGATTATAAATGGATAGAAGAAACATTAGATAGTTCACCTTTAATTCCTTCTAATCTTTTTAATTTTTTAGATTGGGTATCTCAGTATTACCTTACTCCTATAGGTCTTGTTTATAAAATTGCCTTACCTCCTGGAGTATTTTTTTTACCTAAAAGAAGAATCTATCTTACTGAAAAAGGGAAAAAGGCTATAAAAGAAGGCTATCTACCTGAAAGTTTTTCTTTTATTAAAAAAAAGGGATACAATTTAAAATATTTTATGAAAAAATTTGGAATTTCTTTAAAAGAAATAAATAAATTTAAAGACAAAGGTTTTCTTACTATAAAAGCAGAAATTCCCCAAACTAAAGTTCCTACAGAAGCTTTTATAAGACTTAAAGATTTATCTAAAATTGAAGAATCTTTTTCAAAAGAGGAACTTATAAAATATTTAAAAGAAAGAATAGAAGTTCCTGAAAAGATCTTAAAAAAGAGATTTTCTGTAAAAGAAATAAAAAAGCTATTAGAAATGGGCATATTAGAAAGGGTTGAATATCCAAAAATTAGGAAAATAATGCTTTCCTTAGAAATTCCTAAGGAATACAAACTTACACCTTCACAAAAAGATGTTTTTGAAGGAATTAGAAATTTAGTGATTCAAGGAGGATTTAAGCCCATTTTTCTTTATGGAGTAACAGGGAGTGGGAAATCCTTTATTTATATAGAGATTATAAAAGAGATCTTAAAAAATAAAAAGAAGGTTTTAGTTTTGGTTCCTGAAATAGCCTTAACCACCTATATGGAGATGTTACTTTTAAATTATTTTAAAGACAAAATTGCTTTACTTCATAGCGGACTTTCCCCTTCTGAAAGGTTAAATGAATGGATGCGCATATTGGAAGAAGAAGCCCATATAGTAATAGGGACAAGATCAGCTATATTTGCTCCTGTCCAAAATTTAGGTCTCATTATTGTTGATGAAGAACATGATCACTCTTATAAAGAAGAAAATTTGGCTTGTAAATATCATGCAAGAGATTTAGCCTTAATTAGAGGGAAAATAGAAAACATCCCTGTAATTCTTGGTTCTGCAACCCCAAGTATTAAAAGTTTTTACTTTGCTAAAAAGGGTAAATATCATCTTTTTATGTTAAAAGAAAGACCTTTTGTCAGTTTACCAGAAATTACCTTTTTTGAAAGTAACCCTTTCAAACTTATTTCTGAAGAACTTAAAAAAGAAATAGAAGAAATACTTGGGGAAGGAAAATCGGTTTTTCTTTATTTAAATAGAAGAGGGTATGCACCTCTTGTTGAATGCGGGGATTGTAATTATATTTGGAGTTGTCCTAATTGTGGGATTTCTCTCACTTATCATAAAGAAGAAAAAGCACTTTTATGTCATTATTGTAACTTTGAAATAAGCTCTTTAACCGTTTGTCCAAAGTGTAGAGGATTTAAAATGAAATTTAAGAAAGTAGGCACTGAAAAGGTAGAAGAAGAAATAAAAAAAATATTTCCCCAAGTAGAAGTTGTAAGATTAGATAGAGATGCGGTGAATACTGAAAGAAAATTAGCGCAGGTATTAGAGAAACTTTACAGACCAGAGCCCAAAATTATTGTGGGGACTCAAATGGGGGTTCATGGACATAATTTTCCGGAAGTAGATTTAGTCATTATTTTAAGAGCAGAAGAAGGTTTATTTCTTCCTCACTATAAATCAGGAGAAAGAACTTTTCAGCTGTTAATGCAAGCTGAAGGGCGTGCAGGAAGAAAAAAAGAAAAAGGAAAAGTAATTTTTCAAAGCTCAATTAAGAATCATTATGCTATAAAATATGCTTTAGAGCAAAATTATGAAGGATTTTTTGAGGAAGAAATTAAACTTAGAAAAAAATTTCTCTTCCCTCCTTTTGTAAGGCTTGTATTAATAAGAATTGAAGGTATAAAAGAAGAAAAGGTAAAAGAAAAAATTATAGAAGCTAAAAAATATTTAGAAAATTTATTTTTAGAAATGAATATAAAGGATTTGGAAATATTAGGTCCAGCACCTTGTCCTTTTAGAAAGTTGAAGGGCTTTTACAGGTGGCATATCATTTTAAAAACAAAAAATTACAAATTATTAAATAAAGCTTTATTTGAATTTTTGAAAAAATTTAAAGTAGTAGGGTTAAAACTAAGTATTGATATTGATCCAGAAGATTTACTATAAAATATTTACTTTTTTGAAAAAGGACGTATATTAAATTTTGTTATGCTTAAAACACCAAAATATAAAATAGAAAAAATTGATCCCTCAAAAAGTTATAAAGCTTTTTATGAATTTAATCTAAAGCCTGCAGAACTTGAAGCTTATTTGGATGAATATATTGTGGGGCAGAGAGAAGCTAAAACTATTATAGCAACTAAGATTTGTACCCATTTTCATAAAATTAAAAATTTCCTTTTAAAACAAGCCAAAGAAGATACCACAGAATTTATTAAAAATAACATTTTTATTATAGGACCTACAGGGGTAGGTAAAACTTATATGATAAAACTTATTGCTAAAAAAATTGGAGTTCCCTTTGTAAAAGGAGATGCAACTAAATTTAGTGAAACAGGTTATGTGGGAGGAGATATAGAAGATTTAATTAGAGATTTATATTGGGAGGCAAATGGAGATTTAGAAAAAGCTCAATTTGGAATAATATTTTTAGATGAGATTGATAAAATCGCCTCTTCGGGAGAGACAATAGGTCCTGATATTTCAAGAACTGGAGTTCAAAGGGCTTTATTAAAACCCTTAGAGGAAACTGAAGTAGAAATTAAAATTCCCCAAGAAAATTATAGCCTTTTTGAAGTTTCAGAATCACAAGGAAAGCTAAAAAGAAAAAAGGTCACTCTAAACACCAAATATGTACTTTTTATTGTAAGTGGAGCTTTTCAAGGATTAGAAGAAATTATTAAAAAGAGGATAAAAAAGCAGAGTATGGGTTTTATTTCTGAAATAGAAAATAAAGAAGAAATAAAAATTAATTATTTTAAATTTGTTATTCCTGAGGATTTAGTAAATTACGGATTTGAAAGAGAATTTGTGGGAAGATTCCCAGTTATTGCGGTATTTGAGCCTTTAACAGAAGATGAATTATATGAAATACTTTCCAATCCGAATGATCCAGTAGTAATAAATAAAAAAAGGGATTTTAAAGTTTATGAGATAGATCTTGCATTTACAGATGATGCACTTAGAGAAATAGCCAAAATGGCTTATAAAGAAAACACAGGTGCTCGCGCCCTTGCTCGTATTTTAGAAAGAGTTCTTATTCCTTTTGAAAGAACACTTCCTTCTTTTTCTCTTAATTTTTTAGGGGTAACCAAAGAAATTGTTGAGGATCCTTATAAAGTTTTATTATCTATGAGTGAATCACCTTATAGTTCTAAGTGGAAAGAGAACTATTATAAAGCTTTAGAGGACGAGAAAAAAAGAGTAAAAAATTATTTAAGCCATAGACAAAAATTATTGTCAGAAGATAAGTTAGAAATTACACCAAAAAGATTAGAACTTATATTTAAACTATACAAAGAAAGGGATGTAGAGTTGAATAAAGCTTTGGAAGAGATTTTGTCTCTTTGGAGACAAATAAAAAGCTATGAAATGGCTTTTGAGAGAAAGAATTTCTTAAAAATAATTTTTACTGAAGACGCTATTGATAATATATTAGAAGCAGTAATAAAGAAAAATTGGGGAGTATTTACTTACTGTGAAAATATAATGTCTAAATTTGAATACAGTCTAAATTATTTAAAAGAAATAAAGGGTAAAGAAGTAATTTATATTAATTCTTTAGCTTTTAAAAATCCAGAAAAATTTATAGAGGAATATCTTTTAATTTGAAAATAACTGAATGGTATATTTAGCACTTTCAGAAAGTCTATATAATAAATTAGCTAAACTTTTACAAGACTATAAAATTAAATATAAAATCATTGAAGACGGTGAAGCCCTATTAGAATTAGCTAAAAAAGAAAAACCCAAGCTCATTCTTTTAGAAAAAGATTTACCACTTCTTGATGGATTTGCAGTTACTCTTTTATTAAAGTCCAATGAAAAAACAAAAGATATCCCCATTTTAGCTGTTTGTAAATGTAAATATAAAGAAGAAGAGGTAAAAGCTAAAGATTGTGGAGCAGATGATATAATATTTTGCCCCTTTGAAGAAAAGGAAATAATTGAAAAATTAGAAAAATGGCTAAAAGGTAGTAAAAAATGATAAGTATATCTAAACTTTATTGTGGTGCCATCGAAGCTCTTGACTACATAAGATATGGAAAAACTTCATTTAAAGATAAAAGACCTGTAGTTGTGTGGAATGTTACTAAAGCTTGTAATTTAAGATGTATTCATTGTTATGCTAAAGCTGATAATAAGAGAGCACCTGATGAATTAGATACAGAAGAGGGTTATAAACTTCTTGAAGATCTTGCTCAATTTGGGTCCCCTGTAATTCTTTTTTCTGGTGGCGAACCTTTAGTAAGACCTGATATTCTTGATTTAATTTATAAAGCAGTAAATTTAGGATTAAGAACAGTTATTTCTACAAACGGTGTCCTTATTGATGACTCTCTGGCAAAAGAATTAAAAAGACTTGGTGTTTCTTATGTAGGTATTAGTCTTGATGGTTGGAAAGAAGTTCACGATAAATTTAGAGGGGTAAAAGGAGCTTTTGAAAAGGTAATCTCAGCTGTTTCCGCTTGTAAAAAAGAAAACCTAAAAGTAGGCTTGCGGTTTACTATGAGTAAACTCAATGCTAAAGAAATACCTAAGATTTTTGATTTGGTTGAAGAATTAAAAATTCCAAGGATTTGTTTTTATCATCTTGTTTATTCAGGCAGAGGATCAAAACTTATAGACCAGGATTTAAGTCATGAAGAAACTCGTTATTGGGTAGATTATATTATTAATAAAACTAAGGAATTACATGACAAAAATTTAAAAGCAGAAGTTTTAACAGTGGATAATCATGCAGATGGGCCCTATCTTTATTTAAGAATGAAAAAAGAAGGACATCCAAAAGCAGAAGAAGTCTATGAACTTCTTAAAATAAATGGAGGGAATAATAGTGGAGTTGGAATTGGCTGTGTTTCTTGGGATGGATTTGTTTATGCTGATCAGTTTTGGAGAAATTATACTTTTGGAAATGTAAGAGAAAGACCTTTTAGTGAAATATGGATGGATACTTCAAATCCCTTGATGGCAAAATTAAAAGAAAAGAAAAAATATGTAAAAGGCAGATGTGCTAATTGTAAATTTTTGGATCTTTGTGCAGGAAATTTTAGAGCTCGAGCTGAAGCTGTCACAGGAGATATATGGGCTCCAGATCCAGCTTGTTATTTAACTGATAAAGAAATAGGAATTTCAGAAAAACAAGAATGAATAAAATAGAAAGAGCTTTAATAAGTGTTACAGATAAAACAGGAATTGTTGAATTTGCAAGAGAATTAGAAAATCTTGGTATAGAAATTATTTCCACAGGAGGCACAGCAAAAGTTCTAAAAGAAGGAGGAATTAAAGTAATTGATATTCCTCATTTAACAGGATTTCCAGAAATACTTGAAGGAAGAGTAAAAACTCTTCATCCGAAAGTTCAGGGCGGTATTCTTTTTAAAAGAGATGAAAAAGAACATATAGAAACTATTAAAAAATATGAAATAAAACCTATAGATCTTATAGTAGTTAATCTTTATGCTTTTGAAAAAGTTATAGAAGAGGATGCAAACCTTGAGAAAGCAATAGAAAATATTGATATTGGAGGTCCGACCTTAATAAGAGCAGGGGCTAAAAATTTTAAATATGTGACAGTAGTTGTTGATAAGGAAGACTATCCCTTAGTTTTAGAAGAAATTAAAAAATATGGAAATACAACTTTAAAAACAAGATTTGAACTTGCTAAAAAAGTCTTTAGATTAACAAGTAATTATGACCAAATGATTTTTAATTATCTTTCTCAAATTAATATCTAAATGTTTTGTATCACTTTAGTAGAAACTTCTTATAAAAAACTTTTAGATAAAATAAAAAAAGGGGCTAAATATACTGATTTTTTTGAAATAAGAGCAGATTATTTGGAAGATTTAAATACTTTAAATTTAGAAAAAATCCTTAAATTACCTTATAAATTTTTATTTACCCTTAGAAGCTATGAAGAAGGTGGTCATAAAAGATTTTCAGATGATTTTCAATTAAAATGGATTTCATGGGCTTTAAAACAAAATTTTTACCTAGTTGATTTAGAATGGAAATTTTTTAAGAAATTTTCTCTTAAATTAAAAAATTTGAATTTTGATAAAATTTTATTTTCTTATCATAATTTTAAAAAGACTCCATCTGAAAATTATTTGATAAAATTACTTTTGGAAATGAAAAAAAGAAAAGTAAAAAAAGCTAAAATAGTTTGTTTATGCAAAACCTTTGAAGATTCTTTTAAACTTTTAAATCTTATTTTTTTAGCTAAAAAGGGGGGAATTGAATTAATAAGTTTTGGTATGGGAGAAAAAGGAAGACTAAGTAGATTACTTTCTTTATTTTGCGGATCTCCCTTTACTTATGTAGTTTTTTCTAAAAAAGAAGTGGTTGCTCCAGGGCAGTTTGATATAAAATCAGCAATTAAAATTTATAATAATCTTAAACAAATAATAAGCTAATAGTTATGTATGAAGTTTATGGAATAATCGGAGATCCTGTAAGCCATTCTTTATCTCCTATAATGCATAATCTTGCTTTTAAAGAGAAAAACATAAAGGCAGTATATGGAGCTTTTAGAGTAAGGGCGGATCATTTGGTAAAAGCTGTAGAAGGGATAAAAGCCCTTAATATAAAGGGTCTTTCTGTAACCATTCCTCATAAAGAAAAAATTATGGAATATTTAGATGAAATAGATGAAATAGCCTATGAAATTGGAGCAGTTAATACTATTTTAAACCAAGAAGGAGTTTTGAAAGGATATAATACTGATTGGATAGGGGTTATAAAAGCTTTTGAGGTAAATGAAGTTGTACTTAGAGATAAAAAAATAGTCGTTATAGGAGCTGGGGGTGCTTCAAAGGGAGTTATCTATGCCCTTATAAAGGGTGGGGCAAAAGAAATCTATGTTTATAACCGCACCTTTGAAAAGGCTAAAATTTTAGAAGAAAAATTTAAAATAATTGCTAAACCTTGGGAAGAATTAAAAAATGCAGAGGGAGATATTATTATTCAGACAACCAGTATAGGATTAAAATCTTGGGAAGCTCCAGTTGAAGAAGAGATAATTTCCCGTTTTAAGGTCGCTATGGATATAGTTTATTTACCTTTAAAAACTAAATTTTTATCTATAGCTGAAAAATATGGGAAAATAATTGATGGGTTGCAAATGCTTCTTTATCAAGGAGTAGAACAATTTAAACTTTGGACAGGTATAGAACCACCTATAGAATTGATGAAAAAAGCTATATACGAAGAGGCAAAAAGAATAGAAAGAGAAATTTAAAAATGAAGATTAAAGAAGTAAAACCTTTAAAGGATTTTGAAAAGATTAGTTTAAAACTTCCTACCTCTAAAAGTTTAACTCAAAGAGCTCTTATATGTAGCGCCCTTGCTAAAGGAATTTCTAAGATTATTAATCCTTTAATAAGTGAGGATACCCTTTTACTAAAGGAAGCTTTAGAGGCTATCGGAGTAAATATAAAAGGGAGAGAAGATATTTGGGAGATTGAAGGAAGATTTCCTCCTCATCTTTCAGAAAAAAAGATATATTTAGGAAATAATGGTACAGGTGCAAGATTTTTTTTGGCTTTAGCTACTATTGGTAAAGGTTCCTATGTGGAGATTTATGGGAAATCAAGACTTCATGAAAGACCCATGGGTCCTTTAATTGAAAGTTTAAGAAAACTTTCTGCTCATATTGAATGTCTTGAAAAAGAGGGATTTTTGCCAGTAAGAGTTAAAGAAGGGAAACTTATTTCTCAAAAAATAAATCTTCCTGGTAATATAAGTAGTCAGTTTATTTCTGCACTTCTTCTTATAGGACCTTATTTACCTAGGGGTTTAGAAATTTTTATAGAAGGAGAGCTTCTTTCTAAAGCCTATATAGATCTCACAAATGAAGTAATGAAAACTTATGGAGTAGAGGTGGAATTTTCAGAGAATAAATTTAGGGTATTTCCCTCTTTTTATAGAGCTACATCTTATGAAGTTGAGGCAGATACCTCAACAGCCTCTTATTTTTTAGCCATTCCTCTTATTTTAGGAAGGGGTGAAATTATAATAGAAAACTATAATGCCTTTTCCAGACAAGGAGATGTAAAATTTTTGGAATATATAAAAAAAATGGGAGCAAAAATTGAAATTCTATACCCCTTAGGAGTAAAAGTAAGTTTTGAAAGAATACTTAAAGGAATTGAGATAGATCTTAGTGATACCCCAGATCTGTTTCCCACCTTATGTATTTTAGGAGCTGTTGCAGAGGGGAAAACAATTCTTAAAGGGGCTCCTCATTTACGTTATAAAGAAACTGATCGAATTAAAGCTATGGTTACAGAATTGAGAAAACTTGGAGTTAAAGCAGAAGAATTACCAGATGGAGCTATAATTGAAGGAACTAAAAAATTTAAATCTGCTATTATTAATAGCTATGATGATCACCGTATTGCTATGTCTTTTGCTATTTTAGGATTAAAAAAGGAAGGTATAAGAATAGAAAACCCTGAATGTGTAGCTAAATCTTTTCCAGAATTTTGGAATTATATAGAAAAACTTTATGGATAGAATTATATTAGTTGGCTTTAGATGTGTAGGGAAGACTACCATTGGGGAAAAACTGGCAGAAGTTTTAGAGTGGGAATTTTTAGATCTTGATAAGGAAATCCAAAAAAAATTAGGTAAAACTATTAAAGAAATAGTAGAAGAAAAAGGCTGGCACTATTTTAGAAAAATAGAAAAAGAAGAAATGAAAAAACTTAAAAAATTCAAAAAAATAATAATTGCCTTGGGAGGTGGAGGTATACTTCATAAAGAAGAAATGGAAAGCCTTTTAGAAAACAGTTTAGTAGTATGGTTATATTCTTCACCTGAGGTTATATTAAAAAGGATGAAAGAAGATGAAAAAACTTTTTCTCAAAGACCAGCTCTTAAAGATTTAGATTTAGAAAAGGAAATAGTTGAAGTTTTAAAAGAAAGAATGCCCTTGTATGAAAAATTTTCTCATTTTAGAATAGACACAGATAAATTGGATATTGAAGAAGCAGTAAAAAATATTTTAGAAAAATTACCTCAGGGGAGCAAAGAATGAAAATAGAAAGATTAATAGTTGGGCCTTTAGAGGTTTGTTGTTATATAGTATATTCTCCAGAAACTAAAGAAGGGGTAATTATAGATCCAGGGGATGCAGATCCCAGAATTATTGAAAAAGTTAAAGAACTTGGTATAAAAGTAGTAGCTATTTTAGGAACCCATGCTCATGCTGATCATGTAGCTGGAGTTGAATATTTAAAAAAAGAGTTGAAAGTTCCATATTTAGTACATAAATTAGATGAAGAGTTTTTTAGAGATCCTACTAATTTTTCCATGTTTAGATCCTGGGGTTTTACTGAAAATCCAAGAGCAGATAAAGTTTTTGAAGAAGGAGAGGTAATTGAATTTGGTAAAGAATATTTAAGAGTAATTCATACACCTGGGCATTCTCCTGGTTCAAGTTGTTTTTACAATGAAAAACATAAAGTTCTTTTTACAGGAGATACTCTTTTTGTAGAAGCTGTGGGAAGAGCAGATCTTCTTGGAGGAAATTATTTTCAGATGATCGAATCAATTCAAAAGAAACTTCTGGTTCTTCCTGATGATACCAAAATCTATCCAGGGCATGATTATGGACCTAAGCCAACCTCAACTATAGGAGAGGAAAAGAGAAACAACCCCTTTTTGCAAGAATTTTAAGTTCTTCCTATTCCTGAATAACTAAAACCAAGTTTTTTTACTATTGAAGGTTCATATATATTTCTCATATCTATAAGAACTGGAGTTCTCATAGCTTTTTTAATATGAGATAAATCAAGAAAACGAAATTCATTCCATTCTGTAAGAATTACTATAGCATCTGAATTTTTAGCACACTCTAAAGGGGTGTTTGAACATTCTATGTTTAAATCTCCTACAGCTTTTTTAAACTCCTCCATTGCAACAGGGTCATAAACTTTAACTTTAGCACCTCTTTTTATCAATGTAGGGACTATAATTAAAGCGGGGCTTTCTCTAACATCGCTTGTATTTGGTTTAAAAGATAGACCAAAAATAGCTATAGTTTTTCCTGAAAGATCCTCTAAAAAAGTTTCTAGCTTTTCAATTGCTCTTAATTTTTGTTTCTCATTAATTTCAAGAACAGTTTCTAAAATTTTAAAAGGAGAACTTATAGACTTTCCATGGTGTACAAGAGCTTTAACATCTTTTGGAAAGCAGGAACCTCCAAATCCTGGACCTGGGTTTAAAAATTTACTTCCAATTCTTGGATCAAGCCCCATACCTTTAGCAACTACTGTTACATCAGCCCCTACTTTTTCACAAAAATTAGCTATTTCATTTATAAAGGTGATTTTAGTTGCTAAGAAGGCATTTGATGCATATTTAATAAGTTCTGCTGTTTCAAGATTAGTAATAATAAAAGGTGTTTCAGCTAAATAAAGAGGACGATAAATGTCTTTAATAATAGCAATAGCATAAGCACTTTCTCCACCTATTATAACTCTATCTGGGTGCATAAAATCTTCAATAGCAGCTCCTTCTCTCAAAAATTCTGGATTAGAAATAATATCAACTGCTACATCACTCTTTTTATTAGCATCAATTAAGGATTTTATCCAACGATTTGTTCCTACAGGAACAGTGCTTTTGGTGACAATTACCTTATATTCATCTATTACTTCTGCTAAAGAAAGAGCTACTTCTTTAATCTGAGTTAAATCAGCAGATCCATCAGGATTTGAAGGAGTACCTACACAAATAAAAATTACTAAAGAATTTTTTACTGCCTCTTCCAGATTAGTTGTAAAATGAAGTCTTTCAGCTTTAATATTCTTTTTAATTAATTCTTCTAAACCTGGTTCATAAAAGGTTACTTCTCCTTTTTTTAATTTTTCAATTTTTTCTTCCTCTTTATCTACACAAGTCACTTTCATTCCAAAATCTGCAAGACAAGCTCCTGATACTAAACCTACATATCCTGCACCAATTACTGCAATATGCATAAATTAAACCTCAAATTTAATTTTAAGATCTGGTATTTTTAATTTTGATATTTTTTGCTATAGAAGATTTTTTAGACTTAACCCACATCTTTTTAGAACCTTTCTTCTTTAGTAGCATCTTTTTAGAACCTTTCTTTTTAGCGTATTTATTATATCCTAATTTAACCTTTTTGTAAATTCTTGATCGGGATTTTTTAAAATTCTCATTTACCAAAACACTGGTATTTACTACTGTGGTAATATATACAGGGGATATTTTATGATCTAAAACCATTTTAGCAAAATTTATAAGATTTTTAGAATCTTGCCAAAGAGACTCTCTGTCAGGAGAGCCTAATACTGAGGTTATAATTAATTTATCTTCAACATAAGCTCCATTTACTAAGCAATGTTTAGATGCTCTAGTGAAACCTGTTTTTCCTCCGATCACATTAATTTCTGGTTCAGAATCATCCAAAAGTTTGTTCGTATTTTTAATTATTAAAGTTCTTCCTGTTTCAGAGGTTATTATTTCAACCGGAGTACTTATAATTTCTTTAATTAAAGGATATTTTAAAGCTTCATAAAATATAATGGCTAACTCATAAGGAGTTGTATACTGATTTGGAGCAGGTAATCCTGAAGCTGTTACAAAATAAGAATTTTTAAGCCCTAAGCTGGAAATTTTTTTATTCATTAATACAGAAAAGTTTTCCTCTGATCCAGCAATAGCTTCAGCAAGAGCTACTGCTGCCTGATTAGAAGATTTCATAAGCATAAGATAAAGAAGATCTTTTACCGTATAAACTTCACCTTCATATAATTTAGGAGATACACTTGGTGTTTGTTCCACATTTTTAGATATTTTTATTTTCTCTGATAAAGAAAGATAATCAAGAACTACCATCGCAGTTACTAATTTTACAGTACTTGCTGGGGGGATTTTTAAATGAGGATTTTTAGCATAAAGAACTTTTCCTGTTTTTCCATCAATAGCTACAGCACAAATAGCATTGATTTCTGGATAAAAATCAGGTGTAGTTGCTTTACTTAGATTAAAATTAGCAAAAATTAAAAATAGAAAAAAAACGATAAAAATAAATAAAAGTTTTTTCATTTTTTTTATTTATAGAGAAAAATTTTTAGGTAAAATAACATAAAATTTTTAAAAAGTCAAATTTTAAAATAAGAGAAAAACTTAGAAAATTTTAGAAAATGAAAGAAAATGTGATAAATTTATTTAACAAGTCCATTTTATTAAATCTTGTAAAGTCTGAAAAAGCTTTTAAAATTTAAATTTAAAAATGAAAAATAAAGAAGTAGCAGAGATTTTTAATAAAGTAGCAGCGCTTTTAGAAATAAGAGGGGATAATCCTTACAGAATAAGAGCTTATCAAAAAGCAGCTCAAACCATTGAAGCACTTACTACAGATTTAGAAGAATTAGCAAAACAAGGGAAACTAGAAAAACTACCCGGGATTGGTGCAGATTTAGCTGGGAAAATAAAGGAAGTTTTAAGAACTGGAACTCTTCCAATTTATGAAGAACTAAAAAAAGAAATTCCATTAGTATTATTAGATTTTTTAGAAATCCCAAGTCTTGGTCCTAAAAAAGTAAAAGTCCTTTATGAAAAATTAGGAATTACCAATATTGAAGAATTAGAAAAAGCTTGCAAAGAACATAAAATAGCAAAATTACCTGGTTTTGGCTGGAAGACAGAGGAAAATATTTTAAAAGGTATATCTCTTTTTAGAGAAAAAAGAGGAAGAAGACCTCTTGGAGAAGTTTTGCCCTTAGCTGAGGAAATTATAGAAACTCTTAGGAGAGAAAGTCCTGTTGAAAATATTGCTGTAGCAGGAAGTATAAGAAGAAGAAAAGAAACAGTAAAAGACATAGATATTCTTATTACTTCTGTTCAGCCAGAAAAAGTAATGAAAAAAGTTACTGAACTTCCCTTAGTTGAGGAAGTAATAGCCTTTGGAGAAACTAAAACCAGTGTAAGACTTAGAACAGGTATCCAAATGGATGTAAGAGTAGTTGAGCCAGATTCTTGGGGAGCAGCACTTGCCTATTTTACAGGTTCAAAAGCTCATAATATAAGAGTTAGAGAACTTGCTTTAGAAAAGGGATTAAAAATAAATGAATATGGAGTATTTAAAGGAGAAGAAAAAATTGCTGGGAAAACTGAAGAAGAAGTTTATACCTCTATTGGTCTTCCCTTTATTTCTCCAGAGTTAAGAGAAGATAGAGGAGAAATAGAAGCAGCTTTACAAGGAAAGTTACCCAAGCTGATTGAATATAATGAAATCTTAGGTGATGCTCATGTGCATTCTAAATATAGTGATGGTACTGCAAGTTTAGAAGAAATAATAGTTAAAGCTGAAAAATTAGGTCTTTCCTGGGTGGCAATATGTGACCATTCTCAAGGATTAAAAGTAGCGGGTGGTGTCTCTATTGAAGATCTTTTCAAAAAAAAGAAACATATAGAAGAGTTAAATAAAAGATCTCCGAAAGTTAAATTAATTTTTGGAACCGAAGTTGATATTCTTTCTGATGGAACCTTAGATTATCCTGATGAGGTGTTAGCAGAGATAGATTTTGTTATTGCAGCTATTCATACAGGATTTCAGCAAACAGAAGAACAAATCACTAATAGAATAATTTCAGCTTTAAAACATCCTTTAGTTCATGCAATTGCTCATCCTACAGGAAGAGTAATAGGAGAAAGAGAACCTTATGCAGTAAATATGCCTAAAATTTTAGAGATAGCAAGTGAATATGGTAAAGCTTTAGAAATAAATGCTTATTATAAAAGACTTGACTTAGATGATATAAATACAAGAGCAGCTAAAGAAAGGAGTATCCCTCTAATTATAGGAACTGATGCACATTTTATAGATCAAATAGAATATTTACCTCTTGGGACAGCAGTTGCAAGAAGAGGTTGGTGTGAAAAAAAAGATATTTTAAATACTTTAACTTATGAAGAATTTATGGCTTGGCTTAAAAAATTAAGAAATCTATCTTAAAAATAGCCTTGCCCTATTTAGAACTCAAAGAAGTCTATACTCATAATTTAAAAGGCATTGACTTAAAAATTCCTCTTAATTCCTTAGTAGTTATAACTGGCCCTTCTGGTTCTGGAAAAAGTTCCTTAGCAATTAATACCATAGCTGAGGAAGGTAAAAACAGGCTTTTTCAAATATTAAACTATTCTCAAGAAGTTAGTTTAGATATTGTCTCTAAGGCTAAGTTTATTTCTCCTCTACCACCTGTTATAGCAATGACTCAAGGGGTTAAACACTGGCACCCCTATAAAACTATAGGAGAATTTCTTTTTTTATATCAAACTTTAAGATTACTTTTTGAGGAATTTGGAGAATATAAATGTCCAGCTTGTGGAGAATTTAATAAAGTTACTGCGCTTAATAAGATTATAAAATGGTATCAAAATTTAGAGGAAGGAGAAAAATTTTATTTTCTTTTACCTCTTCCAGAAAGTACGCCTAAAGCTTTAGAATTTCTGATTTCTCAAGGATATACAAAATATATAATTGATGATAAAGAATTTGATCTTTCTGAGAAAAGCATTCCGGATAAATTTGAAAAAATATATCTTTTGCTTGATAGGATGATAAAAGAAGAAAGATCTATTGAAAGATTTTTAGAGAATTTAAGAGTAAGTCAAAGCTTAAACCAAGGAAGAATAATTCTTAAGTTTTTAGAGGGGAAGGAATATTTTTTTAATCTTAAGCCTCTTTGTTTGAAATGTGGAGCCCAGCTTTTAACAGAGTGGATAAAATGTAGGTCTTGTAAAGGATATGGTTATAAAGGTAAAGAAGTTTGTGAGGATTGTGGAGGGTTAAAAATAACTTCCACAATTTTGGAAAGTAAACTTTTAGGGGAACCTATAAAAGAGTGGCTTAATTTATCTATAAAAGAACTCTATTACACTTTAAAGAAACTAAGTATTCCTGAAGGTTTGAAATCTTGGTTTGAATCTATTTTTTTTAAATTGGAAAAAGCTCTATTTTTAGAAATAAATTATTTAAAACCTTCAACCCCTGTTTTTAGTCTTTCTGTTGGAGAAAGAAAACTTTTGGAATTACTCCTTATTTTTGGTATCAATTTAAACAAAGTTCTTTATATATTAGATGAGCCAACACTAGGGTTAGATATAGAAAAAAAGAAAAAACTTCTTACCCTTTTAAGAGATATAATAGAGAATGATAATTCGGTAATCTTAATAGAACACGATCCATATATTATTGAAAATGCTGATTATATAATAGAACTTGGTCCAGAAGGAGGAGAAAAAGGAGGGTATTTAATAAAAGCAGATTTAAAAGAAGAATTTTTAAAAAAACCTGATACTTTAACTTCTCAATATTTAAAAGGAAAAAGAAAACTTAGAGATTTGCCTTTAATTTCTAAAAATTTTTCTAAAGAAAAAGAACTGATTGAGATCATTGTAGAAGGACAGAAAATAAACCTGTTAAAATATGGTATCAATCTAATTTATGGAAAAACAAGTAGCAAAAAAACCTTATTTTTTGAAAAGCTTAATGAAAGTTTGGAAAAAGAAGGAGAAAAAATTTTAAAGGTTGAAGCAAAAGAGCTTAAAGGTAGAGATGATCTTATAATAAGTTATACAGGTATTTGGGATAATTTAAGAGAAATATTAATTAAGCTTCCTTCTGCAAGGATAAAAGGACTAACCCAAAGAAATTTTAGTTTTTATACTAAGGAAGGTGTTTGTTCAAGTTGTAAAGGTAAAGGGAAAAAAATTTGGGAAACAGAAAATTTGAAATTAAGCTCTATTTGTGAAGAATGTTTTGGTAAACGTTTAAATTCTGAAGTATTAAATTTAACTTATAAAGGATTTAAAATTTCAGAAATTTTAGATTTTACCATAGAGGAAATATTATCTATATTGGGCGGTATTTATCAGATAAAGGAAAAAGTTCAATTACTTAAAGAACTTAATCTTTCTTACTTAAAATTGGGACAAAGTATTGAAGAGCTTTCCGGAGGAGAGAGAAATAGGCTTTTTATAGCAAGAAAACTTCTAAGTAATGTAAAGTTTAATTATCTTCTTTTAGAATATCCTTTACAAGGTTTACATTTAGAAGATATTAAATATTTTGCTGATTGGCTGAATACATTAAAAAGAAAAAATATTACAGTAGTTATTTTAGATACTAATTTGTTAACTTTATTTTTAAGTGAATGGATTATAGAAATTGAAAAAGGAAGGCCTTATTTTATAGGATATTCTAAAGATTGGCTTAAAACTTTAAAAGATAAGAACTTTAAAGAAGAAACTTTATTCTATCAGAAATTTTTTAATAAATAAATATATAATTAAAAAAAACGTAAAAAAGTTAAAAAAGAAAAATAAAAAAATTTTTTTTGAAAAATTTGTAAAAATGTTGATTTTTTTAAGATTTTTATGCTCTTGACTTTTTTTTAGAATTTTACCAAAATTTAAAATTTAAATTTGAATATCTTAGAGGGAGGATAATTTTAATGATAGAAAGTTGGGATTGGGAGACCAAGAATAAAATAATTGCAAATATAAAAGAGTGGAAGGAAAAATTTATTGATATAAGAGAACTTACTCCTTCTCCCGATGGAGAAAAAATTGCAGGAATTGTTCAGCCTGAAACTCGTAAATTTACTTTATGTATAAATGGAGAGATATGGGAAGAACTTTTTGATAGAATGTATTCCCTTAAATTTAATTTAGATAATGAACCTATTTGTCTTGGTTATGCAGATTATCAGTGGAATTTAATAATAGGAGATAAAGGCGAAACTCGCTGGGAAAATACTTTTGATATGGCATGGAATTTAACTTTAAGTCCTGATACCAAAAGTATTGCTGTTAATTTTAGAACTCCGGAAATGACTCAAGGAGTTTGTCTTAATGATCAACCCTGGGAAAATCTTTTTGTTGAAGTAAGAGATGTAATAATGAGTCCTGATGGTCAAAGGACAGCTTCTCGTGTTCAGATAAACCCAAGAAGAGAATTAGATATTTTTTGGATTTACGAAAAAAATTATACTATAGCAATTGATGGTATACCTTGGGATAATTCTTTTATGAGTGTTTATGGTGGTGTATTTAGTGATGATGGAAATCATGTAGCAGTTTGTGTAATGACTGACCTTTCTAAATATACTATAGCAGTTGATAATAAAACTTGGGATAAAGAATTTGGAGGTTGTTGGGAGCCTATTTTTGTACCTAAAAGTTCTGATGTAGTTGCTCCTGTTCAGACACCACAAGGATGGACCTTAGCTAAAAATGGAGATCCTATATGGCCTTACTTTTTGCAAGTTTGGAAACAAAAATTTAGTCCTGATGGGGGGAAAATAGCAGCAGTTGTTGCTTTAGCTCCAGGACAATGGACTGTAGCTATAGATGGGAATCCTTGGAAAAGTAATTTTAATCAAATGGTTTTAGATCCCCACTTTAGTCCAGATAGTAAAAAAGTAGCTGCAGTAGTAAAACATAATAATAAATGGACAGTAGCAGTTGATGGAATTCTATGGGAGGTTTGGTTTGATAATGTATGGGATCCTGTATTTTCTCCAAGAGGAGATAAAGTAGCTGTTAGAGCAGAAAAAGAAGGAAAGTATTTTGTTGTAATTGATGGGAAAATTGGTAAAGAAGCTTATGATTGGTTATGGGACCCTGTATTTAGTCCTGATGGCTCTAAAATTCTTGTAAGATGTATAAAAGATGGAAATTATTGTAGAAAATTATTTTCTGTTAATGAAATATAAATAAAGAGGGAAGAGAGATGGGATTTTTAGAAAGTATAGCTCTTTATAGTTTTCTTAGAGGACCAATGGTATGGGTAACCTTTATAATTTTTATAGTAGGAAGTGTTTATAGAAGTTATACTTTAATAAATTTAGCTAAAAAAGAAAAAGTAGTTTTACCTTTTATTAATATTAAAGCAGCTATTAAATCTTATCTTCATTGGTTAATTCCTTTTGGTTCAAGAAGCTGGAGGCTTAGACCTTACTTTACTCTTTTTACTTTTGTTTTTCATACAGGTATAGTTTTTATACCTATTTTCCTTTATGCTCATAATGCTTTATGGTATGAATCCTGGGGGATTTCTTGGTGGACTTTATCAGATATTGTAGCAGATGTTTGGACAATTTTGGTAATAATTGGTTGCCTATTTTTTATTGGAAGAAGATTATTTGATCCTACAGTGAGATTTGTTACCACCTATTCTGATTTTATTTTTGTATTTATATGTCTTTTTACCTTTTTAACAGGTTTTTTAGCTCATTATCAATGGTTGTTACCATATAGAGCTATGTTAAATCTTCATATTTTATTTGGGGAGATAATGCTTATAGCTATTCCATTTACAAGACTAACCCATATGTATTATTTCTTCCTTACAAGGGCTTGGATGGCTTCTCAAACAGCAAGTTGGAAAACAAAAGATTGGTAAAAAGGGGGGATAAATAATGGAAGTTAAGCCAGAAGTTTTAGAAGAAAAAGAAGTATACGTAAGTCGTTATTTTCCTGAATATGTAAGACCCAAAATAGAGGATCCTGGGCTTGATGAGACAATAAAAAGATTAACACCAGAAAAAATAGAAAAGGCATATCAGGCAGTTTTTGGAAAAGAAACTGCAAGAATCAAAGCTATTGTAGAAACCTGTATACATTGTGGACTTTGTGCAGAAGCATGCCAATGGTATTTATCAAATGATAGAGACCCTACTTATGCACCCGTTGCTAAAGTAAAAATGACTGTCTGGGAATTAATGAAAAGAAAAGGTAAAGTAGAATCAAGTTTAGTATATGATATTGCAAGAATAGTATTTACTGAATGTAATATATGTCATCGTTGTAGTTTATATTGTCCTTTTGGTTTAGATATTACTTTCATTATTGGATTGGTAAGAAGATTTTGTTTCCTTTTAGGAGTTGTTCCTCAAAGAATGTTTGAGATGAATCAAGCCTTTATGGCTACATTAAATCAGGTATGGATGTCTCAAAGTGATTACATTGATACGCTATTTTGGAGAGAAGAAGAAGGCATGTATGAATTAAAGAATTTAAGAATCCCTATGGATATAGAAGGAGCTGAAGTTATTTGGTATCCCCTTGCTGCTGAGCCTAAGGCTGGAGTTTATCATATAGACCGTATTGCTAAAATATTTCAAGTAGCCGGTGTTAAATGGACAATGGTTACTATGAATGACTCTTGGGATAGTAGTAATATGCCTATGTTTATTCGTGATTTCTTCACTATGCAAAGAATTGTAAGAGGACTTTATGATAATGCAGCACGACTGAAACCTAAAAAATTAGTTTTAACTGAGTGAGGGCATCCAAGATTTGCCACAAGTTATGTGGCACCACCCATGTTAGGATATAAGGAAACACCTTTTGAAGTAATGCATCCAGGTGAATTTTACTATGAACTTTTAGTTAGTGGAAGACTTAAAATAGATCCTGCAAAAAGAATAAAAGAACCTGTTACCTTACAAGATCCTTGTAATATTATAAGAAGAGCAGGAGCAGCAGAAAAGTTTAGATATATTGTGAGAGAGTGTTGTGAAGATTTTAGAGAAATGTATCCAAATAAAGAACACAATTTCTGTTGTAATGCAGGAGGAGGACTTGCTGTATTAGCTCAATGGATTTCCCATAAAGCAAGAGGGAATAGAGTTAAGGCTGAACAAATTATGGCAACAGGAGCAAAAATAGTAATTACACCCTGTCACAATTGTAATGTCGGTTTAAAAGATATAATAAATTATTTTAAATTGCCTGTAAAAACAATGTTTTTTGATGAGCTTATAGTTAATACTATGTATATTCCTGAAGAAATGTTACCTGAAGAAGGATAAAAAGGAGTAAGATATGAGAAAAGAAACGCTTATTTTAATACTTTTAGGAGCTTTAATTTATTTACTTCTTATTATCTATGGAATAAAACAAGTTTACACTGCACCAGCTATTCCACCTTCTAAAGAAATAGTAATTACTAAACCAGAGGATAAAATTGCCATTGCCCATATAGAAATATTTGGTCCTTTAGAGAGACCGCAAGTTATATTTGATCATAAAAAGCATGTAGAGGCTCTTAAAAAAGAGGGGAAAAAAGAGTGGGAAACATGTAGCATCTGTCATAGAGAGAAAAAAGAAGAATTAATAAGGGTAAAAAAAGAGGATGAAATAATAAAAGAAAAGAAAATAGAAAAAAGAGATGTTTTGGGTTTTGAGTTTCCAAAGAAAATAGTTAAATTAGATAAAGAAGCTTATAAGAAAGCTTATCATGATGAATGTATAGGATGTCATAAAGAAAAATTAAAAGAAAAGAAAAAAGCAGGTCCTCTTACTTGTGGAGATTGTCATGTAAAGGAAAAAGAATTTGTTAAAATAAAGTATCCTTTGGTAGAATTTGACCCTAAACTTCATTATGACCATGAAACAAAACTTAAAGAAAGGGTAGGAGAAAAAGACTGCGGTCTTTGTCATCATATTTATGATTTAAAAGAAAAGAAATTAGTTTATCAAAATGGAACAGAAGAATCTTGCTATTATTGTCATGACCTTAGTAAGAAAAAGAGAGGACCGGAACTTTCTCAAATAGTCAAAGTTACGGAAGAAAAAAGGCTTTCTTATCAAAAAACAGCTCATGAAAGATGTTTGAGCTGTCATGTAAAAATTAATAAAGAGAGGGAAGTAAGTAAAAAAGAAGGGGAGAAAGTTCCCCCACTTGAATGTGGTAAATGTCATACAGGAGAGTATAAGAGCATAGCAGATCTTGAAAAAGTTCCTCGTCCAGATAGAGGACAAAAGGAAACTTATTTTATAAATGTAGAAAATGCTAAAATGAAAGGAGTTGGATTTAATCATAAAAATCATGAATATTATTATAAAACCTGTAGAGCTTGTCATCATGAAAGATTAAAAGCTTGTAAAGATTGTCATAAATTAGAAGGAATTCCTGAAGGAGATTGGGTAAATTTAGTAGATACTTATCATGCTCCCTTTTCGGAACACAGTTGCGTAGGATGTCATAATAAAAAGAAATTAGAAAAAGATTGTGCAGGTTGTCACAAATTTATTCCTTTAATAGATATTAGAGCTAAGGAACCCAAAAAGGAAGTATGCGATAGATGTCATACAGGTAAAAAAGAAGCTACCTTGCCTCCACCACTTTCAACAGCTGGACTTGATCCTGAGGTAGTTAAAAAGGAAATTAAAATAAAGGTATTAGAAAAAGAGTTTGAACCTGCAGATTTTCCACATCGCAAAATTATAGATAAATTAGTAAGTATTTCTAATGACCATAAATTGGCAAGGTATTTCCATAATGATTTAAAAATTCTTTGTGAGGGATGTCATCATCAAAGAAAATTTCCTGCTGAAGCTAAAAAAGATACACCCCCATCATGTCAGAATTGTCATCCCAAGTATTTTAATCCTGTTAATCCCAATAAATTAAAATTACAATCTGCCTATCATGTTCAATGTATTAGTTGTCATGATAATATGAGACTTGAGAAACCTACCCATAGATGTACCGATTGTCATAAAGAAAAAAGCCCAAGACCATTACCAACAGATGTGCTTGGAATAAAAAGATAAGAGGGGATGAAAGGATGTATGCAATAGAACAATTGTTTACTGCTCATGGATTTGAATATGTAGTTGCTGTTACAGCAGCTTTTATATTTATATTTATTTATTATGTTCTCATCAAAGAGCGGAAATATTAAAAGGGGGCTATTTATGAAGTTAAATAGAAGGGAATTTTTAAAAAGATTGGGAGCCTTAGCTGGGACATTAATAATTGCTAAACCCTCAATTTCTCAAGCATACAGTAAAGGAGAGGCACCATCTATTTATGCTACTGGGAATAAAGCTAATGAAAAAGTTTGGAAAATTTATGAAGAGAGAAAGAAAAAGCATTTGCCCCCTCCAGAAGAACCCTATGGAGTTTTAATAGATATTTCTAAATGTATTGGATGTAGAAGATGTGAATGGGCATGTAATGAATGGAATAAAAATCCTAATAGACCATTAAAGGAATTTGAAGCTTCTGTCCATCAAAAGCCGTCAGTTTTTGATAAAATAAGAAGACCTCATGCTGGGAATTTTACTGTAGTAAACAGATTTTATACTAAAGATGGAATACCTCTTTATGTAAAAAAACAGTGTATGCATTGTATACATCCTGCCTGTTATTCTGCCTGTTTAGTTGAAGCCTATAGAAAAACTCCTGAAGGTCCTGTTATTTATAATAAAAGTGTATGTCTTGGATGTAGATATTGTATGTTAGCTTGTCCTTTTGATATCCCTGCTTATGAATATTATGATCCAATTACTCCACAAATTACAAAATGTACTATGTGTTATGATAGAATAGTTGAAGGTAAAGTTCCTGCTTGTGTAGAAATTTGTACTGCAGGGGCTTTGACTTTTGGTAAAAGAAGTGAAATTATTAAATTAGCCTGGGATAGAATAGGTAATAATCCCGGTAAATATGTTCCTTATGTATATGGAGAAAAAGAAGTAGGCGGGACAAGCTGGCTTTATATATCACCAGTTCCTTTTGAAGAAGTAGGTTTTTTAACAGAAATCGGAGAAACTCCTATACCAGAATATAGTGATAGTTTTTTATTTGCGGTAAAACTCTTTGAAGTGGTAGGAGCTTGGCCTTTAGTTTTTGGAGCTTACTATCAAATTTCAAGATCTCGTAAGAAAAAACAATCTATAAATGAGGAAAAAGGAGAGGGCCATGGAAAGAAATAACACCTCTTGGTTCAGAGAAAAAATCCTTATGGGAAGAACCTTAGGAGAATTTATAAGAGATAATCTCACTATTGGAAATATGATTGCTCTTATAATTTTAATTTTTGGAATTTACGCTATGGTATATAGACTTATTTATGGATTAGGTCCTGCTACTAATCTTTCAGATGAATATCCCTGGGGTTTTTGGATTGGTTTTGATATTTTAGTAGGTATTGCTCTTGCTGCACCTGGGCTTACAGTGGGAACTGCAATCCATTTATTTGGTCTTAGAGAATACCATCATTTTGCAAAATCTGTAGCTTTATCAAGTCTTCTCGGATATGTTTTTGCTATTTTTGCACTTTTATTTGACTTGGGAAGATATTACAATTTATATAATTTAATAATATGGTCTTGGGGCTTTTCTTCTGTTCTATTCTTAGTAGGTTGGCATTTCTTCCTTTATACAATTATTTGTTTTATAGAATTTGCTCCAGTAATATTTGAATGGCTAGATTTAAAAAGAGTTCGTGATTTCTTTGCTAAACTTATTATTTGGGCAACTATTTTTGGAGTTATTATCGCTGGAGGACATCAGTCAGCTCTTGGTGGTTTATATTTAGTTACACCTTATAAACTTCATTTTTTATGGTATTCAGTTTTATTACCTCCTTTCTTTCTTATTTCAGCAATTTTTGGTGGTATTTCAATAGTTATTATTGAAGGGACTATTACTCATAAAGCTTTTAGGCATCAAATAAAAGACTTTGATGAAGAAGATTTTAACAAAAAGCTTATTGGGTTAGGAAAAGCTGCAGCTTGTGCCCTTTATATTTATTTAATTTTAAAACTTCTTGATTTTGCTCATTATGAAAAGTGGCACTATTTAAAAGGATTTTATGGATTTTGGTATGGGGTTGAATTAATTGCCTTTGTTCTTGTTCCGGCACTTATGTTTACTTCTGCTGTAAGAAATAGAATCGCTTGGCTTGTGAAATTAGGGGCGGTATTAACCGCTTTTGGAGTAATAGTAAATCGCTTAAATATATGTTTAATAGCTTATAAATGGTATGTACCCTTCTCTCAAAAATATTATCCAGCTTGGACTGAAGTAGCCCTTACTGCAGGAGTAATTACTTTATTAGTGTTAACTTATCGTTTTGTACTTAACCGTATGGCTGTACTTTATGAACATCCTAAATATAAATCTGAGCATTAAGTAGTTATTTAAGTTTTAAGGCGTTTATTACAATATAAGCAATAAAAATTGCGCCTGTAATTCTTATCACCCATATATACCAAGGACTATTTTTTAAATAATTCCATACAAAGTTCTTTTTGCTCATTTTTTTATAACCTCTTTTATATGAGGTAGATGTCTATATTTTTCAGCAAAATCAAGTCCATAACCTACTAAAAAACCCTTTTCTATTTCAAACCCCACATAATCTATAGGAATTTCTACTTTTCTTCTTTCCTTTTTGTCAATTAGAACGCAAATTTTTAAACTTTTAGGATTAAGAGTTTTTATATAATTATAGAGAAATTCTAAAGTAATCCCTGTATCAACTATGTCTTCTACTAAAATAACATTTTTACCTTCTAATGAAACTTCAATATCCTTTGTAATCTCTACTTTACCAGAAGAAGTATCAGAAAGTCCATAACTTTTAACCCTTATAAAATCAATTTCTATATTAGGATTTTTAATATTTCTAATAAGATCAGCTAAAAAAATAAAAGCCCCTTTAAGGATTCCAATAAATACTATAGGCTCATCATTATAATCTTTTTCAATTTTTTTAGCTAATTCTTTAGTTTTTTGAGAAATTTTTTTCTTAGATAAAATCAGTTTTAAATTTTTTTTAGGCAATTTTGGTTTCATTTTTAATTTAAATATCAAGTTCTCTATATTCTAAGGCATGTTGATAAATAAATTCTTTACGGGGTTCCACTTCTTCACCCATAAGAACAGAAAAAAGTTCATCAGCTTTTTCTGCATCATAAATGCTTACTTTTTTAAGAACTCTGTTTTTAGGATCCATAGTAGTTTCCCATAATTGTTTAGAATTCATTTCTCCAAGACCTTTATATCTCTGAATAAAAAGTCCTTTTCTACCTTCCTCTCTTAAATATTGTAAAAATTCACTTATAAAAAAGATCCAATTTTCCCACACTTTAATTGAATCTTTATAGGCAATTTGTAATTTGTAAAAAATATAAGGTTTTAAATTTTCAAATACTTTATAGGCTTCTCTATAATCTTTTTCTAAAATAAGTTCAGGTCCTATACGGGTTGAAATAAAATTTTCCTTCTCTGAATATATAAAAAATTCATAGTATTTAGGATTGTAATCACTTGGTTTTATTTTAGAAATTTTAAAACCCAAATTTTGATAATCCTTAGCAAGAGATTCCATTTTAGAAAAGTCTTCAAAGAAGGAAAGATTATTTAATTCAGCTTTTAAAAGTAGTAAAATAATTTGAGGAGGATAATTTTTTTTGAAAAGATTTAGCAATATTCGATCAAGCTTTGCACAAGTTAAAAAGAGATTACGAAAGTTTTCAATTTCTATTTTTTCGTTAGGAGAATCTTTTATAAAATAGGCTTTAACTCCTTCAGAAATTCTCTTTAAAATATATTTATCCAATTCTTCATCATTTTTTAAATAAATTTCTTTTTTCCCTTCTACTACTCGATAAAGAGGAGGCTGGGCTATGAAAAGCCAGCCTTTTTCTATCAATTCAGGCATTTGACGATAGAAAAAAGTAAGAAGAAGAGTTCTAATATGTGCTCCGTCTATATCAGCATCGGTCATAATTATAATTTTATGATATTTACATTTTTCAGAATTGAAATTATCAGGACCTATACCAGCTCCCAAAGCTGCAATTATACTTTTTATCTCTTCTGAAGAAAGCATTTTTTCCATATTTGCCTTTTCTACATTTAAGATCTTTCCCCTTAAAGGAAGAATAGCTTGAAATCTACGGTCCCTTGCTTGCTTAGCTGAACCTCCTGCAGAGTCTCCTTCAACTATAAAAATTTCTCTTTTTTCAGGATCCCTTTCAGAACAATCTGCAAGTTTCCCTGCTATTAAAAATTCTTCTATTTCGCTTTTTTTTCTTATAAGTTCTTTTGCTTTTTTTGAAGCTTCCCTTGCCTTTGCAGCAATGGTTATTTTTTGAATAATTTTTTTAGCTTCACTTGGGTTTTCTTCTAAAAATTTCATTAAGCCTTCATATACAATAGATTCAACAATAGGTTTAATCTCGCTATTTCCAAGTTTCATTTTTGTTTGACCTTCAAATTGAGGATCGGGAACTTTTAAAGATATAACAGCACAAAGCCCATCCCTTACATCTTCACCTTCAACTTTTATCTTAAATTGTTTGGAAATTTTATCATCGGAAATATATCTATTTATAGCTTTAGTTAATGCACTTCTAAAACCGATAATGTGAGTTCCACCTTCTTTGGTATGAATATTATTTACATAGCTGTACAGAGTTTCTATATAACTTGAATTATATTGAATAGCTACTTCAACTTTAACATTTTCTTTTTCTCCTGAAATATAAATAACTTTTGAATGAATGGGGATTTTTTTTGCATTCAAAGCTTTTACCAACTCAGCAACACCGCCTTTGTAATGATATTTCTCAAAAAATCCAATTCTTTCATCTACTAGATAAAATTTGATTTCTGGATTTAGATAAGATAATTCCTTTATTCTTTTTTGAACTATTTCTAAATCGAATTCTAAGTTTTCAAAAATTTCTGGATCAGGTTTAAATCTTACAAAAGTTCCCCTTTTTTTGGTTTCTCCTATTATTTGTATTGGACCATCTGGAATGCCTCTTTTGTAAGTTTGTTTAAATATTTTTCCTTCTCTATAGACTTCAGCAATTAACCATTCCGAAAGAGCATTTACCACAGAAACACCTACTCCGTGAAGACCTCCGGAGACTTTATATACACCGTGATCAAACTTAGCACCAGCATGAAGTCTTGTCATTACGAGTTCAAGTGCTGAAATTCCTTCCTCAGGATGTATATCTGTTGGGATTCCCCTACCATTATCTTCACAACTTGCAGATCCATCTTTATGAAGTATTATTATTATTTCTGTTGCATACCCTGCTAAGGCTTCATCAACTGAATTATCAAGGACTTCCCACAAAAGATGGTGAAACCCTGAAATATCAGTTGAGCCTATATACATTGCAGGACGAGCTCTAACTCCTTCTAAACCAGAAAGGACTTTTATACTACTTGCTTCGTAATTTTGAGTAAAATCCATGTTCTTTTGAGGTTCTTTTTCTTTTTTATCGAGATTTTCCATGATCTTATAGGACCATAGGCATTACCAAGTAAAGAAAGCCTTCATCTCTTGTTCCAGTTATTAAGGCAGGAGTTCTTTCTTCACCTATTTGAATTTCCACTTCCTCTGAATTCATAACTTCTAAAGCATCTAAAATATAATCTGCATTATAATTTACGGTAAGAGGTTTCCCTTCATAAATAGCGCTAAGCTTAATTTGAGCCTTCCCCAATTCTACCTCTTGTGAAATAAGAGTAATTTCATTTGGTTTTAGATCAAAAGTAACAGGCTTAAATCTTTCTGGTATAATTAAGGACACCCTTTTTAAAGCATCAATTAAAAGTTTTCTATCTACTTTTAAAATATTTTCATAATGAGAAGGTATTACACTTCTATAATCTGGATAAGTTCCTTCAATAGTTCTTGCAAAAAAGACCGAATTTGATGTCCATATTACTACATAATTATTTATATATCCCAATTTTACTATCAATTCTTCTTCTGCAATGTCTTCTATCTGTTTAGCAGCTTTTCTTCCAATAATAAATCCTTCGTTAAAATTTACATTTTCTATCCCTATTATTTCTCTATCAAGTTTAACAAGTCTATGTCCATCTGAGGCAACAGCTCTTAAAATACTTTCATCTTTTATTGGCTCAAAATAAATACCTCCCAATACAAAATGACTTTCTTCTTTAGAGGTAGAGAAAATAGTGTTTGATATAAGTTCAGCTAATACTTTTCCCGGAATCTCTATAGCATTCTCTTCTATAAAATCAGGTAAACTTGGAAATTCTTCACTATCAGTGATAGCTAAATTATATAAAATTCTTTCTTGCGCATCTTTAATAATTAATCTGCTATCCTCTTTAATTAAATAAACTTCATCTTCAGGAAAGTTTTTAACTATTTCATAAAATTTTCTTGCAGGAACACAAAAAGAAGTTTCCTCTCCTTCAACTTCAGCAAATATTTTTCCTTTATAACCTATTTCTAAATCTGTAGAAAGTAAATGAAGATAACTTTCTGTAGGTTTATATTCTACTAAAACCATAGATAAAACAGCCATAGAGGCTCTTTTGTCAGCTACTCCTTCAATTTTTTTTAATATTTTTTCTAATCTTGAAGTTTCAATTTTAGCTTTCATAAAATAAAACCTCCTTTATAAGCGATTTTTTAAAATTATAGCATAAAATTTTGGATTTGCATTTTGAATTTTATTTTTATCCTAAATTTAAACTTCTTTTTATAATTTCTCTTGCAATTATAACTCCTGAGACAGAAGCTTGGATAAGACCCCTTGTAATTCCTGCTCCATCTCCTGCTATAAAAAGATTTTTAATTTGTGTCTCAAGAAAGCGATTTAAATCAAATCTAAGACTATAAAATTTAACTTCCACTCCATAAAGTAAGGTATGAGGAGAATTAACACCAGGAATTATTTTATCAAGAGCTTCAAGCATTTCCAAAATATTCACTAAATATCTATAAGGTAAAACAAAGCTAAGATCTCCTGGAGTAGCGATTTTTAGAGAGGGTTTAACTGGATTTCTGGAAATTCTTGCTTCTGTTGATCTTCTTCCTTTTTTAATATCTCCTAACCTTTGAACTAAAACTTCTTTTCCCAAAAGGTTAGCAAGTTTTGCAATACTTTTTCCATATAAAATGGGGTCTTTAAAAGGTTCAGTAAAGTAAGTGCTACATAAGATAGCAAAATTGGTATTATCTGTTTTTTTATAACTATAACTATGTCCGTTTACTGTCCACACTCCTTCTACATTTTCTACAATTACCTCTCCATAAGGATTGACGCAAAAAGTTCTTACAGGATCATCGAAGGTTTTAGAATAATAAAGAAATTTTGGTTCATAGCAAAGGGAAGTTAAATCTTCCATTACAGAGGCGGGGATTTCTACCCTAACTCCTATATCTACAGGATTTATTTTAGTATTTAGATTTAATCTTTTTGCTTCAACTTCTAACCAGCTACTTCCTGCTCTTCCTGGGGCAACAACTACATAACTAGCAAAAATTTTACTTCCATCTTTTAACTGAATTCCTTTTACTTTTTTTCCTAAAGTTAAAATTTTAGAGACAGGTTTTTCAAAAAGAATATCTGCTTTTTTTGAAATTTCATCTTTTAAATTTTTTAAAATCTCTTTACATTTTTCAGTTCCTATATGTCTTATTTTAGAGGGTATAAATATAAGTCCCTGTTTAGAGCATAACTTTTTTATTCTTTCTATATTTAATTCATCTAAGGTATAAATTTTTTGAGGGGCTCCCATTTTTACGTATATATTGTCTACATAATTAATTAGACTAATAAGTTCTTCTCTTGGAATATAATCTAAAAGAAATCCTCCAATCTCAGGAGAAAGATTGAGTTTTCCGTCACTAAAAGCTCCTGCTCCTCCCCAACCATTTAACATATCGCAAACTTTACAATTTAAACATTTTCCTAAATTTTCTATATAACAGGTTCTTTTATCAATATCTTTTCCTTTTTCAATTATGGCAATCTTTAGATTACTTTTTGAGATTATTTCCCAAGCAGTAAATATTCCTGCAGGACCCGCACCAACAATAACCACATCGTAACTTTTTTTCAATTTACTCCCTTTGACTAAAATTTTTTACTTGTTAAAATTTTAAAATTAATTATAATTTTAATAATAAAGCGGGCGTAGCTCAGGGGTAGAGCGGAAGCTTCCCAAGCTTCAGGTCGCGGGTTCGAATCCCGTCGCCCGCTTTTATTTATTTTGTTAATTCTCTATCAAATATTCTACAAAATAAAATTAAAGTCAAGAAAATAAAACTCTAAAACTTCACTTTAAAAATTGGTAATTTTTGATATATTTGTGATATAATTTTAAAAATAATTTTAAGACTGTGGAAAAAGAAATTAAAGATAAAATTAAAGAGATTGTAGAAATTCCTATTTTGAGAAAAAATATGGAATTAGTGAATTTAGAATGGAGAAGAGAAAAAGTGGGTTGGGTTTTAAGAATTTTTATAGATAAACCAGGAGGAGTTACGGTAGAAGACTGTGCAAAAATAAGTGAGATGGTAAGTAAAATATTAGATAAGGAAGATCTTATTCATCATTCTTATATATTGGAAGTTTCTTCTCCTGGAATAGAAAGACCCTTAGTAAAAAAAGAGGATTATGAAAGATTTAAGGGAGAGAAAGCTAAAATTATTTTAAAAACACCTATTTCTGGAAGAAAAAATTTTACAGGTACTATTTTAGGAATAAAAAAAGATCTGGTTCAGATGGAGGTAGAAGGAAAAATTTGGGAATTTTCCTTAGATAATATTAAGAAAGCAAATTTACAACCTGAGATTAAGTTTAAATGAACTTTTAAGTAGAGGAGAATATTTATGCCAGGAGAATTAAAAAGGGTTATAGAAAGTTTAAGTAAGGAAAAGGGTTTATCTAAAGGGATAGTTGTTGAGGCTTTGATTGAAGGTATTAGAATTGCAGCCAAGAAAAGATTTGGCAATAAAGCCCGTATTGAAGTTAAATATGATGAAGAAAAAGGTGATTTAGAGATTTACAAATTAAAAAAAGTGGTAGAAGAGTTTAAAGATAAAGAGACAGAAATTTCTTTAGAAGAGGCTCAAAAGATTTATCCTAATATTAAAGCTGGAGATATTATCGGAGAAAGAGTAGAACTTCAAGATTTGGGACGTATTGCTGCTCAAATTGTAAAACAGCTTTTTTCTCAAAAATTAAGACTCGCAGAAAAACAGCTTATATATGATGAATATAAATATAAAATTGGAGAAATAGTAAGTGGATATGTGCACAGATTTGATAAAAGAGGAGTAATTCTTTCCTTAGGAAGAGCAGAAGCCCTTTTACCTGAAGAAGAACAAGTGTTCGGAGAAAAGTATATTAGAGGGCATAGATTAAAAGCTTTAGTAATAGAGGTATATAGACAACAGGAACCTCAAATTATAATTTCCCGTTCACATCCAGCTTTTGTTAAAAAACTTTTTGAAAAAGAAGTACCTGAAATTCAAGAAGGTATAGTTAAAATTGTGGCTATAGCAAGAGAACCTGGTTCAAGAACAAAAATTGCAGTTACTTCAACTAACCCTAATATCGATCCAGTAGGTACCTGTATAGGAGTAAGAGGTTCAAGGATTTCTACCATCTTAGAGGAACTTAATATAGCAAAGACTGATAAAAAAGAGGGGAAAGAAAAGATAGATATAGTTTTGTGGGATCCTGATCCTGCTAAATTTGTTTACAATGCCTTGGCTCCGGCAGAATGTAGTAAAGTTATAGTAGATAATGAAAATAAAACACTTGAAGTGATTGTCCCTGATGATCAACTCTCCCTTGCTATTGGTAAAAAGGGAGAAAATGTAAGACTTGCTTCTAAACTTGTAGGATGGAGAATAGATATTTTAAGTGAGACACAGTATTTAAGGCGTCAGGAACCAGAATTTTTAAAATTGCTTAAAGTGACAGGCCTATCTGATGAAATTGCAGGGTATCTTTATGAAGCAGATATTAAAGATTTAAAGACCCTTGTAGAAACACCTATAGAAAAAATTGCTGAATTAACTAAGTTATCTTTAGATGAGGTAGAAAAAATTATTGAAAAAGCTAAGAAAGAAATAGGTGCCTAAAAAAGGACATGTTCCTGAGAGAACTTGTATAGTTTGTAAAAAAAAGATGCCCAAAAAAAATTTATTGAGATTTTATGTAAAAGAAAATAAAATAATTTTAGATAAACTTCAAAAAAAAGGTGGGAGAGGGACTTATTTTTGTTTGGATTGTTTTTCTAAAATAAAAAATTTAAAGGTAAAAAGGAAATTGTTTCATTCTTTAAGAATCAAAAATGCCGAAATAGAAATAGAGTATGAAAAACAATAAACTTCAAGAATTAAGAGAAAAAATTGATAAAATAGATACACAAATTATTGAACTTTTAAAAGAAAGAATAGAAGTTGCAAAAAAAATAGGGAAAATTAAAGAAAACATAGGATATGAAAGTTTTGATTTGTTAAGGGAAAAAGAGATTTTAAATAAAATCTTAAAAATTAATCAAAAAATTTTTCCTGAAGATGCATTAAAAATAATCTATTCAGAAATTATAAAAGCCTGTAGAAGTGTTCAACAAAAAATAAAAGTAGTTTATCTTGGTCCTGAGGCAACATTCAGTCATATTGCAGCTTTAAATTATTTTGGGACTTCTGCTGAACTTGTGCCTGTAGAAACTATAACGGATATTTTTGAGGAGGTAAGCAGTGAAAGAGTTAATTTTGGTGTAGTTCCTATTGAAAATTCTATTGAGGGTGTTGTAGGAACCACACTTGATGCTATTTATGAATATGGATTAAAAGTATGTGGGGAAATTTATGAGTCTATTTCTCATCACCTTATGAATCAGACTGGCAAGATGGAGGATATTAAAAAAATACTTTCTCATCCTCAGGCTATAGCTCAGTGTAGAAAATGGTTGAGAAAAAAACTACCTTCTGTACCTGTTGAAACAGTTCCCTCAACAGCTTTAGCAGCAAAATGGGCAGCTGTAGATGAAAGTGTAGGTGCAATTGCAAGTTTGGTGGCAGCAAAATTATATCATCTTCAGATTGTTGCGAAAAATATAGAAGATATAAAAGGAAATTCTACAAGATTCTGGATTATTGGTAAAACAGAGGTTCAGCCTACTGGTGATGATAAAACCTCCTTTCTTTTTAGTGTAGCTGATAGACCTGGTGCTCTTTTTGATGTACTTAGATGTTTCGCTATAAGAAAAATAAATCTTACTAAAATAGAAAGCAGACCTTCCAAGGATGAACCTTGGAAATATATATTTTTCTTAGATTGTGAAGGACATATTAAAGACGAGAAGATAAAAGAATGTTTGGAGGAAATGCAAAATTACTGTCTTCAGGTAATTTGGTTAGGATCTTATCCCAAAGGGGAAAAATAACCTCATTTTTGAGAAAATCTTGCGATTTTTGTGAGTTAGAAAATATTTTTTATCTTTGCGAACTAAATCTTATTGAAAAATTTAAACTTTCAGAAAGGGAAATTAGTAGATTAATTTATGATATATATATTTTAAGGGAGAATAAATTTTTTAGAAATAAGTTTGCAACTATTTTAAAGGGTAAATTGTTACATGATTTACCTTCAAAAAGAAAAGATTTCTATATTATATGTCTTAATAAAAATAAAATTTTTAATAAAAAGACCCCTTTTCTAAAAGAACTTTTGCTTTATATTTTAACTCACGAATTGATCCATTTAGTTAGATTTATAAGATATGAAAGTAATTTCTACTCTAAATATAAATGGGAAGAAGAAAAAATTGTGCATAATCTTACCAAAAAAGCCTTAAAAGATTTTATAGTTTTACCTTATATGAATAAAGTTTTTTGCTATTTTGACCAAATTTATTCTTGAAATTGGCAAGAGAGGTGAAAAAGATGCCAATTTATGAATATGAGTGTAAAAATTGTGGAAAACACTTTGAAGTGTGGCAAAAAATAACAGATGAACCTTTAAAGATTTGTAAGGAATGTAGGGGAGAGTTAATAAAACTTATTAGTGAAAGTAATTTTATCTTAAAAGGAACTGGATGGTATGTTACAGATTATGCAAGAAAAGAAAAGGAAAAGAAAGAAAAACAAAAAAAAGAAAATACTTCTTCAGAAAATAGCAGTTAAAAATTTTTAGAAGAAAGTATGAAAAAAATTTCAATTTTTTTAGGGCTAATATTTATTTTAATATTTTATGGTTTTAAAGTTTTAGCAGCAGAAGGAGAAAAGATATTCAAAAAGCTTAATTGTAGTTCCTGCCATTATCAAAAAGATGAAGGGTTTGCTCCATCTCTTAAAAGCATATCAAAAGCATACAAAAATAAAAAAGAAGAACTTATCAAATACTTAAAAGGAGAGGCTAAAGCTATCATTGATCCAGATAGAGAAGATTTTATGAAGCCATATATAAAACAGACTAAAAATTTAGAAAATAAAGATTTAGAAAAATTAGCAGAGTATCTTTTATCTTTTTAAATACTTTCTAAAGGTATTAAAATTTGATTTATGAAGACCTTATATATCTTTGGTTGGCCTTTATTATTTATGAGTTTATTCCTGTAACTTCCTATAAAATTTCTTTAATTTTTCTCCTCCCCCTTTTTATTTTTAAAGAACTCTTTTTTATTTTTTTCCTTTTAATAGTTAGAAAAAGAATTTATCATTTTGACTTCATTCATTTTTTAGATAAAATTTTTATAGGTTTTAGTTTTATTTTTTATATTATAGATTTAAGTTTTCTTAATTTAAAAATATATTTAGATAATATCTATTTTTCTTCTCTTATAGGGATTTTATGGTTTTTGCATTATATGTTTTTAGTAAGATTTTTACTTTTAAGATTTACACTTAATTACTTAAAAATCCTTTTAGGTATTATCCTTCCGGTATTACTATTAGTTATTTTTCAGGATGTTTTTAATATTCTTAATTTAAACTTTCAAGGAGAATTTATTCTTTTTTTGTTTTTTATTATTATTTTTTCTCCTTTTTTAATAATTAAAATTTGGCCTGTAAAACCTTTAGATGATTTTGCCTTAAGAGAAATTATTTTAAATTTTTTGAAAAAAAATAAGGTTAAAATAAATGAAATTTATGTTTTAGGTAACTTAGGGAAAAAGCTTTATACAGCAGGTATTATAGGTTTTTTACCACCTTTTAAGTATTTATTTTTTTCTAAACCTCTTTTAAATATTCTTTCTCCAGAAGAAATTTTAGGAGTGGTAGCTCATGAGGTAGGGCATCTCAAAAAAAGACACAATTTTTGGCTTTTGCTCTTACTTTTAAATCTTCCCTTATTTTTATTAACCTTTTTAATATTAATTTTTTTAATTATTTATTATTTTTCCCCTCAATTAATTAAAATTATAAAAAACAAAGAAACTTTACCAATTTCATTAGAAATAATTTTAGGGATAGGACTAATTTTTTTAACTTTTATTTACATAAGATATATTTTTTCTTTCTTTTTAAGACAATTTGAAAGGGAGGCAGATTTTTTTTCTGCTGTTATATTAAAAAGCCCTCAACCTATTGTTTCAGCTTTATTTAAAATAGGAGAAGTTTCAGGGCAATTGTATAGAAAAAGTTGGCACCATTATGGAATATTTGAAAGAATTGAATTTTTAAAAAATATTTTAATAGAAGAGGGATTTTTTAGTAAAATTCAGAAAAAATTTTTAAGGATTCGTATGTTTTTACTTCTTTGGATGATTTTAAATTTAATCATAATTTTAATTACTTTATATATTGAAAACATAGTAAAAGAATTGACCATATTCTTTTCTTGTGTTATTTGAAATTGCTAATAAAATAAATTATTAAAAATGTTAAAAGGTAAGTATAAAAAATACAAGACTCTTTTTATATATAGTTTCAAAAATTTTCATCCAGCCCTTAATCAACTTGAAGATGAGGATTTAATAGGAGTATGGGAAGAAGATGGAATAGGAATTCTTTTTTTTCATAAACCAAAAGATAACCTTGTTGAGGAATTAATAAAAAAATATGGACTTAAACTTGATTTTAAAGATGTAATGCCTTATGAAATTTGGAATGAAAATAGAGTGCTAAAACCTTTTAAAGTAGGACCTTATAAAATAGCTCCCCTTTGGTATGAAGGAAAATGGGATCTTGTTTTTGATCCAAGTATAGTTTTTGGAGAAGGAACTCATCCTACAACCTCTATGATTCTTGAGCTAGGTTGGGAATTTTATAAAAATTTTGGTAAACCTCAAAAAGTTTTTGATATTGGTTGTGGAACAGGGATTTTAACTCTCTTTTGGGCTAAGCTTGGAGCTGATGTTATAGCTGTAGATATCAACCCTTTATGTGTAAAAGTGACTAAACATAATTTAACTTTAAATGGTCTTTCCGCTGAGGTTATAGAAGGAGATATAAAAGAACTTTTACCTATCAAAGTAGATTTAGTTTTGGCAAATCTTTATAAAAATCTTTTAGAGGAATTATTTAATCTTTCCTCTTTTTGGGACTCTAAATTTTATTTAGTATCTGGATTTATGAAGAACATGGAAAAAGAACTTTTAGAAATTTTAAAAGGCTGTAAAGTAAAAATTCTTTGGAGAAAGGAAAAAGAAGATTGGGTATGTTGGCTTTTAGAAAGTATTAAGGAGGAAACTTAAATGCTTTTAACTATAGATATAGGAAATACTTCCACAGTTTGTGGAGTTTTTGAAGAAAAGGGCAATTTAGTTGCTAATTTTAGTTTTAAAACTGAAATACCAGTTTCTTCCCATGAAGTTTTAGCAAAACTTAAAAGCTTTCTTGATATTTATAAAATAGTTTTAAAAGACCTTAAAGGAGTTTGCATTGCCTGTGTAGTTCCGCCTGCACTTTATTGGTGGATTGAAATGGGGGAAAAATTATTAGCCAGGGAAGTTTTAGTTGCAGATCATAAAACCGTTAAAATTCCTATAGACCTTTTATATCCTTATGAAATAGGGGGAGATAGATTAGTAAATGCTTTAGCAGGATGGGAAAAATATAAAAGCTCTTTAATTATAGTTGATTTTGGAACAGCTATAACTTTTGATTGTGTTTCAGAAAAAGGTGTTTATTTAGGAGGAGCAATAGCTCCCGGGATCTCAATCTCTACAGAGGCTTTATTTATGAAAACTGCTAAATTACCCAAAATAGATTTAAGTGAGCCTCCTTCTCAAGTTATAGGGAAAGACACTATTTCAGCTTTAAAAAGTGGTTTGATATATGGATTTATAGGTCTTACTGACTTTTTAATAGAAAAACTTTCGGAAGAAATGGGGACAAATCCTAAAATTATAGCTACTGGAGGACTTGCTAAATTTATAGCTCCCTATTCTAAAAAGATAGAAAAGATAGAACCATATTTAACTTTAGAAGGACTTTATTATTTATGGAAAAAGAAATAAAAATAGCTCTTTTTTCACCATCAAGTCCGCCCTCTATAAGAACCTATCAAAGAGGGATTAAAGTTTTAAGAAAAAACAATATATCCTTTAAATCTTTTGTAGATTTTTCCGATTTCTCTCCTTCATTTAAAGCCTTTTTATTTTACGAATTGATAACAGCAAAAGAATATGACTTTATTTGGGCAGTAAGAGGAGGATTTGGAGCTATAAAATTAATTCCTTATTTAGATGAAATTTTTTCCGAAAATAAAAAAATAAATATATATTCCTCTCTAATTGGATTTAGTGATGTTACAGCTTTACATTTATATTTTTATAAAAAATTCAAAAGAAAGGGACTACATGCTCCAATGATTGTTAATCTGCCAGATTTAAATGAAGAAGTTTTAAGAAATTTATTAGAAGTAATAGCTGGAAATAAAGATATAGAACTAGAAGGTTTTTCCTATAAAGAAGGTAAAGCAGAAGGAACGCTTTTAGGAGGAAATTTAGTTACTTTGGCAAGTTTATGTGGAACTTCTTATCTACCCTTTGAAAAATCTCTAATTTTAATGATAGAAGAAACTAAAGAAAAAAGATATAAAATTGAAAGGGCATTTTTGCAAGTGATTTTCACTTTGGGAATTGAAAATATAAAAGGAATAATAATAGGGGATATAGGTAAAATTGATCCTTTAGATTTTTTAAAAGGAGTAGAAGAATTTTTACCTAAGCATATACCTATTGGGTATGCTTTTTCTTTTGGACACATTAAAAATAATTTACCTTTAATAATTGGAGAAGAAGCTTATTTAGTTGTAAAAAATGGTAAAGCAAAGTTATTTCAAAGGAGCTTTAAAATTTAATTATAATAAAAGCGCAAAAATATAGGGAGGTGAGAAAAAGAATGAATTTTGATGAAGATATATTGCAAGACTTTTTAGTTGAAACAAAAGAAGGGATAACTAGACTTGAAGAAGGTTTCATAGAATTAGAAAAAGATCCTAAGAAGGTTGAGGTTTTAAAAGAACTTTTTAGAACTATGCATTCTTTAAAAGGGGCTTCTGGGTTTTTTGGTTTTAAAACTTTAGAAAGTATAGCTCATTTTTCTGAAGATATTCTTTCAAAATTAAGAGATGGTTTAATAGAACTTGAAGAAGATATTGTAGATATTTTATTAAAAGCAGTTGATTACATAAAATATATTATTGGTTATATAGAAGAAAATAAAGCTGAACCTGTAGAAGACAAAATTTTAGATTTTCTGGTTGAATTGTCTAATTTTAATGAAAAGCTAAAAAAAAGAATTCATGAAAAACCAATAGAAAAAGTATTGGAAGAAGAGTTAGAAAGGAAGGTAGAAGAGAAAAAGGAGACAGCTGAAGAAAAAATTGAGGAAAAAAAAGAAGTTAAGCTAGCAGAAGAAATTAAAGAAGAGAAAGAAGAAATTGTTGTCTCACCTCAGGTTGAACTTGCAGAAACTCACATAAAAGTTGATGTAAGGCTTCTTGATCAACTAATGAATCTTGCTGGAGAGCTTGTTCTTGCAAGAAATAGAGTTGTTCAACTTTCTCAAAAGACAATGGATGAAGACTTAACAAGAAGTGTGCAGATACTTTCTATGATAACTACAGAAATGCAAGAAACCATAATGAAAACAAGAATGCAGCCTATAGGGAGTATTTTTAATAAATTTCCAAGAATTGTAAGAGATTTAGCTAAAGCTTTAGGTAAAAAAGTAAATTTACATTTAGAGGGAACAGAAACAGAATTAGACCGTTCAATAATTGAAGCTATTAAAGACCCTCTTACTCATCTTATTAGAAATGCTATTGATCATGGGATTGAGATACCTTCAGAAAGGGTTCAACTTGGTAAACCTCAAGAGGGTACCCTTATTCTTAGAGCTTATCAAGAAGGAGGACAAGTTGTTATAGAAATAGATGATGATGGGAGAGGTATAGATATTGAAAAAATAAAAAAGAAAGCCTTAGAAAAGGGTTTTATAAGTTATGAGGAGGCAGAAAAAGTCTCTGAAAAGGAATTATTAAATCTTATTTTTAAACCAGGCTTTTCTACTACCGAAACTGTTACCCAACTTTCTGGACGTGGCGTAGGAATGGATGTAGTTAAAGCTAACATAGAAAAACTTGGAGGTTCCATAGAAATTAATACTATTCTTGGTAAGGGGACAAATGTTAAAATTAAAATTCCTCTTACTCTTGCTATTATACCTGCATTAATAGTTGCATCTAAAGAATATCGCTACGCTATACCTCAGGTAAATCTTAAAGAACTCGTTAATGTGGATCCAGAAAAAGACCTTCTTAAAGTTGGGAATAATGAATTTTATAGACTTAGGGGGGAAATAATACCTGTATTGAGATTGTCAGAAGTTTTAAAAGAGGACGGAGAGACTAAAGAACAAAGAAACTTAGTTATTTTAAACACAGGAGAAAGATTTATAGGGCTTTTGGTGGATAAAATATTTGCTTCTGAAGAAATTGTAGTGAAACCACTTGGTAGATGGTTTAAAAATATTCCCATTTATTCTGGTGCAACTATTATGGGAGATGGGAAACTTGCTCTTATATTAGACGTGATAGGTCTTTCCCAGTTTGTTGGGATAAGTATTGAAGAAATAGAAAAAAAGTATGAATCAACTACAGTAAAAATAAAAACTTCCAGTGAAGAGACTATAATTTTACTTCTTTTTGATATTGGAGAAGATAGATTTGCAATTCCTATAGCTTTAATTTCAAGACTTGACAAAATAAAGGCAGATGAAATAAAGATTTCTGGAGGTAAAGAGATAATCATTTATAGAGATGAGGTCGTTCCTATTATAAGATTAGAGAATTATATACCTTTAAAGGGAATGCTTTCTCAAGAAAGTTATAATGTTTTATTTTTTACAGAAAGAAGGAAAACTTGCGGTATCCTTTGCACTAACATCGTAGGGACTTTAGAAACCACTCCAGAAATAGAACAAGGGATTTATAATTATTCCGGAATTTTAGGTCATAAAATTATTGATGGGAAGACTGTTCTTTTTATTGATATTTACAAAATAATTGAAATGTATGATCCCGATTGGTTTATTGTAAAAGTAGAAAAGGAAAGCATGACAAAAAGAGTGCTTCTTGTTGAAGATTCTCCCTTTTTTAGAGGTATGATTAAAAATTATCTAACAGGGGTAGGATACAAAGTTGAGGCTGTGGAAAATGGAAAAGAAGCTTTAAATAAGCTTGCTTCCGAAAAATTTGATTTAATCATTACCGATTTAGAAATGCCAGAAGTTGATGGATTTGAACTTATAAAAGAAATAAGGGCAACCCCAGATTATAAAAATATTCCTATAATTGTAGTAACATCCCTTGCAGGAGAAGATATAAGAAGAAAAGTGCTTGAGATAGGTGCTAATAGTTACGAAGTAAAACTTAATAGAGAAAAGCTATTAGTAGAAATGGAAAGATTATTAAGTTAAGTTTTTTAAGAGAAAAAAGGAGGAAGACAGGAAATGGAATTTGTAAAAAAAGAAGAATTTATGATAGAAAAAAAAGAGGATACCTCAATTAAAGTTATTAACACTATTACTATGGTAACCTTTTATATGGGGGATTTTCTTTTTGGTATACCAGCAAGCAAAGTAATGGAAATTAATAAAGAAATAGATATCACTCCTGTTCCTCTTTCAGATGAACATATACTTGGAATAATGAACTTAAGAGGACAAATTGTAACAGTGATGAATCTTGCAAAGAAATTGAAAATAGACTTAAAAATTACTCCTAAGCTTAATTTAATAATAAAAGATGAAGGAGAAGCCCCAGTTTCTTTGGTGATAGAGGAGATAGGAGAAATTTTAGAAATAGAGCCTTCAAAACTTGAAAGAGTGCCTGATAAATTAGAGGGGCTTTCTAAAGAATATATTAAAAATGTTTATCAACTGCCTGATAAACTTTTACTTATCCTTGATATAGAAAAAGTAATTAAAGATTAAAAAAATTTTCTAAAACTAAATAAGGGAGGATATATTTAAAAACTGGGATATGGCAAAAAACTTCTTTTTGGTTTTGAAGTGATAATTTTTATAGTTATTATAGCTTTTTTATATACTTTATATAGTTTGTATGTGATAAATACTAATGGAAAAGACCTAAAAAAAGAATAGCTAAAATTAATAATGCTCAACAAGGAAGAAACGAAATTCTTACAAATATTCAGTTAAATATCACAAAAATGCTTTTAACTTCGAATATAGAAAAGAGAAAAGAATTTTGTAATAAAATTTTAAAAGTAAGAGAAGCTTACAGAGAGTGTATAGAATTTTTGAAGGCAAAAATAAGATCAAAAGGAAAGGAAAAAGAATTAAATAAAACTATTTATGTCAGTTTAAATTTAGAAAAAAACAATAATAGAGTTGTTCAATTTATTTTAGTTGGGGAAACAGAAGAAGCTATTCCTATTCATGAACAAAAAGTACTTCCTCAAATAAGAGCTATGCAAAAAGAGCTTGATGATTTTGTAAATTTTTATGCAAAAAGAGCAGATGAGTTAGCTGACAAACCCTTAGGGTATATAAAAAGAACGTTTGCAGGCCTTATAGTTTCAGAAGTTATTTTTTTAGTAGTTTTAAAGTTTCCTTTTATAATAAATATAACAAAGCAGTTTAGTGCAAATATAGAGACTCAAATTGAAAAAACAACGCAAATGGCAATGCAACTGAAGAAAGAAATTTTGCTGCCAAAATTATAGCAAAGGATATGGGGAGTGTTGCAAATGCTACAAAAGATCTTAAAGTTAGAGTTGAAAAGATTGGTTGCTATTAATGAAGAAGTAGCTAAATTTGGAATAGAGCTTAAATCTGTAGTAAAAAAGTTTAAAATTTTAAATATTTAGGAGGTAGAAATGCAAGCTTCATCTGTATCAGATCATATCAAAAAAGCTGTAGAAAAAGTAATAGGAACTTATTTAGCTAAAACTCCTGTTTTAAAAGATACAAAGGTAAAAAAAGAAAATACAGAACTTAAAGACATTTCAGTAATTATAGGTTTAGCTTCTGAAAAACTTGAAGGTGTTTTTATTGTTAGTTATGATAAAAGAATAATTTTTGATTTTATGAAAAATGTCCTTGGAGAAAATGTAGAAAAAATTAATAAAGATGTTATTGATGCTGGAGGAGAACTTACCAATCAAATATGTGGGGTATTTAGAAGAGAATTTGAAAAAACTGGTATTACTTTGCAAGCTTCAACTCCTTCTATGGTTACAGGTAAAGACCATAAAATAGAAATTCCAAGTAAAATCCCTAGAATGGTTTTTTTGTATCAAATAGATGAAAATAAAGATCTAATGATAGAATTTGGTTTAATTAAAAAATAATTAATGTTTTTAGATATTTTAGCAAAAGAGTCCCCTTTTACTTTTGAAAAATATATGGAACTTTCTCTTTATCATCCTGAATATGGTTATTATGCAAGAGGTATGCTTCCTGGTAAAAAGGGAGATTACATAACTTCACCTTGTGTAAATAAAATTTTTGGGGCAACTTTAGCTCGTCAAATTATTGAAATGTATGAAATTTTAGGAGAAAGAGAAGATTTTTTAATTGTTGAAGCTGGAGCAGGACAAGGCTTTTTAGCTAGTGATATCTTAGAATATACTATAAAAAAAGGTTACAACTTTAATTACTTAATAGTTGAGCCATTTTTATCTATAATAAAAATTCAAGAAAAAACCTTAAAAGCTTTTAAAGAAAAAATAAGATGGGTAGAGAGTTTAAAAGATTTACCAAAGTTTAGAGGAGTATTTTTATCAAATGAGCTTTTTGATTCCTTTCCTGTAAAATTAATCCAAAAGAAAAATAATAAAATATATGAAGTATGGGTTCAAATAGAAAAGAATGGAAAAATTAAGGAACTTTTAAAAGATATAGAAGATAAAAGAATTTTCAAAATAATAGAGCCTTATTATCCTTTTTGGGAAGAAGGGTATAGAACCGAAGTTTGTTTAAAGATAGAAGAATTTTATAAAGATCTTTCAGAAAAAATAGAAGAAGGTTTTATTATAACCATAGATTATGGATATCCCAGACAAGATTATTATTCTTCAGAAAGAAGTGAAGGCACCCTTCTTTGCTATTATGAACATAAAGCTATAAGTAATCCCTATTTTAAACCAGGAGAAATTGATATAACCTCTCACGTAGATTTTACTTTATTAAGGGAATTGGGAGAAAAATATGGATTTTCAAATATTGGATTTACTCAGCAAGGCTCCTTTTTAGTAGCTCTTGGGATAAATGAAGTATTTTATGAAATTTCAGAGAGAACTTGGAAAAATATAGAGGCTTTAAAATTTTTAGTCTTTCCAGAAGGACTTGGAACTTCTCATTGGGTTTTAGTGCAAGCAAAACTATCAAAAGAAAAACTTAAAAAAAAACTAAAAGGTTTTTCTTTAAGCAATCGTATTTACCTACTTTATAAATAGTTTAATGATAAAAAATATAGCAAGCAAAATTGATTATACCTACTTAAAACCAGAAGGTTCATATAAAGAGTTTGAAGATTTTTTAGTAAAAGCAAAAAAATATCCCTTTAGAAGCATTTGTATCCCACCTGTTTTAGTTTTTTATCTAAGAGAAAACTTTAAAAATTTAGAATTTAGAATTTCTTCTATAGCAGGATTTCCTTCAGGTTTTTCTTTAACAGAAACCAAATTGGCAGAAATTGAAAACCTCTTAAAACTTGGAGTTGATGAAATAGATTTTGTTATAAATTTGATATGGTTAAAATCTAAAGATTATAAAAACCTTGAAAAAGAACTTTTAAGTATTAGAAAGATTGCAGAAAATAAAGTATTAAAGGGAATTATAGAAATTGCATATTTAGAGGAAGAAGAAATAAAAAATGCAGTGGAAATTCTTATTTTTACAGGAATAGATTTTGTTAAAACTTCAACTGGTTTTGCAAAAAGAGGAGTAACCTTAGAAGATATAAAGATTATTAAAAAATTTTCTAAAGGAAGAATAAAAATCAAAGCTTCTGGAGGAATAAGAACTTTAAAAGATACTTTAGATTTTTTGTCTGTAGGAGCTAATGTTATTGGAACAAGTAGTGGTTATGAAATTCTTCAAGAATTAGAAAATTTAAAAGAAGAATCTCAAAATGGAGAAATAGAAATTTATGTAGATGGATGTGCTCTTGGTAATCCGGGGGTAGGAGGTTGGGCTGTTTTAATAAAATTAAAAGAAAAAGAAGAAATACTTACAGGAGGAGAACCTTTTACTACAAATAATCAAATGGAACTTAAAGCAGTTATTTATGCACTTTCATATTTTAAGGAACCTAAAAGAATAAAAATCTATACTGATTCAGAATATGTAATTAAAGGTATTACAGAGTGGTTGCCAAGATGGAAAAAGAGAGGTTATATAACCTCAGAAGGTAAACCTGTTAAAAATAGAGAACTCTGGGAGGAATTAGAAAAGTTGGTTAATTTTCATAAAATAAGATGGGAAAAAGTGAAGGCTCATAGTGGGAATTTTTATAATGAAAGGGTTGATAAAATCGCTAAGGAGAGTGCAGAAAAATGGAAAAAAAATTTTTAATAGGAATTACAGGAGCAAGTGGTGTAATTTATGCCTATTATTTTTTAAAAGAATTAAAAAATCTTGGAATTTCCGCAGAGGTAATTATTACTAGAGCAGGGGAAATAGTTTGGAATCATGAGTTAGAAAAACCTGTGGAAGAGGTCTTAAATTTTGCAGAAAAACTATATAAAGAGGATGAAATAATTTCTCCTCCTGCAAGTGGTTCAAGCAATTATTCTGGGATGGTTATTATACCTTGCACTATGGGAACTTTATCTGCAATTGCAAGTGGTTCCGCAAGAAACCTTTTGCAAAGAGCTGCAGATGTAATGCTAAAAGAAAAAAAGCCTTTAATTTTAGTTATAAGAGAAACACCCTTTAATTTAATTCATATAAAAAATATGGAAATTTGTAGTAAAGCAGGTGCAGTCATATTTCCAGCTATGCCTGGTTTTTATCATAAGCCCAAAAATTTAGAAGAATTGATTAACCAGTTTGTAAAAAGAATTCTTCAATTTTTAGGATTCAACCCTAAGGGTTTAAAAATTTGGCAAGAAAAAGTGTTAGAATAAAGGAAAATAATAAAATTAAAGAGCCTCCAATTCCTAAAATATTTCCATATTTTATAAAAAAAGTTCTTTCATAAAGAGGTTTTATTTTTTCATAAACAATTTCCTCTTTTTCAAGCTTAGTCATCTTCATAATTTTTCCAGTTGGATCAATTATTCCTGTTATACCTGTATTGGCAACCTGCACAGTATATCTTCTTGCCTCAACAGCCCTTACTATTGCCATCTGAAAGTGTTGATAGGGAGCTGAGGTTTTACCAAACCACGCATCATTTGTAGCAATAAAAATTAGCTGAGGATTTTCTTTAAGTCTTTTTCTTAAAATTTCAGAAAAGGCACTTTCAAAGCAAATAAGAGGGGTTACTTTAATAATTTCATCTTTTAAAGAAAAAGAAAGATTTTTGGAAAAACCAGGTTTAACAATCCCAAGCCCAATAGTAATTCTTCTTAAAAAAGAAAGATATTTTTCTAAAGGAACATACTCTCCAAAGGGTACAAGCTTTTCCTTATCATAAAGATCTACAAAATCCTTTCCATCCCAAACAATTAAACTATTATATACGAAAGGATTCCCATTTTTATATTTAAGTCTAAAGGTGCCAAAAATTGAGACAGGTAAATAATCAAATTTCTTAGATTCTAAAGTTAACTTCTCTAAAAAAGCTAAAAGTTTAAGAGTGGGTTCTTTTTCATAAGGAAAAAAGAAGGGAAAAGAAGTTTCAGGAAAAAAGATAATGTGAGGTTTTTCTTTTAAAGCAGAAAGAGCTAATTTTTTATAAATTTTAAGAGAATACTCAATTTCACTTAATTCTTTCATTTCCTGAGGTATATTTCCTTGCAGAAGGGAAATCTTTATAGAATTTTTCTTTTGGGAAATTAACTTTTCCCAAAAACTTTTCTTATAAATTCCATAGCTTAAAAATGTAATAAAAAAAATAAGAAAACAAAGATTATTGATTAAAAATCTAAAATTTAGCAAAGGCTTTAGAGAAAAATAAAAAGAATATAAGAAGAAAAAAATGTAATAATTTATTAAAGCACAAATAAAAGATAATCCCCATATTCCCCCTATATCAGCTAATTGCAAAAAGGGTGAAAAATTGCTTAAAATATAACCTAACTGCCCCCAGGGAAATCCTGTTAATAATTTTCCTCTCAGATATTCCATACCCACAAGGGTTAAACTAAAAAAGAGACCTTTTATAAAATTAGGAGATTCAAATATTTTAAGTTTAAAATTAGTGTAAAAAAAGAAAACATAATACAAAGCTAAATAAGAGGAAAGAAGAAGCAGAAGAAATAAAGAAATGATTAGATTAAGATTTCCGTATTTAGTAAGGGTATATACTAACCAATAAAGAAGGGTTGAAAAGTGAATAATTCCAAAAATAAAAGAAAAAATTATTTTATTTTTATTTTCTTTGGTGAGAATAAGGCTGAAAAATAAGGGAATAAGAGAAAAAAAACCGAGAATCCATAAATTCCATTTTGGAAAAGAAAGAGTTAATAGAAAAGCTGAAAAAATAGATCCAATTAGATTAATAGAGATTCTCACTTTATTAAAGATCTTAGCTTAACAATTTCTATTTTTCTTTCATCAGCTTTAACAATTTCTATTTCTAAGGGGTCTATTTTTATTTTTTCTCCCTTTTTAGGAATTCTTTTTAGATGACTTATAATCAATCCAGAGATAGTTTCAAAATCACCTTTAGATAGTTTTATTTTTAGACATTCTTCTAAATCTCTAAGCTTAAAGGTTCCAGGTAAAATTATCCACCCCTCTTTATCAGGGTGAGGGCATTGGAGTTCAGTTTTTAATAATTCCTTAAAGATATTGTTTAATCTGATAATACCTGTTAATTCTGAATGTTCATCCACAGCAAAGGCAACTTCAACTTTTTTTTCTGTCATTTTTTCAAGAGCAGAAACTAAAGAAATATTTTCTGGGATTATTAAAGGTGTTTTTATATACTCTTGCCAGTGAAAATTATCTTCTTCAAAGCCCTTTATTAAATCTTTAAGAGAAACATACCCTAAAAAATTATCTAAAATTTCTTTATAAACAGGATAAAAATGATGAGGTTTTTGAATAATAACTTTTTTAATTTCTTGCCAAGATAAAGAAATATCTAAGCCTTCTAATATGTTTCTTGGAATTACAACATCTCTAACTTCTAAACTTTTTAGACTAAAAAAAGCTAAAACCAGTTTTTCTTCAAACTCACTTAAAATCCTTTCTTCTTTAAAATCTTCTAATACTTCTTTTATCTCTTCTTCTACTTCAGAAAAATGTTTGGGTTTTCTTTTAAAAAATGACCTTATAAATTCCAATATAGAGCTGCTATCCATAAAAGAAATTATAGTTTTTTTCTAAATAACCCACATAATTTTTAACTGCTTCCTCTAATTCCCACATAGGCTTATTATAACCTACTTTTCTGAGTTTGGTAATATCTGCTTGAGTAAAGTATTGATACTGATTTCTTAGATATTCTGGCATTTCTATATATTCAATATTAGGAGAAAGAGAAAGAGCTGAAAAAATTGCTAAAACAAGATCTTTAAAAGACCTTGCTTTACCTGTTCCTACATTAAAAATGCCTTTAATTTTAGGGTTTTCTAAGAAAAAAATAGTAGCTTCTACTGCATCTTTTACATAAATAAAGTCTCTAAGCTGTTCTCCATCTTTATAATCAGGATGATAGGATTTAAATAATTTTACCTTCCCTTCTTTTTTAATTTCTTCATAAGCTTTTAAAACTACACTTCTCATCTCACCTTTATGAAACTCTTTTTCTCCAAATACATTAAAGTATTTTAATCCTACCACCTGATTTAAAATTCCGTTATAATAGAGCCATAGATCAAAAAGATGTTTTGAAAAACCATAGGGATTAAGAGGTTTTAATTTAGGAAGTAAAGCTTCTTCATCAGAAAAACTCATTGAACCATCTCCATAAGTTGCAGCAGATGAGGCATAAATAAAGTGTATTTCGTTTTCCAAAGCAAAGAGAGCTAATTTTTGAGAATATCTATAATTGTTTAAGTATAAATAATGTAAATCCCTTACAGTTGTGTTACTACATGCGCCAAGATGGATAATAGCGGAAACATCTTTAAAATAACCTTTCTCAATTTTTTCTAAAAATTCGTCTTTCTCTATATAATCTAAAAATTTAAGATTTAATAAATTTTTCCACTTAATTCCTTCTTCCAAATGATCAACTATAATAATCCGGTCTTCCCCTTTTTGATTAAGGGTTTCTACCAAATTTGAACCTATAAAACCAGCTCCCCCAGTAACTATTATTTTTGGTTTTTTCATTAATCCTTGCCTTTAGATTTTAATTTCTAAGTAAGTTGTTTCTATAACATCTTTTTTAAAAAAATCAATCATTCTTAAACTTTTCAATTTTTTATCCTTTTTAATCTTTTCAACATTGACGAAATTAGATAATGGTATTATTTTAAAAAAGTCTTTTGTGGAATATTTTATGGAGGTGATAGATTATGCCTATTTATGAATTTCAATGTGAAGATTGTGGAGAAATTTTTGAAGAATTAATTTTGGGGAATAAAGATAATGAAATTGTCTGTAAAAAATGTAAAAGTTCAAAGGTTAAAAAAATAATGTCTCAAGTAGCTTTTAAATCAGGAAGTAAATTTGTTAGTTCTTTAGGTTCAGCTTGTTCCGCTTGTAAAAGTAGGACTTGCAGTAGCTGTCACTAAATTTTTTAAAATGGTTATTAAAGTAGGAACCCGAGGAAGTAAATTAGCTTTAGCTCAAACTGATTGGGTAATTTCACAATTAAAGCCTTTTTATCCTAAAATTAATTTTGAAAAAGTAATCATAAAAACAACAGGAGATAAAATTTTAGACTCCCCTTTAAGTAAAATTGGAGGTAAAGGACTTTTTGTAAAAGAAATAGAAGAAGCACTTTTGAGAGGAGAAATAGATTTTGCTGTTCATAGCATGAAAGATATTCCTTCTTTAATACCTAAGGATTTAGAAATAGCTTGTATTCCTCAAAGAGAATCTCCTTTTGATGTTTGGATTTCAAATTATGAAAATATTTCAGAACTTTCTTCTTATTCTAAAATTGGAACCAGTAGTTTAAGAAGGCTTTCCCAGTTAAAAAGGCTTAGGAAAGATCTAGAAATTTTACCTTTAAGAGGAAACGTGGATACCCGTTTAAGAAAGTGGAGAGAAGGACAATTTGATGGGATTATTTTAGCTGAGGCTGGATTAAAAAGATTGGGAATAGAAATTAATTATAAAAGATTAACTATTGATGAGATGGTCCCAGCTGTTGGTCAAGGAGCTCTGGGAATAGAGATAAGAAAAGATGATCTTAAAATTAAAGAAATACTTAGTAAAATTCATTCAGAAACTACAGCCATTTGTGTAAAGGTAGAAAGGACATTTTTAAAGACTTTAGAAGGTGGTTGTCAAGTACCTATGGGAGCTTATTGTTGGATTGAAAATTCTAAACTTTTTGTAATTGGATTTATAAGTGATTTAGAAGGAGAAAGATTTTATAAACTAAGAGAAGAAGGAAGTGTTTTTGAGCCAGAAAAACTTGGAGAAATACTTGCTAAAAACCTTTTAAAAGCTGGTGGAAAAGAAATTTTAAAAGAGATTTATAAAAGAGAATAAAATGAAAAAAGGAAGAGTTTATTTAATAGGAGCTGGTCCAGGGGACCCAGGACTTATTACTTTAAAAGGTAAAAAAGTTTTAGAAGAAGCAGACATAGTAATTTATGATTATCTTGCTAATCCGAAACTATTAGATTTTTGTAAGGAAGAAACAGAAAAGATTTATGTAGGTAAAAAGGCAGGAGCTCATACTTTGCCACAAGAAGAAATTAATAAACTTATTATTAAAAAGGCTAAAGAAGGGAAAATAGTGGTAAGACTTAAAGGAGGGGATCCCTTTCTTTTTGGAAGAGGAGGAGAAGAAGTAGAAGCCTTAACTAAAGAAAATATCCCTTTTGAAGTAATTCCTGGTATCACTTCAGCTATTGCAGTTCCTGCTTATGCTGGAATTCCTGTAACTCATAGAGACTACACTTCCACTTTAGCAATCATTACAGGACATGAGGCTGAGAATAAAGAAGAAAGTAAAATAGATTTTTCAGCTCTTTCTAAAATAGGAACATTAATCTTTTTAATGGGAGTAAAAAATTTACCTCATATTGTTAAAAGATTGATAGAAGAGGGAAAAAGCTCTAATACTCCTGTTGCAGTAATTCAATGGGGCACAATTCCTAAACAAAAGGTAGCTACAGGAACATTAGAAAATATTGCAGAAAAAGTAAAAGAAAAGGGTATTACTGCACCTGCTATAATTATTATAGGAGAAGTGGTTAAGCTTAGGGAAAAATTTAATTGGTTTGAAACTAAACCCCTTTTTGGTAAAAAAATAATAATTACTCGCACAAGAGAACAAGCAAGTAAACTGGTTGAAAAATTGGAAGAACTTGGAGCAATCTGCTATGAAATACCTACTATAAAAATAGAACCTCTTTTTGATGAAAGAATTTTTCAAACTATAGAAAAATTATCAAAATACGATTGGATAGTTTTTACTTCAGAAAATGGAGTAAAAATATTTTTAAAAGCTTTATGGAAAAGTGGAAAAGATTTAAGAGCTTTAGGAGGTGCAAAGATAGCAGTTATAGGAAAAGCAACCAAAAATGTTTTAGAAAATTACGGAATTTTTCCGGATCTAATACCAGAAAAGGATTATACTCAAGAGGGCCTAGTTTTTGCTTTTTCTAAGTTAGATCTTAAAAATAAATATGTTCTTATACTAAGAGCAAAGGAGGCAAGGGAGGTTCTTCCCGAAAAACTTAAAGAATTTGGAGCTAAAGTTGAAGTAATTCCAATTTATGAAACCAAAATTTGTGAAGAATCCAAGGAAAAACTAAAAGAAATTCTAAAAGAAGGAATTGATTTGATAACCTTTACAAGCTCTTCCACAGTAAGAAATTTTTTTGAACTTATTGAAAATAGTGAAAAAGAACAATTAAAAGATGTTATTTTTGTTTCTATTGGGCCTGTAACATCTTCTACATTAAAAGAGTTTGGTTTTGAGCCTCATATTGAAGCTGAAGAATATACAATAGAGGGACTTGTAAGGGCAATTGAAAATTATTTTTCAAAAAGTAGAGGAGGTAATTAAAAAGTGATAAATGAGGTTAAAAAAGCTCTTGAAATTATAAAAAGAGGAATAGTTGATCTTATAAATGAAGAAGAATTAATAAAAAAATTAGAAAAATCTTACAAAGAAAAAAGACCCCTTAAAATTAAAGCAGGTTTTGATCCTACTGCACCTGATCTTCATTTAGGACATACAGTGCTTTTAAGAAAACTTAAGCAATTTCAAGATCTTGGGCATGAAATTTATTTTTTAATCGGAGATTTTACTGGTATAATAGGAGATCCTACTGGAAGGTCTGAAACAAGGGTGGCTTTAACTAAAGAACAGGTGCTGGAAAATGCAAAAACATACGAAGAACAAGTTTTTAAGATTTTAGATTCAAATAAAACAAAAGTAGTTTTTAATAGTCACTGGTTCTCTAAAATGTCTGTAGAGGATGTAATAAAACTTTGTGCTAAATATACGGTAGCCAGAATTTTAGAAAGAGATGATTTTAAAAAACGTTTAGAATCTGGAATACCTATAAGTATCCATGAACTAATTTATCCTCTTTTTCAAGCATATGATTCCGTTGTTTTAGAAGCTGATGTAGAGCTTGGAGGAACTGATCAGTTATTTAATTTATTAATAGGAAGGGATATTCAAAAAGAATATGGTCAAGAGCCGCAAGTAGTAATTACTCTACCACTTTTAGAAGGCATTGACGGAGTTCAAAAGATGAGCAAAAGTTTTGGAAATTATATAGGAATAGCGGAGCCACCTTTTGAAATGTATGGGAAAATAATGTCTATTCCTGATCGTATTATGTGGAAATATTATTTGTTACTAACTGATTTTTCTGAAGAAGAGCTTAATAAAATGAAAGAAAAAGTAGAAAAAGGAAAATATCATCCTAAGGAAGTAAAGAAAAAACTTGCAAGATATGTAGTTTCTCAATTTCATTCCCAAGAATTAGCTTTAAAAGTAGAAGAAGAATTTGAAAGAATTTTTAGTAAAAGAGAAATGCCTACAGAAGCAGTTACTATAAAAGTTAAATCTGGGAAAATTTGGCTTCCTGGGTTTTTAAGAGACCAAGGATTAGTAAAAAGCAGTTCTGAAGCAAAAAGACTAATATCTCAAAAAGCCATAGATTTAAACAAGACCCCTGTTATTCAAGAAGAGATAGAACTTTTTCCAGGAGAACATTTTTTAAAAATAGGGAAGAAAAAGTTTATCAAATTAGAAGTAGATTAAAGTTTTATATCTTGAAAATAAGGAAAAAGTTCTTTATATAGTGTTTTTAAATGTTGTGATATAACTCTAACTTCATCTAAAACTGCTAAAAAATTTATATCTCCTTCCCAGCGAGGCACTAATTGAAGATGAATATGATCTGGATAACCAGCACCTGCTACTTTTCCAATATTAAAACCAATATTAAATCCATCCGGTTTTAATACTTTTTTAAGAATCTTTACAGCTTCTTGAGACATTTTCATTATATTTAAAAGTTCTTCCTCAGTTAAATCTTCTAAATCTGCTACATGTCTTCTTGGAGCGATTAATAAATGACCTGTATTATAAGGAAATTTGTTCATTATTACCAAAACTTTTTCATCTTTATAAAGAATAAGCCTTTCTTCATCAGGGAGTGGATTATTTGAAGGGCAAAAAATACAGTTAGGCTCTTTTTTGCCAGATACATATTCTCCTCTCCAGGGAGCCCATAAAATTTTTCTTTCCATAACCTCCCTCTTTATAGTTTGTAAGTTAAGGTTAAAATAGTAATATTAAAAATACCATAAAATTTAATATTTAAAAGAATTAAAAAAATTTTTAAAAGGTTTAAAAGATTTTAATGTATAAAAATATTTTATATGGTCTTTTTTTTACCATTACAATAATCTTTTTCTCCTTCTTATATGTACTGAACAAAAGTATTCCTACAAATTTTTCTCAGATAATTTATTTAATAAATAAAAAATACCTATTTTTAAGTTTATGTGCTCTTCTTTTTTTTCACACTTTTGATAATTTAAGGATTTGTATTATTGCACGAACTATAGGGCTTAATTATCCTTTTTTATATGGTTATATAATAACTTTGATAAATAGTTTTGGAGCCACAATAACTCCATATTTTTTAGGAGGGGAACTTCTTCTTTTTTATACTTTAAAAAGAGTAGGAGTAGAAATCTATCAAATAATGTATATAGCAACTTTAAAATTTATTGCTAGTATATTTTTTTATGTAATATTTTTACCTTTTACTATTCATTCTTTATTAAATAATCCAAAAGAAGCAAAAGAAATAATTTTTACGCTTATTTTAATTATTCTCGTAACTACTATTTTATTTACTCTTTGGAAATTGATTTTTAAAAGGGGATTAGAATTTATGAATAAAGAAATTTTAAGGAGCATAAAATATACCTTATCAAAATATCTTACTATTTGTCAAAGTTTTTTTGAACAAAAGAAAAAAGTATTTTTAATAATTTTAATGCTTACCCTGTTTATGTACAATTCCTTATTTTTAACAGGAACTTTTTTGGTAAAAGCTTTTAATGAGAAAATCTTTATTAAAAAAATTTTTTTAACTCAACTACCTTTATTTTACGCCATTTTTATGAGTCCAACTCCTGGAGGAAGTGGTATAGGTGAAATAGGTGCTTTATCTATATTTGACAATTTTATAGGTGCTGATTTTTTAGGCATATTTGCTATTTTATGGAGAATAATAACTCAATACTTATCTGCAATCACCGGAGGGATTTTATTTTTATTACTGATTATAAAAGATGCCTATAAAGGAAATGTTTAATTTTTTAAATTATGTAAATCTATACTTTTATATTATACAAGCAAGAAATTTTTTATATGATAAAAAATTTTTTAAGGGTTTTGAAATTCCCGTTCCCATTATTTCCGTAGGGAACTTATCCTTTGGTGGAAGCGGAAAAACCTCTCTTATTAGATATTTATGTGAAAATTTATCTTCTCAATTTGACATAGCAGTTCTCTCAAGAGGATATAAAAGAAAAAGTAAAGGGTCAGTTATTGTTATGGAAAAAGGGAAACTTAAAGTAGACTGGGAAAAAGCTGGAGACGAACCTTATTTGCTTAGTAAAATTTTTGAAAAAAAGAATATTAAAGTAAGTATTTTAGTGGATGAAGATAGAAAAAGGGGAAGTGAAATAGCTTTTAAAGAATTGGGAGTTAATTTAATTTTGTTAGATGACGGTTTTCAACACCGAAGACTAAAGAGAAATTTAGATCTTGTTCTTTTAAAAAGAGAAGACTTAGAAGATAGACTATTTCCTTTTGGAAGACTTAGAGAGCCAATAAGTTCTTTAGAAAGAGCAGAGGCTATTATTTTAGCTTACCAAGAATATAAGCCTTTTGATTTTTTTTATAAAGAAAAACCTATTTTTAAACTTTATAGAAAAAATTGGAAAATTTTAAATAAAAACTTGGAAAAATTAGATAATTTTAAAGAAAAAGATTTTATAGCTTTTTGTGGATTAGCCAATAATAAACAATTTTTTGATACTTTAGAAAAACTTGGTTTAAAAATTAAAAAAAAGCTATCTTTTCCAGATCATTATCATTACAAAGGTTTTAAACTTGATCCTAAGGAAAATTATATTACTACTTTAAAAGATGGGATAAAGCTTAATTTTCAGGAAAATCTTTATTTTTTAGATTTTGAGATAGAAATTAAAGGATTAGTTGAATTTATTTTAAAATTTTTAAAAATATATTAAAGTATATTTTAGTGGGAGATTTATATGAAAATTAAAAAATATTTGTTTATTTTAATTTTTATTACTAGTTTGAGTTTTTTTTCAGCTTTAAATTCCTCATCTATTATAGATTTTGATTTTTATACTTACAAAGGAGAGAAGTACAGTTTGCAAAAATTTAAAGGAAAATATGTGCTTTTAAATCTCTTTACAACTTATTGCCCTATGTGTTTAACAGAACTTAATATTTTAAACAAGCTTAACCAAACCTGTAAATCTGATGAATATAAAATAGTTTCTTTATTAGTTGATAAAGAGGGGATGATTTTACTTCCTAAAATTGTAGATTCTCGTAATCTTACTTATATTGTAGGTATAGCACCTTCAGATATTTTTAAAATTTTCCCTGACTTTTCTATTACTCCTACAACCTATATATTAAATCAAAATGGTCATTTAGTAGAAAGAGTGGTGGGATATAAAAACTTAAAAGACTGGACAAAAATTTTAAATAAATACGTAAATTGTAATTAAGTTTATTGAACTAATAATTTATTTCTCTTGCTTATATAAAATTGTTTGTAAAAAGTAAATGGGGGGAGGAGGACCCCCAAGAAAAATTCTTAGCTAAGGAATTCTCTAATTATGAAGTTATTAATAGGAATTCCTTTAGCAACAAGAATTCTTAGCATCTCACCAAGGGCAACCACTTTCTCAGGTGCTTTCGGATTTTCTGCTAATTCATAATATTTTGGTTCTTTGTTAAGGGCAAATACTACTCCTAATCCTCCAAGTTCTTTTTCACCATGAAGTATTTTAAATCCTTCAGCTTTTGCTTGAGCTATAAGTTCTTCTCTTTCTCCATATTTAATTGCTCCTGTTGGACAAGTTTTTGCACAGGCAGGAACAAGTCCAGCTTTAACTCTATCTATACACATATGACATTTTCTAATCTTTCCTTGTTTATCATATCTTGGAATATCGAAAGGACAAGCTGATTTACATGCCTGGCACCCTATACAAACATTTTTATCAAAAAATACAATTCCTGTTTCTGAGTCTTTTTGCATAGCTCCAACTGGACAAACTGAAACACAAGCAGGTTCTCCACAATGACGACATCTATGAGAAACAAAAATAGATTTAAATTCACCATTTTCAACCCTCTCTAAAAATTTTATTCTATTATAAGTGTATCCTGTAAGATCAGGAGGGTTTTCATAAGTTCCCTTGTTTTTTGTTTTTTCTGCTGGCAATTCATTCCAAGATTTACATGCTACTTGGCAAGCTCTACATCCTATACACAAATCTGGTGTTATTAATAACCCTTTTCTTCCCATTTTTAACCTTCTTTTCTATTTTAGGTTAATATAAGGGAGAGGGGAAAAACCTCTCCCCTCCAATTTTTATGCCTTTTTTATATTTACTATAAAACATTTAGTTTCCTGAATAG